>JBDNGO010000048.1:0-38658 GCA_041689245.1 Flavobacteriaceae bacterium | reverse complement strand
GTCTTTCCTTGCTCTATTGCTTGTACAACTTCTAATTTAAAAGACATCGAATAGTCTTTTTGGGTTCGCTTAATGTAGCGTGCTTCTTGTGATTTTTCCATTAGGATACTTTTTGTGTATCGCTATTTCAGGACGGGACAGCTTAACTAAACAAAAAACTCGTTGCATTGCAACGAGTTTTTTTTATGAAATTACATCTTTTTAAACAAGCATAATTTTAGAAATCAACTCCTCGCCCATTTCTTCATTCATCATTTTAATAATTTTCTCTTTTCCATAACTCAATTCTTCACGTAAAACAGAAGACGACAAAGAAACCACCAAAGTTTTATTTTGTAACTGCACTTTCTCAGTATAAGAAACAACTCCTTGCCCCATTAGCTTTGCCCAAATTTCTTCTATTTTAAGTTTTTGCATTCCTTTAGAAAGATTGTTTTCTTTGATAAAAGAACCCATTAAATCTTTTACAGAAAAAGCTTCGTTTTCTCTTTTTGCCATTGGTGTATTTTTTGTCATTGCTAAGTTTTTAATAAAAACTTAGCAATCTCATTATTTATAAACAGATTATTTTGTTATTCTTCCTAGTAATGACGCTTACAACTTAAAAATCTGATACGGTTTATTACTTCTTTTAATTACTTCTTCCGTTCTTTCTGCATGTGTATCTGTGATAAATATTTGTCCAAATTCGTCTTTATTTACCAATTCGATAATTTGTGAAACACGATGCTCATCTAATTTATCAAAAACATCATCTAATAACAAAATCGGAACTACAGAAGATTGTTCTCTAATAAATTGAAACTGTGCCAACTTTAAGGCTATTAAATACGATTTCTGTTGTCCTTGAGAACCAAACTTCTTAATTGGATAATTATCTATTTCAAAACTTAAATCGTCTTTATGAGTTCCGACTGAAGTATATTGTAAAATCTTATCTCTTTCTAAGTTTTGTGTTAATAATTTTTCAAAAGACATGGTTTGTAATTGACTTTTGTACGCCAGATTAACAGTTTCTTTGTTTTCAGAAATGGTTTGATACTTTTCATTAAAGATAGGTACAAATCGCTCTAAAAACTCTTTTCTTTTGTTATAAATTATCGTTCCAAATGAAATTAATTGTTCGTCATAAATTTTTAAATTTAACGCATCGAAAGTTCTATTGGCTGCAAAGTATTTTAATAATGCATTTCGCTGACTTACAACTTTATTATATTGAATTAAACTTTGTAAATATTCTTTGTCTTGTTGAGAGATAACACCATCTATAAATTTTCTTCTGGTTTCACTTCCTTCAACTATTAAATCTCTATCGGTAGGAGAAATAATTACCAACGGCAATTGACCAATATGTTCAGAAAATTTTTCATAGGCTTTATCGTTTCTTTTCAGAACTTTTTTCTGTCCTTTTTTTAAACTACAGACAATTTTTTCATCTCTATTACCTAAAATATAGCTTCCTTCTATCATAAAAAAATCTTCTCCATGTTTAATATTCTGCAAAGCAACTGGATTAAAGTAACTTTTTGCAAAAGATAAATAGTAAATAGCATCTAAAACATTAGTTTTTCCAACGCCATTATTACCTACAAAACAATTTATTTTCTCCTGAAAATCAAATGTTTGTGAAGAAATATTTTTAAAATTGACTACTGAAATTTTTTGTAAATACATGTATCCTTATTCTCTTAAGTAAGAAATTGCAAATTATTGAAAATTTAGCGAATTATCTGTTTTTAAAATCCAATTAAATAAACTATTTTTGCCCCTACTAATTTTTTTTAGAGAAATGGCAACATACAAGAAAAGAGGATCAAAACCAAAAGACAATAGAGAACAAGCTCAAGAGCAAAGTACAACTGCAGAAGTATTTAATACTTTAGATGAAACTGCATCGAGATCTGAGCAATGGATAGAAAAAAACAGCAAACCTTTATTTTATGGTTTAGTGCTTGTTGCTGTAGCTATTTTAGGATATTTAGGGTACAATAAGTATGTTATTGAACCAACTGAAAAAGAAGCTGCAAATGAATTGTCTTTTCCAAGAAAATATTTTAACGAAGCAAATACAATTTCTGTTGGTGTAGATTCATTATTAAATTTAGGTTTAGACGGAGCTGATGGAAAATATGGGTTTATAGATATTGCTAGTATATATAGTGGTACTTCAGCAGGAAACTTAGCAAACTATTATGCTGGACTTTCTTATTTAAAATTAAAACAATACGATAAAGCTGTTGAGCATTTAAGCAAATTTTCTTCGGATGATTTAGGGATTGGACCTGTTGCTTTAGGGGCAATTGGAGATGCTTTTGCAGACATCAATCAATATAAAGATGCTGTAGATTACTATGTAAAAGCTACAAAAAAAGAGAACAACTACACAACTCCTTTATTTTTATTTAAAGCTGCACAGCTATCAATGAATTTAAATGATTATAGCAAAGCAGTAACGTTGTTTAAAAGAATAAAATCTGATTTTCCAACTTCTTTTCAAGCTGGAGATATAGACAAATATATAAGTAGCGCAGAATTTGCTGCTAAAAACTAAGCTTCATGGCTACAACTAATTTATCATATTACGATAAAGCTACAATCCCAAATGCGAAACCTTTTCGATTTGGGATTGTTGTTTCAGAATGGAATCCAGAGATTACAAGAAATCTTCAAAAAGGAGCCATCGAAACGTTGATTGATTGTGGCGCAGAAGAAAGCAATATTATTTCTTGGGATGTTCCTGGAAGTTTTGAATTGGTGTATGGTTGTAAAAAAATGATAGAATCACAAAGTGTTAATGCTATTATTGCTATTGGAAATGTAATTCAAGGAGAAACAAAACATTTCGATTTTGTATGTGAAGGCGTAACTCAAGGACTTGTAGATTTGAACATTAAATATGATGTTCCTGTTATTTTTTGTGTGCTTACAGACAACACCAAACAACAATCTATTGATAGATCTGGAGGTAAATTTGGAAACAAAGGAATTGAGTGTGCTATTGCTGGCGTAAAAATGGCAGCATTAAGACAGTTTTAATAGGATACTTTTTAACATTACTTGACCACTTCTTTTTTATTCTGTAAATTTGACTTACGAGATTACGTTGGTTTGATTTTTGTTATAAAAAAATCAATAATCTTAATTCATTACACTAATTATGGGATTTATAAAACGCACAAATAAAAAATTCGACTACAAACCTAGATTTTATGAAGGAGAAGGAAATCCTTATGAAATTAAAAACAGGTTTGATCAATTTAGAACTACTATTGGAAATAATAAAGGGTTAAAAACGAAGTTTGTTAGTGCGTGGGATGAATTGAAAGAATCTAAAGGAAAAGGAGTAAATAAAACCCTAGTAGCAATTATTGTTATTCTATGTCTTATCTTTTTATACATCATAGATTTTGATTTATCTCTCTTTTTAGGATAATTAGATGTCAGATATTATTCAATTATTACCAGATCATGTTGCCAATCAAATTGCTGCAGGAGAAGTTGTTCAAAGACCAGCTTCTGTTGTAAAAGAATTGCTAGAAAATGCAATTGACGCTGATGCAACTTCTATAACATTTCTATTAAAAGATGCTGGTAAAACGCTAATTCAAGTAATTGATGACGGCAAAGGAATGAGTCCAACAGATGCTCGTTTATCTTTTGAACGTCATGCAACTTCTAAAATTAGAGATGCACACGATTTATTTAATATCAACACAAAAGGATTTCGTGGAGAAGCGCTGGCATCTATTGCCGCAATTGCTCATGTTGAATTAAAAACAAAACAAGAAAACGAACAATTAGGAACACATATAAAAATTGAAGGAAGTAAAATTACGTTACAAGACGTTATATCTACAAGCAAAGGAAGTAGTGTTTCTGTTAAAAATTTATTTTTCAATATTCCTGCAAGAAGAAATTTTCTAAAATCAGACACCATAGAAACACGTCATATTATAGACGAATTTCAGCGAGTTGCATTGGCACATCCATCAATTTCTTTTTTATTACATCATAATGGCAATGAAGTGTATCACTTAAAAGAAAGCAATCTTAGAAAGAGAATTGTAGCAATTTTTGGAGCAAAAATGAATGAGAAATTAGTTCCTATTGATGAAAAAACCGACTTAATTTCTATAAATGGTTTTGTTGCAAAACCAGAGTTTTCAAAGAAAAAAAGAGGCGAACAATTCTTTTTTGTAAACAATCGTTTTATAAAAAGTTCGTATTTAAATCATGCAGTTATAAATGCTTTTGATGGCTTGTTAGAAAAAGGATCTCATCCATCGTATTTTTTATATTTAAAAGTACCAACAAATAGTATAGATATTAATATTCATCCAACAAAAACAGAAATTAAGTTTGATAATGAAAAAGATATTTATGCCATTTTAAGAGCAACAGTAAAACACAGTTTAGGTCAATACAATGTTGCGCCAGTATTAGATTTTAATAGAGATAGTACCTTAGATACGCCATATAAATTCAATACAAAAACCACTACTTCTACTCCAAAAATTACAGTTGATCCAAATTTTAACCCGTTTAAAACAGACAATACAGAGCAAGAAATTCGTTTTCCGTATAAAAGAAATAGCGATCGATGGGATTCCTCAGAAATTAATATTGAACAAACTGAAACAGAAACTCAAGAAGAACTTTTTAATCAAGAAGAAACAACAGAAACAGGAAAAACGTTTCAGATTCAGAAGAAATATTTATTAAGTTCCATAAAATCTGGAATGGTTTTAATCAATCAGAATTTAGCGCATCAACGTGTTTTGTATGAAGAATTTTTAGAAAGCATCACCGTAAATGAAGCAATGAGTCAGCAATTATTGTTTCCTGTTCATATTTCTTTTTCAAAAGCAGATATTGAAATGATTGAAGCAATGAAAGTCGACTTAGAAAATACCGGTTTTTTATTTGAATCTATTTCTAATGAATCGGTTGTTATTAAAGGAATTCCGACTTCAATTACCGAAAGTGAAATTGCTTTTCTACTAGAACAATTATTGGAAGATATGAAAATTGAAGTTCCAGAATCTAGCTTTAGTCATTTTGATGTGATGGCAAAATCTTTTGCCAAATCTTTAGCCATAAAAACTGGAGTAACATTATCTAGTAAAGAACAAGAAAATTTGGTGCACGATTTATTTTCGTGTAAAGAACCATCGGCTGCTCCATCAGGAAAAGCAACATTTAAAACATTAACAATTAAAGAAATTGATGCTATTTTTAATAGTCATTAAAAAAGATAAAAATGGGTAGAATTACAGAAGCCATAAAACATTTAATCATAATTAACGTCATCTTTTTTGCTGTTCCGCAATTAATGCAATTAGATATTGCTCAGTACTTTGCGTTGTATTTTCCTAAAAATGAAAATTTCGGAATTTGGCAATACGTAACACATATGTTTATGCATGGAAGTTTTATGCACATTGCATTTAACATGTATGCTTTGTGGGCATTCGGAACTCCGTTAGAACAAATGTGGGGAAGAAATAAGTTTTTATTTTTTTACTTTTCTGCAGGTTTAGGTGCCGGAATTATTTATACATTGGTTAATTATTATCAGTTTAATGGCGTTTATGAACAACTGCTAAATATGGGTATTACTGGCACAGATATACAAGCAATTTTAGATACTGGAAAATATAATGATGCTGTTATTTCTTTAACTAATAAAGAAATGAGCCAGTTTTATAGTTTATATCATACGCCAGCTGTTGGAGCTTCTGGAGCCGTTTACGGAGTTTTAGTTGCCTTTGGAATGATGTTCCCAAACGCAAAATTAGCCTTGATATTTTTTCCCGTTCCAATTGCTGCAAAATACTTTATCCCAGTTATGTTATTAGGAGATTTATTCTTTGGAGTAACAAAGTATTCTATTGGAAATGTAGCACATTTTGCCCATATTGGTGGAGCAATAATTGGATTTATTATCGCTTGGTATTGGAAAAAAATCAATTTAGATCACAATAAATGAGCTTATTACAAAACTTACAAACCAAATTTAAATATGCCAATATTGTAGAGAAATTTATTTCTATCAATATTGCTGTTTTTATATTGATATTTATATTTAATACCTTAGGTTTTCTTTTTCAATCTAACAATTCAATTGCTAACTGGTTTATTTTACCAGCAACTTTTGAAGGATTTATCACAAAACCTTGGACCATTATTACTTATGGCTTTGTGCATGTAAATTTTATACACATTTTAATGAATTTAATTTCGCTGTATTTTATTGGTAATTTATTTGTCAATTACTTTACTCCAAAACAATTTATTTCGTTTTACATTTTTGGAACTTTATTTGGCGGAATTGTATTTCTATTAAGTTATAATTTCTTTCCTGCTTTTGCGAATGATGTTTCTAATAGCTTTTTACTTGGCGCTTCTGCGGGTGTTTCTGCGATTTTTATTGGACTAGCAACATACATTCCGAATCATCAATTTAAAATCCCTTTAATCGGATTTGTAAAACTGTGGCATTTAGCAATGATTTGGGTTGCATTAGATGTTATTCAAATTCCTGCCGGAAATGCTGGAGGAAGGTTAGCGCATATTGGCGGAGCTTTATTTGGGTTCTTTTATGTAAGTCAAGCCAGCAATACAGAAATAGCTATTTGGAGTACACTCAAAAATTTGTTTTCTATAAAAAATAAACCTCTAAAAACGGTGTATAAATCGAAAAAAACAGCCAAAAAAAAAGAAGCAAATACCACTTATAAGCAGCAGAAAATAAATGAAATTTTAGATAAAATCAGCAAATCCGGTTACGATACATTATCTAAAGAGGAAAAAGATTTTTTATTTAAACAAGGAAATAATAAATGAAAAAAAAATCACTTTTTAATACCTTACTATTCTTAACAAACTCTTTAGTTGCTGTATTATTATTGCTCTCTTTTCTTTTACCATATATTTCTCCGAAGTCATTTTCAGTGTTTGCAGTAATTAGTCTTTTTGTTCCTGTTTTATTTATTGGAAATCTACTTTTTTTAATTTATTGGATTCTTAAATTAAAAAAACAAGTTGTTATATCTACAATTGTGTTGATAATTGGTTGGTTTACTTCTTCTCCATTTTACAAGTTTTCTGATCATAAAGAAGCTCAAAATGATGAGTTAAAAGTAATGAGTTATAATGTTAGAATGTTTAACTATTACAAGTGGAGTTCTGATACCAAACTTGCTCAAAAAACTTTTGATTTTATTACTGAAAAATCACCAGATATTTTAGTGCTGCAAGAGTTTTATCACTCTCCAGAAATTAGTTTTTCATATCCTTATAAGTTTATCAAGACAAAAAGTAAAAATAGCAAATTTGGATTAGCCATATATTCGAAATATAAAATTATTAATTCAGGATCATTAGATTTCAAAAACAGTGCTAATAATATTATTTTTACTGATATCATTAAAAATGATGATACTTTAAGAGTATATAATGTGCATTTAGAATCTTTAAAAATAAACCCAAATAAAGAGTATTTTGGCGAAGAAAATAATGAAAAATTATTGGGAAGATTGCAAACTACATTTAAAAAACAAGCCACACAAACAGAACAATTTTTAGCTCATGAACAAAACTGGAAGGGCAAAGAAATAATAGTAGGAGATTTTAATAATACGGCTTATTCTTGGGTATATAGAAGAATTAAATCAACTAAAAAAGATGCATTTATTGAAGCTGGCAAGGGATTTGGTAAAACCTTTAACTATTCTTTTCCAATGCGAATTGATTTTATTTTAACAAGTACAGATATTGAAGTCAATCAATTTAAAACATTTAACGAAAAATACTCTGACCACTTTCCTATTCAAGCAAGTTTGAAAATAAATTAGGCGTTAAACCCATATTCTATTTCAACCTTACAAATTTGTAATTGGTGTTTTTTATACCATTTGGTTCTACCCTATTCTCTAACCTCTGTATGTTCAACATTGTTTTTCCATTGCACAATAGCATCTAAACTTTTTCAATAAGAAACTGTAATTCCAATATTCTTGTAAAAAACGATATCCGATTTCATCATCATTACCCTCTTTAACTAAATCACAAGTTCCAACAAAAGCAGCATCTTTTTTTCTTTCAATAGCATAGATCCAAAATAAATTATCAGCAAGAGAATATTTAGAAATCAACTCGTTTAATTCTATTTTATGACCTTCTAATTTTTTTATAATTCCGGTTGTATATTGCATTACCAAAGGATTACTTTGCATTTTATGAAATGCATTTAAGTCAGATCCTGTGAGCTTTCTAACATGCAATCTATTTGTTTCAAATATCATTGAGAATGTTGTAAATTTGCAAAAGTTAAAACTGTTTAAAACAGTTTGGTAATTTAATGAAGTACGAACTTACCGAATTTTGGGAAAACTTTTATACATATTTCCACTTTTCAATAATGTCATTTTAGAATGAATGCAGATAAAAAAGTAGCTTTTTATACCTTAGGATGTAAACTAAACTTTTCTGAAACCTCAACCATTGCACGTAATTTTATAAACGAAGGTTTTGATCGTGTTGATTTTAATGAAAAAGCTGATGTGTATGTAATTAACACTTGTTCAGTTACAGATAATGCAGATAAACGTTTTAAAACAATCGTAAAATCGGCTTTAAAACAAAACGAAGATGCTTTTATAATTGGCGTTGGGTGTTATGCACAACTAAAACCAGAAGAATTAGCAAATGTAAACGGAGTAGATTTGGTTTTAGGTGCAACAGAAAAATTTAATGTTACAAGTTATATCAACAATTTAACCAAAAATGAAATTAGCGAAGTACATTCTTGTGAAATTGAAGATGCTAATTTTTATGTAGGTTCTTATTCTATTGGCGATAGAACTCGTGCTTTCTTAAAAGTTCAAGATGGTTGCGATTATAAATGTACCTATTGTACAATTCCGCTTGCCCGTGGGATTTCTAGATCTGATACGTTGAAGAGCGTCTTACAAAATGCCAAAGAAATTTCAGACAAAGGAATCAAAGAGATTGTGTTAACTGGCGTAAATATTGGTGATTATGGAAAAGGCGAATTCGGAAATAAAAAACACGAACATACTTTTTTAGAATTGGTAAAAGAATTAGATAAAATAGCTGGAATACATCGTTTACGGATTTCTTCTATAGAGCCTAATTTATTAAAAGACGAAACTATCGATTTTGTTGCAAACTCAACAACGTTTGTTCCTCATTTTCATATTCCTTTACAATCTGGAAGCGATGAATTATTAAAAAAAATGAAGCGCAGGTATTTACGAAGTACCTACACAGATAGAGTTCATAAAATAAAAGAAGTAATGCCAAATGCTTGTATTGGTGTTGATGTAATTGTTGGTTTTCCAGGAGAAACAGATGAACTCTTTTTAGAAACCTACAATTATTTAAATGAACTAGATGTTTCATATTTACACGTGTTTACCTATTCTGAAAGACCAAATACTGAAGCTGTAAACATGAACGGAATTGTCCCCAAAAATGTACGATCAAAACGAAGTAAAATGTTACGTGGTTTATCTGTTAAAAAACGTAGAGCTTTTTATGAAAATCAGTTAGGAAACACAACCAGCGTATTGTTTGAAAATAAAAACAAAGAAGGTTATATCAACGGATTTACAGAAAATTATGTAAAAGTAAAATCGCCTTGGAATCCAAAATTAATAAATACAATTCACAAAATTAGGTTAACCACTATTGACGAAGATGGTTTGGTCCGATTTGATTTTGTGAAAGAAAAAGCAACATTGGTTTAGATTCCTCCGTTTCAGTCGGAATGAAAAAAGAAAAAAACAATGTCATTCTCGTGGAAACGGGAATCTATAAAGAGTAAGTTTGGATTCCTACTTTCGCAGGAATGACAAAAAAGAAACATTCAAATTCATACAGTAATTAACACTATATTAAAAAATGTCTAAAACCCATATTTATTTTGTACCTGGAATGGCGGCAAACAGCCAAATATATGAATACCTAACTTTAGACAAAGACCTTTTTGAATCACATTTTTTAGAATGGAAAGTTCCACTTTCTAATGATGAACCTATTGAATCGTATGCACAAAGAATGTGTGATGAAATTACTCACGAAAACCCTGTTTTAATTGGCGTTTCTTTTGGTGGCGTTATGGTGCAAGAAATGAGTAAACTCATTTCAGTTAAAAAAATTATCATTATCTCTAGTATAAAAAACAATCAAGAACTTCCAAAACGTTTAAAACTTGTAGAAAAAACAAAAGTTTATAAGTTATTTCCTGCTAAATTTATAGAAAATATAGATACATACATCAATATGTTTTTAGGAGATTATCAAAAAAAGAAATATCAAGAGTATAAAAAATACATGTCTTTTAGAAATGCAGAATATTTAAATTGGGCAATTGTTGCTGTTTTACATTGGCAACAATCCGAATCGTTAAAAAATATTGTACATATTCATGGTACAAGAGACGAAGTTTTTCCAATAAAATATGTCGAAAATTGTATAGAAATAGAAAGCGGAACGCACACCATGATTATTACAAAAGCAAAGAAAATTTCTTCTGCTATTAAACAAACTTTAATTTGCTAAACCCTTATGCTTTTTATACATTTATAAAAACATTTTTTTACCATGACAAAATTCATAAGATATTTATCAATTATTAGCCTATTCGTTGTAACGGTTGTTTGCATTAATGCAATTAGTACAACACAAATTCACCCGCAAAAAAACACAAGCGATACCTATAAAATTAAAGCGTTAAAATTATCTCCATATTTAAATTTAGCCGGAGAAAAAGTCCCATTAGAAAAACTAGATATTAAAGAGCGAATGGACAGAGAATTGTTGGTAAATACCTATTGGCAATCTAACGGATTGCTGTTAATTAAAAGAGCCAATAAATACTTCCCTATTCTAGAACCTTTGTTGAAAAAACATGGCTTACCTGATGATTTTAAATATTTAGCCGTTGCAGAAAGTGCTTTAATTGATGAAACTTCTTCTGCCGGTGCAGCAGGGTTTTGGCATTTTATGAAAGCAACCGGTGAAGAATATGGTTTAGAAATTAATAGTAATGTTGATGAACGTTATAATATTGAAAAATCTACAGAAGTTGCTGCGAAATATTTAAAAAAATCAAAAGAACGTTTTGGTAGTTGGACACTCGCTGCTGCAGCATATAACGCAGGGAATACACGTGTTGCTAATAGTTTAGAAACACAACAAGTTACTAGTTATTACGATGTTTTGTTGCCAGATGAAACGGAGCGTTATGTGTTTAGAATTATTGCCCTAAAAGAAGTTTTATCGAATCCTAAAGCATACGGATTTATCTTTGATCAGAACGATTTATATACCTTACCAAAAACTAAAACAGTACAAGTTGATACGGTAATTACCAATATTGCTTCGTTTGCTAAAAATTTTGGTACCAACTATAAAGAATTAAAATTGCACAACCCTTGGTTGCGAGAAAATAAGCTGAATAATGCGTCTCGTAAACTATATGATATTAAAATTCCTGTGGAGTAAGGTTTATTTTTAAAAAAAATAAAAAGATGAGTGATACAGAAGAAATAATAGAAGCTCTTATTAAATTTAGAAATGAAAGAGATTGGGAACAATTTCATAACCCGAAAGATCTTGCCGTTGCTCTTAATATTGAAGCTGGAGAGCTTTTAGAAAATTTCCTTTGGAAACCACATGATGAAGCTAATAAAGAAAATATAAAAGAAGAACTAGCTGATGTTTTTGCTTATGCTTTTCTTTTAGCTGAAAAATATGGATTCGACATTAAAGAGATTTTATTCGAAAAAATCAAAAAGAATGGAGAAAAATATCCAATAGAAAAAGCAAAAGGCACCGCTAAAAAATACAATGAACTTTAATGGTTTCTACTCAAGTAAAAATAAATCATTATGACTTCGAAAATAATATATTTGAGAACTTAAACACTAATCATTTCGCCAAAGACTTTTGGCCTCTTGTTTATATATTAAGTGATGGACAAACCAAGACAGCTTATGTGGGTGAAACTACTGACGCTTATTCTAGAATGGGTGCTCATTTAAAAAACAAAACCAAAAGTAAACTAACAGCTGTTCATTTAATTACTAGCGAAAAATTTAATAAATCTGCAACACTTGATATTGAGTCAAATTTGATTAAATACATGTCTGGTGACAATATGTTCTCTTTACTAAATGGTAATATTGGTCTTGCAAATCACAATTATTACCAAAAAAAAGAGGTCTATTGGGATATCTTTAATTCAGTTTGGAATCAATTAAGAGCAAAAGGTATTTCTAAACATTCAATCAAACATATTGATAATTCTGATTTATTTAAATATTCTCCATATAAAAGTTTAACTAATGAACAAAGCCAAGGGCTTTTTCAAATATTACAAAATATAGCTACTGGAAAACATGATAACACAATAGTTGAAGGTGGTGCAGGTACTGGGAAAACTATACTTGCAGTTTTTCTATTTAAAATGCTATCGAGTCAATTAGAAGATTTTAGTTTCAAAGAATTTGGCTCAGAAGAAAAGGCTTACATAGATTTAGTTAATCAAATAAAAACGGTTCTTCCAAACCCAAAAATGGCTTTAGTTATTCCAATGTCTTCATTTAGAACTACTTTAAAAAAAGTTTTTAAAAACATTAAAGGATTAAGTGCAAGTATGGTTATCGGACCAGCTCAAGTAAGTAAACAGAAATATGACTTACTCATTGTTGATGAATCCCACAGATTAAGACGAAGAATAAATCTCGGCGCATATTTCGGTGCTTTTGATAAAGCTTGTCTTTCACTAAACCTTGATAAATACAATTCTAGTGAATTAGATTGGGTAACTATGCAATCAAAGAATACTATTTTGTTCTATGACGAAAATCAATCTATTAAACCTTCTGACACTAAAAAAGAAAGTTTTGATTTACTTAAAAAATCTAAAAAAACTTCAATTCTCAAACTAAAGTCTCAATTTAGAGTAAAAGGGGGAAATGCTTACATTAAACATGTTGATTCTATGTTAAATTGTTTTTCAACTGAAGGAACTCATAAATTCAATTCAAAGGATTATGAATTCACCTTATTTGATTCACTTGAAGACATGATAGAACAAATAAAACTTCGTGACAATGAAAGTGGTCTTTCAAGACTTATAGCTGGTTATTCTTGGGAGTGGAAATCAAACAAAAACAAAGATGTTTATGACATACAAATTGATAATGTCCAGTTAAAATGGAATGGCACATCTAATGATTGGATAAATTCAGAAGAATCATTAAATGAAGTTGGATGTATCCACACAACTCAAGGTTATGATCTAAATTATTCTGGTATAATATTCGGAAACGAAATTTCATTTGACCCAATTAACAATGAAATTATTATTAAAGAGGAAAACTATTTTGACAAAAATGGAAAACAATCAATTAAAGATCCAAAAGAATTAAAAGCATTTATCATAAATATTTATAAAACAATAATGCTTAGAGGTATTAAAGGAACTTATGTATTTGTATGCGACCCTTTACTACGAAAATACTTTGAAACATTTATTCCAAAATATTTAATTGAAAAACCTCAAATCAAAGAATTATTTATAACAGAAAATATTATTCCATTTGAAAATGCAATACCTTTATATGACCTTAAAGTGGCTGCTGGAAACTTTGGAACATTGCAACAAGTTGATAATATGAAGTGGATTAATATTCCTAACAATTATAAACCTAGCGATGATTTATTTGCTTGTAAAATTATTGGAGAGTCAATGAATAAGGTTATTCCTAATGGCTCTTACTGTCTTTTTAGAAAATATTCAGGTGGTTCAAGAAATGGTAAGATTGTTTTAGTTGAAAGTATAAGTATTCATGATTCTGACTTCGGCTCATGTTATACCGTTAAGGAATACGAAAGTAAAAAATATAAAGACGAAGATGGATGGAAGCACCAATCTATTTTTTTAAAACCTTTATCTACTGAAAATTTTAAAACAATAGTATTAGAAGATGATGAATTATTAACATTCAAAGTAATTGGAGTTTTTGAATGTGTATTATGATAAAAAAAATTATAAAATAAACACAGATTTTCACTTCGAGTGATTTTACGATTGAAATGAGTAAAATAATATCGAGAAGCCGTTTCATAATTGTTCTCGATACAATTTTTCTTCCTCCGTCAGAAAAACCACTCGAACTGACAAACCAAAACGTCATTACGAGGAGGAACGACATGGCAATCTCTCATTAAAAAAAACAACATTCTTAACACTTTGTCATTCCCGCGACTTTGTGCTGAACTTGTTTCAGTAAGGCGAGAATCCAAACTAACAATATTACAAATCCATTAACTTTTAGTAAACCGAACTACTTAGTATGGATTCCCTTTTCCAAGGGAATGACAAGAATAAATCATCATTTCGAGGCTTGTCCCAAACTTAATTTGGGAACTAACGAAGTAATCTGTTTATTATTTATAAGATTACTTCGTAAACTCGCAATGACTATTTTTTATAAAATGGCTTTCACTCTACCCACAATACCAGAAGTTAATTGTACTTTAATTCCGTGCGGATGATTTGGTGAGTTTGTCAAAATTCGTTTTACAATTCCTTCAGTAAGTTCACCACTTCTTTGATGGTTCTTTTGCACCACTGTTACTTCTGCTCCAACGTTTATGTTTGCTCTTTTTGTTCCGCTCATGAGAATTGTTTTTTTACCGCTTCAAATTCTAACATCATTTCGTCAATAACTTCTTTAGCATATTTTATTTCGTGAATCAATCCAGCAACTTGCCCAATTTCTAATTCGCCATTCTCTAAATCGCCTTCAAACATTCCTTTTTTGGCTCTTGCTCTACCCAATAATTCTTTAATTTGTTCTAGAGTCGGATTCTGTTTGTATAATTCTTGTATCTGGTTGTAAAAATTGTTTTTCACCAATCTCACTGGCGTCAATTCTTTTAAAGTTAATTCGGTATCGCCCTCTTTTACATTGACGATCGTTTGTTTAAAGTTATTATGTGCAGAAGATTCTTTGGTTGCAGCAAAACGGCTACCAACTTGTACGCCATTTGCTCCCAACACCATAGCTGCTAACATTCCGCGTCCAGAACCAATTCCTCCTGCAGCAATTACAGGGATTTTCACCTGTTCTTTTACCATCGGAATTAACGTAAACGTAGTTGTTTCTTCTCTTCCGTTATGTCCGCCAGCTTCAAAACCTTCACAAACTACAGCATCAACTCCAGCTGCTTCCGCTTTTAAAGCAAATTTCACAGAACTAACAACATGCACAACGGTAATTCCTTTTTCTTTTAAAAATGCTGTCCATGTTTTCGGATTTCCTGCAGAAGTAAAAACAATTTTAACGCCTTCTTCAATAATAATCTCCATGATTTTTTCAATATCTGGATACAACATGGGCACATTTACACCAAATGGTTTATTCGTTGCATTTTTACATTTCTGAATGTGTTCTCGCAACACTTCTGGATACATAGATCCTGCACCAATTAAACCCAAACCACCAGCATTAGAAACTGCTGATGCTAATTTATGACCAGAAACCCAAACCATTCCGCCTTGAACAATCGGATATTTTATATTAAAAAGTTGTGTAATAGAATTTGTCATTATTTCTTTATCAATTTTACATTTTTTTGTTGATCCTTATTTTTAAGTTGAAGAATGTAGATTCCGTTTTTTAAGTTAGAGAGATCAATCGTTTTGGTTTTCAATCCATTTTGTTCAAACACTTTTTTACCTATAATGGTATAAATCTGAATCTGTACTTGTTGTAAATCTTTTACAGAAGTTTGAATTATGATTTGATTGGTAACCGGATTTGGAAAAACAGAAGTGTTTTTTACAAAATCTTGATGATCAATTGATAAAACGGTATATGCATTCTGAAAATTCGGAACTCCATAACCATATTGTTCATGCGGATTGTTATATCTATCAGCAGATTCTCTAATTTTCTGCATAATTTGTGTATTTGTTAAATTAGGAAATGCTTGCCAAAAACAAGCTACAACTCCAGCCATAATTGGCGAAGAAAAAGACGTTCCGTTTGAGGTTCTTGGAGTCCCTGTATTTTCATCTAAAACATATACATCTTGTCCTTGCGCTGCTACATCTGGCTTAATTCTATTGTCTGAAGTTGGCCCAAAAGAACTAAATGGCGCAATTACTTTGGTAGCATTTACAGCGCCAACGGTAAAAACAGAAATAGCATCTGCAGGCGCAGAAATATATTTCCATGTTTTATTTCCTTCATTTCCAGCAGAATTAACAATAATCATTCCTCTTGTAGCACCAATTTCTGCTCCTCTAGTTATAAACGTTGTTTGTCCGTTTAAATCTGCATACGAATAATTATATCTGCTTTCATCAAAAGTAGAATACCCTAAAGAAGTATTAATTACATCAACTCCTAAACTATCGGCTCTTTCTGCAGCTTCTACCCATAAACTTTCTTCTAAAGGAACTTCTTGCGAACTATCTTCTGTTCTAAATAAATAGAAAGATGCATCTGGAGCTGTACCAACAAATTGTCCGTCAATATAACCAGCAATTGTAGATAAAACATTGGTTCCATGATTATGTCCGCTGTAAAAATTTGTGCTTCTATTTACAAAATCATAACCGCCCAAAATTTTATTATTGTTTCTAATCCTAGCAAACGCTGATAAGGAATTTACATTCGGAAAACCAGCATCGATAACGGCGATAACCATTCCGTTTCCAGTAAAATTTTGTTGATGCAAAAAATCTGCTTTCAACATTTCTGTCTGATTTTTTGTATTTCCGTAATTAAAATCAGTTGTTGTTTGATTAAATTTCTGACGCTTTGTTATCGTATTTGATTTGGGAAATTTTTTACCATTCGTGTTTAACGAATTATCTGCAAATTCTATACTCTGTATAAATGAAAAAGAGGTTTTTAAATTGTTGATGTTTACTTGTGTTCCTTGCACATGAAGTGCGTTTAACCATTTTGATTTTGCCAACACTGTAATTCCTGTTGCGCTTTTTATCTGATTATAATAGGTTGCTTCAATCGGAATATCTTTAGAATCTAATGCAATATTTTGGCGTGTTCTACGGTCTAAAGCTCGTTGAGACAACATGGTTAATGGTGTTGCTAAGAAAGCTGCAGAACTCGGTTTGTCTTTTAAGAAAACCCAAGCATCTTCTTGAGCAAAAAGTTGTAGAGAAATTAAAAAAATGAATAGGGAAAATAGTTTTTTCATCAACATTAGTTTATCGTCGAAAATACTACTTTTTAGAGAGTAAATAAAATACTGATTAAGAAATTACTCCTGAACCCAATAATTCTTCATTTTGATACCAAGCAACAAATTGTCCTTCTGTAATTGCAGATTGTTTGTTTTCAAAAGCTACAAACAAACCACTTTCTACTTTGTACAACGTTGCTTTTTCCAACGCTTGACGATACCGAATTCTAGCATCAATAGCTAATGATTCTCCATTTTGTAAAATTAAATCTTCACGAATCCAATGGATTTCTTCATTGGTCACAAATAATACATTTCTATATAAACCCGGATGATTTTTTCCTTCACCCGCATAAATTACATTTTCTACAACATCAGTTTCAATCACATATAATGCTTCTTTTGTTCCGCCAACATCCAATCCTTTTCGTTGTCCTTTTGTAAAATAATGTGCTCCTTGATGTTTGCCAACTATTTTTCCGTCTGCAACTGAATATGAATATTTTGTAGCATTAAAAGTCAATTCTTCTTCTTTTGAATTAAAAGTTGGAATTATTCTATTATATATTTCTGAATTACTTGGAATCGTAACAATTACACCTTCTTTTGGTTGTAATTTTTGTTGTAAAAATTCTGGTAATCGAACTTTCCCAATAAAACACAAACCTTGCGAATCTTTCTTCTCAGCGGTAATTAAATCGGCTTTCTTGGCAATTTCTCTAACTTCTGGCTTGGTTAGTTCTCCAATAGGAAATAATGCTTTAGAAAGTTGTTTTTGAGATAATTGACATAAAAAATAAGATTGATCTTTATTGTCATCTTTTCCTGCCAATAATTTATAAACCGATTTTCCGTCAATAATCTCTTCTCCTTTTCTACAATAATGTCCGGTTGCAACATAATCTGCACCCAAATTTAGTGCGATATCCATAAAAACATCAAACTTTATTTCTCGATTACATAAAATATCTGGATTTGGAGTTCTACCTTTTCCGTATTCATCAAACATATAATCTACAATACGCTCTTTGTATTGTTCGCTTAAATCTACAACTTGAAAAGGAATTCCTAATTTATCGGCAACAATCATCGCATCGTTACTGTCTTCTAACCAAGGACATTCGTTAGAAATAGTTACAGAATCATCGTGCCAGTTTTTCATAAACAAACCGATCACATCAAACCCTTGTTCTTTTAATAAATACGCAGTTACACTACTATCTACTCCACCAGAAAGACCAACAATTACACGTTTCATTATATTGATAAAATTGACTGCAAAGATACAAATGAATTGGGAGATAGAGGCATCGAATTAACTGATGTATTGATAACGAAAAGTTATTTAATTTTTATTTTTGACAGAATTCTTTAAAGATTCTTTTCTTACTTTATCGCTGACAATTTCTCCATCTAAATAAAATTCCCATTTACCAACACGTTTTCCGTCTTTATAAACTCCACGTTCTTTTACGTTTCCGCTTAACTCATAATACTTGGCTAATCCGTTTGCCAAACCGTTTTCATATAAAACCTCTTCAATTAACACTTCTTTGTCAGAATATTTTTTAGAAGCGCCATGCAATAATCCTTTTTTATATTCAGATTCTTCGGCTTTTTTTCCGTTGGTTTTAAAATAGATTGTTACTTTTCCTTCTAGTTTTCCATCAACATAAAACTCTTCTGAAAAAATAGTTTCTTTTTTGTAGTAATACATCCACTTTCCTACTCTCTTTCTACCAACGAAAGCTCCAGTAACTCTTGTTATACCGTTATCGTACAAATAGGTTACAGAAACAGAATCAGAATCTTTTTTAAATATTTTAATTGCTTCTGGATACGTAGAGTATTTGATGTTGTAAAACTTAAATGTCCCTATTTCTTTTCCGTCTTCAAACTGACCACTATATTTAATTCTCTTATTTGAATAGTATTTTTCCCAAGCACCAGTTCTCTTTTTGTTCTGATCAAACTGATTGTATTTTTGGGCAACGACTTTATTTCCACTTAAAAAAAGCGTAAAAAGAATACAAACAAAAAATAGTCTTTTTATATTTATCATCATCAAACAATTATCTAGTAAAGATACACAACAAAGCTTATATGAATAAAGATTTTTAGATTTCCGAATTACAATCAATAGAGAATGCTATTAAGAGTAAAGGCTGTAAAGCAAGAGAAACCTTAGTTTTATCGTTGATAAAAAAGCATCAAAAAATCTAAAAATTACACGACAAAAGTTTCTTTAAATCAGTATTTTTGCCAAAGACAATACAACAAACCTAAAATGAACTTATCTGAATTAAATGCCATCTCTCCAATTGATGGAAGATATAGAAATAAAGTAGCAAAATTAGCAGATTATTATTCTGAGGAATCTTTAATAAAATATCGTGTAAAAGTAGAGATAGAATACTTTATCGCGCTATGCGAAATTCCGCTACCTCAATTGAAAGATTTTAATACCGATTTGTTTGTTACTTTGAGAAAAATATATGAAGATTTTTCTACAGAAGATGCGCAAAAAATTAAAGATATTGAGAAAGTAACCAATCACGATGTAAAAGCTGTTGAGTATTTTATCAAAGAAAAATTTGACAAGCTAAACTTGATTAAATATAAAGAGTTTATTCATTTCGGATTGACTTCTCAAGACATAAATAACACTGCAATTCCCCTTTCAATTAAAGATTCAATTAAAGGGTTTTATATTCCTGAGTATAAAGAACTTGTAAAAAAAATAAAAGAACTTTCAATTGAGTGGAAAGATATTCCTATGTTGGCAAGAACTCACGGTCAACCAGCATCTCCAACTCGCTTAGGTAAAGAAATTAATGTGTTCGCTACACGCTTAAATGAACAATTTAAAACGTTAGAAAAGATACCAAATGCAGCAAAATTTGGCGGAGCAACCGGAAATTATAATGCACATCATGTTGCATATCCGAATATCGACTGGAAAGCATTTGGAACTCATTTTGTAGAAGAAAAATTAGGCTTACATCATTCGTTTCCAACCACACAAATTGAGCATTATGATTACATGGCTTCTTTGTTTGATTGTTTAAAAAGAATCAATACAATTGTCTTAGATTTAGATAAAGATATTTGGACCTATGTTGCGATGGATTATTTCAAACAAAAAATTAAAAAAGGAGAAATTGGTTCTTCTGCAATGCCGCATAAAGTAAACCCGATTGACTTTGAAAACTCAGAAGGAAACTTAGGAATTGCAAATGCATTGTTTGAACATTTAGCTGCAAAACTTCCAATTTCTAGATTGCAAAGAGACTTAACAGATAGTACCGTTTTAAGAAATGTTGGTGTTCCTTTCGGACATACATTAATTGGCTTTACTTCTACCTTAAAAGGATTAAACAAACTGTTACTAAATAGAGAAAAATTTGAGCAAGACTTAGAAAATAATTGGGCTGTAGTTGCAGAAGCAATCCAAACTATTTTGCGAAGAGAAGCATATCCAGATCCGTATGAAGCTTTAAAAGGTTTAACACGAACAAATCAAAAGATAACTCAAAAAACTATTGCAGATTTTATTGATACGTTAGAAGTTTCAGAAGCAATAAAAAATGAGTTAAAAGTAATTACACCATCTAATTTTACAGGAATCTAATGAAAAAAATAATCTTCACGCTTTTTGTTTTAACCTCTATATTTTCTTGTAAAGAGCCAGTTATCATTGATAATAATAATCAATTTAAAACTGGACTTTTTGAAATCCCTGCAGGAAAGGGATATAGCAAAACAACTATAACAAGAATAGACAGCATACAGATTGAAGAATACACAAAAACGTTTTCAATCTCTACAGATAGCACTGTAAATGAAAGATATGAAAAGCATATTGATACCTTGTTTATAGAATGGAAAAATAATTTCTCTTATATCTTAACGATGAAAAGCCCAAAAACGAGCTTAGATAAAGATAAAATATTTGTATCAATAAATAAAGTTACAGACTCTTCATATAGTTTTACGGCGAAAATTGGGTTTTCTAAATATAAACAAACTGGCACTGTCTATAAAGTTAAAAATTAATGGAAATATTTGCAGATATTGATACCTGGGTTGCACTATTAACACTAACCTTTTTAGAAATTGTTTTAGGAATAGACAATATTGTTTTTATATCTATCGCCACAAGTAAATTACCTAAAGAACAACAAAGAAAAGGAACAAATATAGGATTGTTATTAGCAATGGTTTTTAGAATTATATTGCTACTTGGAGTATCTTACTTAATTGCCATGAAAGATCCTTTCTTTAGCATTCATAATTCTTGGTTAAGCACTGAAATAACTGGACAAAGTATTATCCTTATTCTAGGAGGAATTTTCCTTTTGTACAAAAGCACAAGTGAAATACATAAAAAAGTAGAAGGAACAACTCAAGATACTACTACAAAAAAAATGGCTTCAACGTTCTCCAAAGTTATTATTCAAATTGTTTTAATTGATATTGTTTTTTCTTTCGACTCTGTTTTAACCGCAGTTGGGATGACTAACGGAACGGAAGGCGCTTTAATTATTATGATTACAGCAGTTGTTGTTTCTATGTTAATTATGATGTTGTTTGCAAATCCAGTTGGTCAGTTTGTAAATAAACACCCAACAGTACAAATGCTTGCCCTGTCTTTCTTACTATTAATTGGATTTATGTTAATAACAGAAGGAGCACATTTAGCAAATACAGTGATTTTTAACAATTATATAGGAGTTATTCCAAAAGGTTATTTGTATTTTGCCATTGCTTTTTCTTTAGGAGTTGAAGCGTTGAATATGAGAATTAGAAAAAAAATAAACTAATAAATTATTAAACAGTTTAAAAAACATATCATTCTTTTTAGTGTGTTTTTGCTATTGACTCCGTCAATAATTCAATTAGCACATACTTTAGAAAACCACAAACATGCTGTTTGTATTTCTAATGATGTAAAACATGTGCATGAAAAAAATATAGATTGTTCCTTATTACACAGACAATTTCAAACACTCAGCATCGATTTTCCTTCTAATTACGATGTAGTTACACAACAATTTTATACAGCTGTATTTGTAAAAAAACCTCAAGTAAAAGCTGTAGAAGTTATAACCAAAAAAACTTCTCGAGGTCCACCATTTTTTATTGTTTAGTAAGTTCTGTCAATATACTATTGGCAAATATTTTAGTATAACAATAAAAAATACATAACATGAAAACACTTTTAAAAGCCTTGTTTTTTCTAGGCTGCATTACAGTTACCGCTCAAAATAATTTATCAGGAACCGTTACAGACATTCATAATGAACCATTATTTGGAGTGGAAATTTACACTACAGAATTTCATAAAGGAACAGTTACAGACAAAAATGGAAAATACACCTTAAATAATTTACCGAACAGAAAAGTTAAAATTTCATTTTCATTTATTGGTTTCGAAACTCAAGTAAAAACTATTGATTTCAGTTCAGTAAACAAGATTTTAAATATCTTCTTATTAGAATCTGTCTTCACAATTGATGAAGTTATTATCTCTACACCTTTTAACAAATTACAATCTGAAAATGTAATGAAAGTAGAGCGTTTAACTGCAGTAGCAATTAGAAGAACTGGTTCAACAACATTAATGAGTGGGTTAGAAAAAATTGCCGGAGTAACTCAAATTTCAACGGGAACATCAATCGGAAAACCAGTAATTAGAGGTTTAAGCGGTAATAGAGTTTTGGTCTATGCCCAAGGAGTTCGTTTAGAAAATCAACAATTTGGAGATGAACATGGCCTGGGTTTAAACGATGCGGGAGTTGAAAGTGTTGAAGTTATAAAAGGCCCAGCTTCTCTACTCTATGGTTCAGATGCTTTAGGTGGTGTTTTGCATTTAAATCCAGAACGATTTGCAGCAACAAACACTGCAACTACACTTGTAAATCAACAGTTTTATAGTAACACTTTAGGAAGTAATACGTCAGTCGGGTTTAAAAGCTCAGCAGAAAAATGGAAATTTTTAGGACGTATAAGTTCCAATTTTCATTCAGATTATAAAACTCCAAATAATCAACGCGTAACAAATACTAGATTTAAAGAAAACGATTTTAAACTTGGTTTAGGGTATAATTCAGAAAATTACTCAAACGAATTTCGGTATAACTTAAACAAATCTACATTAGGAATTACAGAAGGAATTGGGACGCAATCAACTTCTACAACACCAGAAGATCCCTTTCAGAAAGTAGACAATCAAATTTTTAGTTTACACAATCATTTCTTTTTTGAAAACTCTAAATTAGACGTTGATTTGGGTTACATTTTTAATGATAGACAAGAATTTGAAGAGCATCATGAGGAAGAAGGACATCATGAAGAGGAGGAACATGAAGAGGAAGAAGCTGCGTTGCGTATGAAATTGAGAACTTTTAACTACAATATAAAATACAATTTACCAACTTTTAAAAATGGCATCGAAAGTATTTTAGGGTTACAAGGAATGTATCAAGAGAACAAAAACTTTGGAGAAGAATTGCTAATTCCGAATGCGAAAATTAATGATATAGGTGTGTTTTACACAATTAATAAACAGTTTAAAAACTCGTCTTTACAAGCGGGAATGCGTTTTGATACAAGAACTTTAGAAACAGAAAAACACATTGTAATTCACGAAGGCGATTCTCATATTTTTAATTCGTTAGATAAAAAGTATACCAGCTTTACTGCTTCTTTAGGATATAAATTTTCTTTGTTTGATAAAATTACGACTAGAATTAATACCGCAAGCGGATTTAGAGCACCAAATTTAGCTGAGTTAACTTCAAATGGAGTTCATCATGGTACAAATCGTTTTGAAGTTGGAAATGCAAGCTTAGATACAGAGAAAAACATTCAGTTAGATCTTTCTTTAGAATATAAAACCGACCATATTGAGTTTTTTGGAAACGTTTTTTACAATCATTTAAACGATTATATCTTTTTATCTCCAACTGGAGCAATAGAAGATGGCGCACCCGTTTTTGAATACACACAACATAATGCAAAATTATATGGTGGAGAATTTGGGTTTCATTTACACCCACATCCAATAGATTGGTTGCATTTAGAAAGTAGTTTTGAAATGGTTATTGGTAAACAGCAAAATGGAAATTATTTACCATTAATACCTGCTAACACATTTAAAAACACATTTAGAACTGAGTTTACAATTAAAGATTGGTTAAAGAATGGATATTCTAATGTAACCGTTACTTCTACGCTGGCTCAAAAAAATATTGGATTATTTGAAACTACCTCTGACAGTTATCATTTAGTTTCATTAGGTTTCGGTGGAGATGTAGTATTAAATACTTTAAAATTTAATACTACATTTTCTGTAAACAATTTATTTGACACAAAATACATGCATCATTTATCTCGATTAAAATCTGACGGAATATTGAACGCAGGAAGTAATATTGTTTTAGGTGTAAGTTTTAAAATTTAAACATAATTTGAAATATGTTTAATAAAAGAGGTTTTGCAAATGCAAAACCTCTTTCTTTTTTACCAAAGCAGTAAAACATAAATTTACTAACTTAGCAACTAACTATCACTCATTAATTTACTTCAAATGAAAATTTTTAACATCTTCTTTATCATCGCTTTTTTATTAGTAATCGATTCATATTCACAGCAAAAAAGAGTTCGTGATTACGGAATAGAAGTTGGCGTATTAAAAACAGGGAAAAATAATGCCATTACTGATGTGTCTGGTGTAAAAGTCGGACATACAACTATTATTGAAGGTGAAGATGTTAGAACTGGCGTTACGGCAATTTTACCACATTCAGATAATATTTTTCAATATAAAGTTCCGGCTGCAATATATTTAGGAAATGGTTTTGGAAAACTAGCTGGTTATAGTCAAGTTAAAGAATTAGGAAATATAGAAACACCAATTATACTAACAAATACGTTAAGTGTTCCTGCAGCATCAAATGCATTGATAACGTACACTTTAAATCAGTCTGAAAACAAAAATGTTGGCTCTGTAAATTCTATTGTAGGAGAAACGAATGATGGCTATTTAAATGATATTAGAGGTAGACATGTAAAAGAAAAACATGTATTAGAAGCTATTAAAAATGCAAAAACAGGAAAAGTTACTGAAGGAAATGTTGGTGCTGGAACAGGAACAATTTGCTTCGGTTACAAAGGCGGAATAGGGACTTCATCAAGAGTAATTCCTAAAAAATATGGCGGTTATACTGTTGGCGTTTTAGTACAAACAAATTTTGGTGGCGTATTTGAATTAAATGGCGTTCCTGTTGCAAAAGAATTAGACAATTACCCTAGAAATTACACATATGATGTTGATGGTTCATGTATGATTGTTGTAATGACTGACGCTCCGTTGAGTTCTAGAAATTTAGAACGATTAGCAAAACGTGCTATAATGGGATTAGCAAAAACCGGCGGAATTGCTTCTAACGGAAGTGGCGATTATGTTATTGCTATATCTACAGCTAAAGAAAATAGAGTACCTCATAATAGTAAGTCTCAGTTTTTAGATAAAAAAGAATTACGAAACGATGTTATTTCACCTTTATTTTTAGCAACTATTGAAGCTACAGAAGAAGCAATATTAAATTCTCTTTTTGCAGCAACTACTTTAAAAGGAAGATATAATCGCGAAGTAAAATCTTTACCCATTGATAAAGTTATAGAGATTGTAAAAAAATACAACGGAATAAAATCTAAAAACTAATTACTGAACGTATTTTGTTTTTCCCATAGTACTGATTGTTATAAAAGAAGCTAAAAAGAAAATAGCCAATGCTAAAACACTCCATTGCATAGAACCAGTTAATGATATTAAAATACCATAAGTGATCATTCCAATTACTAAAGCTATTTTTTCTGTCACGTCAAAAAAGCTAAAATAGGAAGTGTTGTCTTCTGTTACTGGTAATAATTTTGAATATGTTGATCTTGCTAAGGACTGAATTGCCCCCATTACCAAACCTATTAATGCTCCTAAAACATAAAAATAGACATCTACATTAGGAGTATCTTTTGTTAGGTTAAAACCGATAAAACAAACAACTCCCCAAATAACAATCGTAATTTTTAATGTCGTAATATTTCCTATTTTATTAGATAATCTAGAAAACAAGAACGCTCCTAAAATACCTACAAATTGAACCAATAATATAGTTCCTATTAAATTTAAAGTTGGCAAACCAAGGACAGTACCAAAAATTCCTGCCATTAAAATAATTGTTTGTACACCAATGCTTAATAAAAAGAAAGAAATTAAAAATATTTTTAACTCTCGATCACCAAATAACTCTTTAGCTACCTTTTTTAATTCTTTTATTCCTTTGACAAAGTAATTGTCTTTTGGTAATTTACTTTTTTCTGGAGTTGGCAATCTAGAATATGTGACTTGAGCAAAACCAAGCCACCATAAACCAACCAAAACAAAAGAAATTTGAGAACCAAATTGTTTATCATACATTCCAAAAACTTCAGTTTCAATTAAAACCAAACATAAAACTAATAAGATAATTGAACCAACATAACCTAACATAAATCCTTTTGCACTCACGTTATCTTGTTGCTTTGGATGCGCAATTTCTGGTAAATAAGAATTATAAAAAACAATACTTCCCCAGAAACCAATACTTGCTAATATGCTAAATACAATTCCAACCCAAAGTGTTTCTTTTCCTGTAAAAAAGAACAAGCTCATTACAGAAAGAGAGCCTAAAAGACAAAATCCTTTTAAAAACTTCTTTTTATTTCCCGCATAATCTGCAATTCCAGAAAGCATCGGAGATAAAAGAGCTACAACTAAAAATGAAAATGCTAATGCGTAATTATAAAGAGTTGTTGGTGTCCATAAAGTGCCTAAAAACGCTACTTTTCCATCTGCATTTGCAAAACCTTCAGAGGTTGTTAATCCGGCATAATAAATAGGAAAAACTGCTGTACTAATTACAAGGGAGTAAACAGAATTTGCCCAATCGTAAAATGCCCAAGCATTGATAAGTTTCTTATCTCCTTTTTTTAACATGAATGTAAAATTTAGTTAGTTTGAGAACACAAGATAAACTTTTATTTTACAATTGGAGTTGCGTTAAATTTTTTAGCCAACGATATTGCTTCTGGCAAAAATGCTTTTAAAGCTTGTATTCTACTTTCATTTGAAGGATGTGTACTTAAAAACTCTGGCTGTGAAGATTTACCTGTTCTTTTACTCATTCTTACCCAAACTTGTGCAGCTTCTTCTCCATTATATCCAGCCATAATCATAAATATCAAACCTAGTTTATCTGCTTCAGATTCATGTGTTCTACTGTATTTTAACATTCCTATTTGTGAACCAACACCGTAAACTAGATTCCAGATTTTATCATTTTTATCATCTTTTGTTCCATAGGCAACAGCTAAAGATAGACCTTGTTGCGCCATTGCTTGAGACATACGTTCTTGCCCATGTCTTGCAAAAGCATGTGCTACTTCATGTCCCATAACAGCTGCAATTCCATCTTCATTATCACAAATTGGTAAAATTCCTGTATAAAAAACCACCTTCCCTCCAGGTAAACACCAAGCATTCACCATTTTGTCTTCAATTAAATTAAACTCCCATTTGTAAGCATCAGCTTCCTTACTCATATTATTTGCACGCATAAACTTATCTACTGCAACAGAAATTCTTTTTCCTACATTTTTAATTTCTTTTGTTTTCTCAACATCTTTAGAAGTTTCATTTTTTTCTAAAAACCCTTTGTATTGTGCAAAACTTGCAGGTAATGCCTGTGCATCACTTACTAAATCTAATCTTTTTCTACCTGTAATTGGCACCGTGCTACACTGTACTAAAAATATTGAAACTAGAAATAAAATCGTTATTTTTTTCATACATCTATTTATTAATATTATACTCTTTTAACAAATGTTAAAATTACATATTCTATTTAAAATAAAATGATTTTCTTGTAAGATGATTTGATATAAATCGAACTAAAATAAAAACGAACTAAAATGAAAAAATTACTTTCTATACTTATCATTATTTCTTTTATTAGCTACTCTTCGACTGCACAAGAAAAAAAACAACACTATAAAATAACTAAAACAGAAACTGAATGGAGGAATATTTTGTCTCCAACAGAATATAATGTGTTAAGAGAAGCTGGTACAGAAACACCTTTTTCACATCCATACGATACTAATAAATCTAAGGGTGTTTATGTTTGTGCAGCTTGTAATACACCTTTATATTTATCTAAATTTAAATACGATTCTGGTTCTGGTTGGCCAAGTTTTGATAGAGCTGTCAAAGAAAATGTAGAACTTGATGTTGATTACAAAATTGGATACACAAGAACTGAATTAAAATGCAATACATGTGGCGGACATTTAGGGCATTCATTTGATGATGGTCCAAAAACCACTGGAAAACGTCATTGTATTAATGGTGCAGCACTAAAATTTATCCCAGAAAAATAATTTAATTAACAAATTCCCTTTAAAATAGTATCAATACAAGAAAGCATTTTATATAAAATTTGTAATCGATATTTTCCAAAAAATCTGATATTCTTCTTTAGGTTGAAAGATTTTTTAACCCTATTTCATTATTAAAGCTATTAGAAATTCCTGTTGTAGGTTTTATGGCAATTACATTCTTTTTTGGCGGCATATACACTTTTGTATAAAAGATTTTTTAATTCTTATAAATTTACTCCTTGATTTAGAACGATTTTTGCAGATGAAGAATCATCATACAATTCAACATAATTGAGTTTTTTTTCTGCGTCAAAAGTATGTTGAATTTGATATGATATTGTAAATTAGATACGTTTTAGCAAATCAATTGCTGTTTTTTTTTGAAATCCTAATCTCCAGCAAACCATGTTTAAAAGCGTTTATTTTTATTTTGTATATTTCTTCACTATAAATATAATCAAATGACTAAAAGCGAAATTGTAAATCTTCTTGAGAAAAAGCATCAAGAATTAGTTGATTTAATTGATAATCAACCAACTGAAAAATGGATGCATGGACCGGAAAACAAATGGACATTTGGGCAGCATATTTTGCATTTAGCAGATTCTATTCAACTCCTAAACAAAGCATTAAGTTATCCAAAATTTATCTTAAAATACAAATTCGGAACATCTAACAGAGAAACCAGAAGTTACGATGCTGTTGTAAAAAAGTATCAAGAAAAATTAGCAGCAAATCAAAAAAGAGCTAGACAATTTAACATCAAATTAAAAATTCCTTCTTTAGAAGAAAAATCTTTTTTAGTGAATAAACTTAAAACTCAAAATAAAAAATTACAATATAAAACCAATAAATGGAAAGACGAAGATTTAGACACCTTGTTAATTCCACACCCATTAATGGGAAGAATAACTGTTAGGGAAATTATTATGTGGACGGCGCAGCACACAGAACATCATATTCAGATTTTAAACGATAACTATTAATGAAAAAAATTATTATAAAACCTCATTTGTTCTTTTTTGGAATGATTCCAGTTTCAATAATTTTAGCATTAGTTTTTCATAATGATGAAATCATTGTTGATTATTACGATGGTAATTTTATTGTTCAATTAAAATACATCTATTATTTGTCTGCTATCTTTTTCGGTTTAATTGGGTTTAATTATTATTCAATTCATTGGGCTAATAAAACTTCAAAAAGAGGTTTGACTATAATTCATATAGCATTACAAGTAATTTCATTTACACTTTTAATAACGCGTAATAAATGGAGTTGGTTGCATTCGGAAAATCAAACAACTGAAGGTTTAGTTATTGACAACTCAAATTTTATCGTTTTGGTTTCTTTTTTAGTATTTCTATTAGCTACACTTTTTCATTTGGCAAACTTCTTTAGTGGTCTATTTTCAAAATCTAAATAACACGCTATTTTCATTCAAAAAATCGTGCTATTTTCTTATATTTGTACTTCCAAAAAAAGAACACAAAGCACATGTTTAATAATTTAAGCGATAAGTTAGATAAAGCCTTACACACATTAAAAGGTCACGGTAGTATTACAGAAGTTAACGTTGCAGAAACACTAAAAGAAGTTCGTAGAGCTTTATTAGATGCTGATGTTAACTTTAAAATAGCCAAAGATTTTACCAAAAAAGTACAAACTAAAGCTTTAGGACAAAACGTATTAACTACGTTAAATCCTGGGCAATTAATGGTTAAATTGGTTAAAGATGAATTAACCGAATTAATGGGCGGAGAAACTGTAGGAATAAACCTTGGTGGTTCTCCAACAGTAATTTTAATGTCTGGTTTACAAGGTTCTGGTAAAACTACTTTTTCTGGAAAATTAGCAAACTTCTTAAAAAACAAAAAAGGAAAACAAGTTTTATTAGTTGGTTGTGATGTATACAGACCAGCAGCAATAACCCAATTACAAGTTGTTGGAGAACAAGTTGGAGTTGAAGTATATGCAGAAGTTGGCAACAACAATCCTGTAGAAATTTCTCAGAATGCTATAAAGCATGCAAAAGCAAACGGTAAAAATGTAGTAATTATTGATACTGCTGGTCGTTTAGCTGTTGATAAAGAAATGATGGCAGAAATTTCTAACATTCATAAAGCTGTAAATCCACAAGAAACCTTATTTGTGGTAGACTCTATGACTGGGCAAGATGCGGTTAATACTGCAAAAGCTTTTAACGATGTATTAAATTTTGATGGTGTAATTCTTACAAAATTAGATGGTGATACTCGTGGTGGAGCTGCTTTAACCATAAAATCTGTTGTAAATAAACCAATAAAATTTATTGGAACTGGAGAAAAAATGGAAGCAATTGATGTTTTTCATCCAGATAGAATGGCAGATAGAATCTTGGGAATGGGAGATGTTGTATCTCTTGTAGAACGTGCTCAAGAACAATTTGATGAAGAAGAAGCTCGTAAACTTCAAAAGAAAATTGCAAAAAATCAATTTGGTTTTGATGACTTTTTAACTCAGATTCAACAAATCAAAAAGATGGGAAATATGAAAGATTTAGTTGGGATGATTCCTGGAGCTGGAAAAGCAATGAAAGATGTAGATATTGATGATGATGCTTTTAAAGGGATTGAAGCAATTATTCATTCTATGACTCCCTTAGAAAGAAGTACACCAAATGCAATAGATTCAAGTAGAAAGAAGCGAATTGCAAAAGGTTCTGGAAGTACAGTTCAAGATGTAAATCAATTAATGAAACAATTCACTCAAATGAGCAAAATGATGAAGATGATGCAAGGCGGTGGCGGAAAAAAAATGATGCAAATGATGCAAGGAATGAAATAAAACTAATGGCTACTGAATAAGTAGCCTTTTTAATTTCTAATACTTTTATAATACATGCTTTTAAAAATAATTCCCTTTTTATTTGAAACCAAAAAGAATCGCATTTTTTCTTTTTGTGTAATGGGAATTCTTATTTTCTTTATTTCTAAAGAATATGGTTTCTTTCATGACGATATATTATTTGGTTCAAAAATGGGAAATCATTTATATAATAATTCTATTTTCGACTGGACAATTCCAGATGAGTTTGACCCTGGCCACCCTCCTTTTTTTGGATTTATCTTAGCTCTTTCCTGGAAAATATTAGGGCATAAACTTTGGGTGAGTCATTTAGTAATGCTTCCATTTATCATTGGCTTTTTTTATCAATTATTTCAATTTATATGTTATTTTATTAAAGACATTAAGCATCAATTTTTTGCATTTTTACTTATCATCATAGATCCAACAATATCATCTTCTTTTGTGCTAGTGAATATGGAAATAATAAGCATGTTTTTATTTTTTCTAATTATAAATTCTATAAAAGAGAGAAAAAATGTAATTAAATGTATTGGGTTACTTTTTTTAAGTATTCTCTCCATAAGATATATGATGCTGTTTGCTGGAATTTTTCTTTTTGAAATTTCACTTAAGTTATTTGTGCAAAAAAACAAGTTAAAATCTGTTTTAAATATGCAATTTTTGTTACCCTATTTTATTGGTTGTCTTCCTGGAGCTGTATTTGTTTTATGGCGGGTTCTAACAAAAGGGTCGTTAACAAATCCTAATTCTCCTTGGGAAGATTATGGACACCTTGCAGATTTAAATTATTTAATAAGAAATTGTATTGTTTTAATTTGGAGATATATTGATTTTGGCAGAATTTTTATCATGTTATTTATATTGATAAGTATTTTTAAGTTTAGAAAAAAGATTATTATATCTAAGTCTCTACAACAATTATTATTGGTGGCAATTGCGCCTATTTTCTTTATTCTAATAACTATTTTAATGATCACAAATACGGTTGGACTTAGATATTTTATTGTTTCTTATATCTGCTTAAATTTGTTTGCTTTTATCATTTTAAATAAATTTTATAAATCAAAGAAAATTTTATATTCCATTCTTTTTGTTGGATTATTAACTGGGAATTTATGGGTGTATCCTAAAACACTTTCTCAAGCTTGGCATAATACTTTAGGCCATTTACCATATCATTCATTACGACTTGAAGCGATTAATTATTTGAATAAAAATAACATCAACATTGAAGAAGTGGCTAGTTTTTTTCCAAATTACAATGTGTTAGATTATATCGATTTTAAAGGTGATAAAAGATCGTTTACTAAGTTTAATGCTAAAAACTACTATGTATTTTATGCATCCGTTTATAATTTAACAGATGAAGAACAAAAAACGTTGGCAAATGATTATTCAGTACTAAAACAATTTCATAAATTTAACACAACTATCAAAATTTATATTTTAAACAATCATGACATTACTAGACGGAAAAGCGACATCAAACCAAATTAAAGAAGAAATAGCAATTGAAGTGCAAAAATTAACTATATCTGGAATTAGAGCTCCACATTTAGCAGCTATTTTAGTTGGCAGTAATGGTGCAAGTTTAACCTATGTAAATGCAAAAGTAAAAGCCTGTGCAAAGGCCGGTTTTAAATCGACGTTAGTTACCTTGGAAGAAGATATTTCTGAAGATAGTTTATTATATGAAATTGAAAAATTAAATGCTAATAATCAAATTGATGGTTTTATCGTTCAATTACCATTACCAAAACATATTGATGAACAAAAAGTATTAATGGCTGTAAATCCTGATAAGGATGTAGATGGATTTCATCCAACAAATGTTGGAAAAATGGCGTTAAATCTTCCAACTTTCTTACCTGCTACTCCATTCGGAATTTTAGAATTATTAGAACGTTATAAAGTAAAAACTAGCGGAAAACATGTTGTAGTTATTGGTAGAAGTCATATTGTTGGAAGCCCGATGAGCATTTTAATGGCTCAAAAAAGAGCTACCGGAAATGCAACAGTAACAATTACACACAGTAGAACTAAAAATTTAAAAGAAATTACGTTACAGGCAGATATTATTGTTGCTGCTATTGGAATTCCTGAGTTTTTAAAAGCAGATATGGTCAAAGATAATGTTACTGTTATAGATGTTGGAATTACACGTTTAGCAGATTCTTCTAAAAAAAGTGGATATAGACTAGTTGGTGATGTTGCTTTTGAAGAAGTCGCTAAAAAATCTGAATTTATCACACCTGTTCCTGGTGGAGTTGGCCCAATGACCATTGCCATGTTATTAAAAAACACCCTATTAGCTTACCAAAGAAAACAGTAATCTTGTGACTAAAAAAAACAATTATCTTTTTATTAAATATTAAATCAATATATTGTATACATCATTTAATTAACTAATTTATATTTTAATATTGATGGATTTTTTCCTAAAAGAAAACAACGACTTTAGCCCTTTCTCCATTCAACATTTATTGGTAGTGCTTTTTTTTATCTGTTTTGGGTGTGTTTTAATTTTATTTGCCAAGAAGCAAAATGAGAAAACTCAGACAAAAATTGGAAACATTTTAGCCTTCTCAATTTCTTTTACCGTTATTTTAGGAATATTATTGAAAATATATAAAGAAGATTTTAAGTATCAAGAAGACCTACCATTGCACTTATGTAGTTTTTTAGCAATAGTTATTCCTATTTTATCAATCACGAGAAAATTTGTATATTATGAAATATTTTTTTTCTTGATATTAGCAGGCACTTTACAATCTCTAATTACCCCAGACGAATATAATTATTTAAACTTTCCGTTTTTTAGATACTGGTTTATGCATGCAGGATTAGTGATTTTTATGATGTTTGCTACCTTTATTTATAAAATGAGGCCAACTATTAGAAGCGTGGTAAAATCGTTTTTAGGAATGCAAGTATATATGCTCTTAATGTTTGTGCTTAATTATTTTTTAGGATCAAACTACTTTTACACCAATAGAAAACCAAATGTAGCAACTTTATTAGACCTTTTTGGAGATTGGCCCCAATACGTTTTTGTAGTGGAACTAATTGTAATTCCGTATTTTTTATTGATTTACTTACCTTTTTATCTAACAAGGAAAAAAACTTAGTCATCTTCTCTATTCACTAACTCAAAGGAAAATGCTGGTAAACAAACGGCTAAATATTCACAAGGTTCCTTGAACGGATTTGAATATTGAACTCGTGTGTTTTTTTCTATTTTAATAGATTGTCCTGCCTCTAAAACTACAATTTCATCTTCTATAATAAATTGCTTTTTTCCTTTTATAATGTAGGTATATTCATCAAACTCTGGAGTTTGAAAAGGCTCTCCCCATTTAGGCGGAGCAATCATGTGTGCAATACTTATATTTGAATTCTGATTTGTTACATTCCCAAAATGTTCTTCAATTAATTTTCCGTCTTTAGTTGGCACAACAAATGGTGTTTTTTGAATGGTGTATTTTTTATTCATCTTATAATTTATTTTGATTGTTCAAATAACAACCAAGAATTAGGGTCTACAATTACGTCTTTAACTTTAACTTTGGTTTTAATATCAAAAGAAGTTTTTTTATCCGAAACATTAATCGTTGCAATTTCTTCGGAACCATTTGTATAAACTCGTTGCGAGAAGATAGAAATACTACTAATTAAAAGTGCTAGCGAGAAGATTGTTTTTTTTTATATTGATAAAAGTAATAATTATTATATAAAACTAGCACCTACAAAAAAAATTAGTATTAATTAAACCAAACAATAAATGATTTTACTTTCGCTAAACCAGGAATTTGTTCAATACTAATTTTTTGTGTACTAAAATTCTTTAATCCTAAATCTTCTTTATCTAAGCTAATTGTAACGTTTAAATCGTCTATAAATAGTGTTGCAGAGCTTAGCGAAGTTTCAACTTTAGTAATCTTATTGTTTAAGTTGATTTCTTCAAAAGATGATTCTAATGAAAGACTTGTTTTTGTTGAAAATCTCGAATCAAAAATTTGAATACTTTTTATTGTTGATGTAGAGTCTAATTGTTCTTGTGGAATTATAGTCAATAAATGCTTTCCTCCTTTTTCGTAAATTAAATATTTATCATCATCTTGAAAATAGTTACTACTCAAACTACCTTCGCCTAAATTTTTAACGATAGAATCGTTTTTGAAAATTTTATTTAAATCGTTTATTGTTGTTAGAGTTGTTAACTCACCTACTTTTCCTTTAGCTATTGTAAACTTTCCTCCATTACCACATTGCACAAACAAAATTGATATTACACTAAAAACCAGTAATCTATATATATTATTATTCATTCTTTTATTAATTTTAGGTAGTATATAAATGCTTTTTTTTGCTTTTTCTTATGAAACGAGCATAAAAGTAATCAAACTTTAAATGATAAAAAACAATAAAAAGTTAATATCTCAAAAAAAAGGCACACTTAATTCCTTTATATTTTGATTCACATATTCTTTTAAGTTTCAGTATCTTTGCCAACCAATGAAAAAAGAGATTCAAGATTTAATAAATAAAGGAGAAGTACTTCCACTAATGGAAGAATTTTACACCATTCAAGGCGAAGGATCTCATACGGGAAAAGCTGCGTATTTTATAAGAATTGGTGGTTGTGATGTTGGTTGTCATTGGTGTGATGTAAAAGAAAGTTGGAACGCAGAATTGCATCCGCCAACACATGCAGATTTAATTATACAGAATGCTAAAAAGTACTCAGATACAGTTGTAATTACTGGTGGCGAACCATTAATGTGGAGTTTAGATTATATAACAAAGCAATTGCAACAAAACAATATAAAAACTCATATAGAAACATCTGGAGCGTATTCGCTTTCTGGAAAATGGGATTGGTTTTGTTTATCTCCAAAGAAAACAAAATTACCTTTAGAAGAAGTTTATAAAGAAGCAGATGAGTTAAAAATGATTATTCATAATATGAATGATTTTAAGTTTGCTGAAGAAGAAGCTTTAAAAGTTGGTAAAAATTGTGAATTGTTTTTACAACCTGAATGGAGTAAAAGAGAAAAAATGATTCCTGAAATTGTAGATTATGTGATGAAAAATCCTAAATGGAAAATTTCTTTACAAACACATAAATATTTAGATATTCCTTAAATAAAAAAGCAACCAAATGGTTGCTTTTTTATTTTATATTTTTTTTTCAACAAGTTTTAAAATTAAATCAAATTGTTGCTCTTTTGTTAAATCAGAATTATCAATTTCAATTGCGTCATTAGCTTTTACTAAAGGAGAATCTTTTCTTGTAGTATCCATTTGATCTCTATCAACTACATTTTTATAAATTTCTTCATAACTAATAGTATCACCTTTTTCAATCAGTTCATCATATCTTCTTTTTGCTCTTGTATTGGCAGAAGCAGTCATAAATATTTTTAATTCAGCTTTAGAAAAAACAACTGTGCCAATATCTCTTCCATCCATTACAATTCCTTTATGTAAACCCATTTCTTGTTGCTCTAAAACTAGTTTTTCTCTAACTTTAGAAATTGCTGATACTTTACTTACTAAGTTAGAAACTTCTAACGAGCGTATTTTTTTTTCAACATTTACACCATTTAAATACACTTCTGCAAAACCTGATTTTTTATTAAAAACAAATGATATTTTAATGTTTTTTAGATCATTAATTAATTCATTTTGATGAATAAATTCTAAACCAACAAAATTATGTTGCATTGCAAATAATGTTACTGCTCTATACATTGCTCCGGTATCAACATATATATAACCCAAATAATTTGCCAATTGTTTGGCAATTGTACTTTTTCCGGTTGATGAAAAACCGTCTATTGCAATAGTAATTTTCTTATTCATTATCTTTTTCTATCTAAATCTATTTGTAAACTAAAAGTACTAATATTTGCTGCTGTATGTACTTTAGAATAGGAATAATTAAGTTTAAAATTATTCATTTTTAATCCAAACCCAAATGATATCCCACCAAAAGTTCTAATATTTTGTAATTTATATTCTTGAGATTTTCTAAAATTATATCCTAATCTTAAATTGATAGCACTTTTAGGAAATAATTCAACTCCAACTACAAAATGTCTTAGTGCATTATTTAAAAATGAAACTTTTTCTTGTGTAATATTTCCTTCAATATCAGAAACTTGATTTGACGGATTACTAACTGATACATTCCACTGCTGTAAATTATCTATCGTTAAATGCCATTTAACAGGAACATTTTCTAATTGATAAGAACCACCTAACATTACTTCTAAAGGTAATTTTTCTAATTCATTATTAAAAGATGAAATTTGCGTTCCAATATTTCTAACTACTAAAGTAACAATAAAAGGTTGATGTGGACTGTGATATAAGAAACCAATATCGGTAGCTATTCCCGTTGAAGAATAATTACTTATTGATGAGTTAATCAACTTAATATTTCCTCCTGCGTACAAATTTGTCCAAGGTAAATTAACAGCATAACCGATAGATACTGCTATGTCACTAGCTGAAAAACTTCCTGTAATATTTCCTGATTCATCTGCTTCAATAAGAGTTCCATAATTAATATATTTAATACCTCCTTGCAGGGTTCCAAATCTTCTATTAATTATTTTAGCAAAAGAAATTGAACCAATATTGATTCCCGACAAATATGATGAATAATTAACCGCTAATTGATTATCTAGATTCTCATTAATAACTGATGGATTCCATAATGGTTGATTAACATCATCAATCAAAGTAAGAACTTTCCCTCCTAGTGCTGTTTGCTTTGCTGATGTAGAAATATTCAAAAATTTATATACAGATTCACCTCCAACTTGAGAAAACATCAAGCTTGGAAAAATCAGTGCAATAAATAAGTTTTTAAATATTTTCATAAATTAGGTAGCAAAGAAAAGACAATTAATAATTAGAACGAAAATAAACTTTTTTAATTTTAAGCAAAAAAAAAGTCCTCAATCATTAATGATTGAGGACTAATGTATTAATATTGAGTTCTTGAAACAAGTTCAAGATAAACAATATAAAGAAAGGCAGCGACCTACTCTCCCACCTATT
>JBDNGO010000047.1:0-49116 GCA_041689245.1 Flavobacteriaceae bacterium | reverse complement strand
TCTTTCCTTGCTCTATTGCTTGTACAACTTCTAATTTAAAAGACATCGAATAGTCTTTTTGGGTTCGCTTAATGTAGCGTGCTTCTTGTGATTTTTCCATTAGGATACTTTTTGTGTATCGCTATTTCAGGACGGGACATCTAATATAAATTAAAACCTCATCATTTATGCTGAATTTATTTCAGGAACTGATGAGGTTTTTTGTTTAATCTCTAAAAAAGAGATAAGAAAAAAGCCTTTTGACAAATCAAAAGGCTTTTTAATGTTTTACATTTCATTATTATGGATTAATTGTCCAAGAAACATAGTATTGAGAACCAATTCCTCCAACTCCTGGAGCACTAAAATATTCTTTACCTCCTAAATTAGCTCCACCTACTTTTAAAGTAGATTTCCATTTTGGCATTCTATAATTTACTTGCGCATCAATTACTGATCTTGCATCAATAGTTCCGTCATAGAAAGAAGATTGCCATAAGAAAGCATCTTGCCATCTAAAGTTAAGATTAAAACCTAAGTTTTTAAATAAGTCAGATTTACCAAACTGCATTTTAAATTTATGCTCAGGAGTATTAAATCCTGCTTCAAAATCTGGATTACTTGCTCCCTTGCTTTCAAACTTAGCATACGAATAATTAAAGCTAATATCGAAATCATTTAAAATTTTAGTAGCCACGCTAACTCCTGCTCCAGCAGAAGTAATATCTGCATTAGAATTTGAGTCAAAAGCCACACCTTTATAATCTCCGCTACTTAAAGCAACTAAAGCAATTGGAGTTCCTGCAGCTCCACCAACTGGAGTTAAATCAACTCCATCATTAAGAGCAACGCTACCATATAAAGGCGCAACAACGTTTTCACTTGCAATAAAGTCTTTGTATTTATTATAATACATGTTTAAATCAATTGTAAATCCTTCAATGATTCCTCTATAACCAACTTCAAAAGCAGTTACATGCTCTGGTTTTACATACTCTACATTAGATTTCTTTAAAAGTCCAGGATTTGTTCCACCGGAAGCAACAAAAGCTTGAACAGAACTTGCAGTCCAAGAATTATTATAAGCAGATGTACCCGTTAACACTTTAGTCCTTCCAATAGCACTTGCTCCTCCAGTAACTGCATTAATATATCCTGCTAACGCTGGATTAATTCCTAAAGCAAACGGAGAAGATGTGTATCTATTGATGTTATCTGGCGCAGTACCAATTAAAATGCCTCTTCCTGCATCTAATCCAATATATTGGTCTTGAGTTGTTGGATTTCTAAATCCTGTTTGTATAGACCCTCTAAAGTTGTGATTTTTATCTGCTCCAGCAGCATATGATAAAGATAATCTTGGAGAAACATTTCCTTTAAAGTTTTGAGCTTTATCATATCTTCCAGAAGCAGTAACCTTTAGCCTATCGTCCATGAATTTCTTTTGCCCTTGAATATAAGCTCCATATTCGTTATAGTTAATTGCTCCGTCATAATCAGTAAAGATTGTTCCTTGAGAATTTAAAGAGTATTTTCTAAATGACCCTCCAACTTGTACATCAGCAAAATCAATATAATCTCTTAAATTTAAGTTTGCGTCTGCATGATATAACTTTGTATTGTCAATAAACTTAGACCCTGTAGTTAAATCAGGATCACTTGTAATTTTAGCTTTAGCAGCGTTAAAGCCTGCAGTTCCAGGGAATAAACGACCTGTGTCAGCAACCGCTCTACCTGTAGCATGTGCAGCTGCAACGTTACCCGCTGGAACACCTGGGATGTAACCCGCAAACGCGTATGCATAAGCACCCGTATATTGGCCAAACCATTGTGCATCTGATTTCCAGAATCTATTAATATTAATAGCAGCAAAACGAGTATCATAAGAATCTCCTGCATCTTCTTGAGTTACATACCCTCTTACAAAGAAATTTTTACCACGTAACTCTAATTTATGTTGAGACATGTAGAAATTCTTAATATTATATCTGTTTTGTCCTTGATATATTGTATTCCCTGTTCCATATTTAGAATTCCAAATTACCTCTAAACGATCATTTCCAAAAGGTCTATAATTTAAAGACAATCCTAATTTTAAACTTTTTGCGTCATTGTCCATTAAATCATTATCTGTATACCCTGTTCTACTAACATTTACATTTGGCACCAATGCTGCTAACCCTACTGGAAATCCTGGGATTTTACCAGCAACTCCTTTAATGTTTGTAGAAACTTCATCACCATACACATTTAATCCGTTATAATTTGGATTTCCATTATGACTTGTTGATGCTGAATTTGCTTCATCTCTATAATCAACAGCAAGCCATTCAGACCCTTTTAAGTATGAAAATGTTGCTTTTGCAGCAAAATACTCTGAAAATGCATACGCCATTCTAATACTGGTGTCAACATAATCATTAGTTCCAGCAGCATTTTGATTTGTCATTCCTTTTTTTAACACATAGCTAATTCCTTGGCTATCAAAAGGCGACTTGCTTGTCATGAACATAATACCATTAAAAGCATTTGCCCCATAAAGTGCAGAAGAAGCTCCTGGCAATAATTCAACAGTTTTCACATCTAATTCAGACATTCCTAATAAATTTCCTAAAGCAAAGTTTAATGCAGGAGAAGAATTGTCCATTCCATCTACTAACTGCATAAAACGTTCGTTAGAAAAAGTAGCAAATCCACGTGTATTAACAGACTTAAATGTTAAACTATTTGAATTGATATCAACTCCCTTCAAATTCTCTAAACCATCATAAAATGAAGGTGAAGACGTGTTTCTAATCTCTCTAATATCCATTCTTTCTACCGTAACTGGAGATTCCATAATACGCTCTGGAGTACGAGAAGCAGATACAACCACTTCGTCTAAAGAAGTAGCATTTTCAGTTAAAGAAACTGAAACATCTTGATTGTTTTTTGTAATTGCAATTTTTTGAGTTTTATAACCCAACATAGAAATTTCAATATTAAAAGGCGGCGTATCCGTTACTCTCATTGTGAATTTCCCATCAAAATCGGTGTTTGTACCAACTGATTTTCTTTCAACTTTAATATTGGCCCCAGGTAATGGTTCGCCATTAGCGTCTGTAACTGTCCCTGAGACGGAGGTCTGAGCAAACATAATTACGCTAGTAAACATTGCAAATGCAACAAGTAATAGTTTTTTCATAATATAAAATATTTGTTATAGATAGTGCAAAGTACAAAAAAATTTGAATTAGATAAAGAAGTACTATTAAAATTAAATCTTTATCATTTTTTTAATTCTAAAATTGTAAATATGACAATTTTGTTTTCTTCTCAAAATTTCTTTGAAACAAAATGTCAAATCGTAACTTTGCAGAAATTTTATATCATTGAAAATAATCCATTCACTTTCTAATTATCATCATACTGAAAAGACAGTTGTAACCATTGGCACTTTTGATGGGGTTCATATTGGTCATCAAAAAATTATTGAAAAGGTTGTTAAAACAGCCAAAAGACTACATAAAAAATCTGTTTTACTTACTTTTTTTCCGCATCCAAGAATGGTGTTGCAAAAAAATGCATCAATAGAATTGATTAATACAATTGAAGAACGAGCTGATTTATTATCAAAAACAGGTTTGGATTATTTAATTATTCATCCGTTTAGCATTGAATTTTCGAGGTTAACTGCGTTAAATTTTGTGAGAAAAGTGCTGGTTAATCAATTAAATACTTCAAAATTAATAATTGGTTACGATCATCATTTTGGTAAAAACCGAGAAGGTAATTTAGAACAACTAACAGAATATAGTCATTTATATAATTTTGAAGTTGAAGAAATTCCTGCTCAAGACATTAATAATGTTGCTGTGAGTTCAACAAAAATCAGAAAAGCACTGTCAGAAAAAAACATAAAAACCGCCAATAAATATTTAGGGTATCATTTTATGTTAAACGGAACCGTTGTAAATGGCAAACAATTGGGAGGTAAAATTGGATTTCCTACGGCAAACTTGAACATAAAAGAAGACTATAAGTTAATTCCTAAAACGGGAGTTTACGTAGTAAAATCAATACTTGATAAAATTACAGTATTTGGAATGATGAACATCGGTTTTAGACCAACTTTAGAAGGAAAACATCAAACAATTGAAGTTCATTTTTTTGATTTTAAAGGAGATCTTTATAACCAGAATTTAACTGTAGAAATTTTATATTTCCTAAGAGATGAAGAAAAATTTGACTCTGTAGAAAAGTTAATATTACAACTAAAAGAAGATAAAAAAACAGCTCTTTATTACATTCAAAACAATCTCTAAAAGGCATTGGTAAATTGTTGTAGTTGCTGTATCTTTGTGGCTATTTAAAAATTTAAAGATGTTACAGGTTCAGTTTATTAGAGACAACAAACAAACTGTTTTAGAAGGTTTAGCAAAACGAAATTTTGCAAATGCAGAAACAGTAATTGCTGATGTATTAACTGCTGATGAAAATCGTAGAAATACTCAAACAGCTCTAGATAATATTTTAGCTGAATCTAATAAAATTTCGAAAGAAATTGGAAAATTCTTTAAATCTGGACAAGCTCAAAAAGCAAATTTATTAAAAGAAAAAACAACACAACTAAAAGAGCAATCTAAAGAATTGACAGAAGAATTAAATAATTTTTCGGACAATTTACAAGAATTATTGTATCAGATTCCAAATGTGCCACATGCTTCTGTAAAAGCAGGAAAATCTGAAGAAGACAACGAGATTATTTTTTCTGAAGGCATAATTCCAGATTTAGGAGAAAATGCATTGCCGCATTGGGAATTAGCCACAAAATATGACATCATCGATTTTGAACTTGGAACCAAAATTACAGGTGCTGGATTTCCTGTTTATAAAGGAAAAGGAGCAAGGCTACAGCGTGCATTAATCAATTATTTTTTAGATAAAAATATTGAAGCTGGTTATAAAGAATATCAAGTTCCGCATTTGGTAAATGTTGATTCTGCTACTGCAACTGGGCAATTACCAGATAAAGAAGGGCAAATGTATCATTCTACTATAGATGATTTATATTTAATTCCGACTGCAGAAGTGCCAATTACAAATATGTTTAGAGGAAACTTAGTTTCTGAAAATGATTTTCCTATAACCTGTACAGGTTACACACCTTGTTTTAGAAGAGAGGCAGGAAGTTATGGGGCTCACGTAAGAGGTTTAAATAGATTGCATCAATTTGATAAAGTAGAAATTGTAAGAATTGAACATCCAGATAATTCTTATGAAGCTTTAAATGGAATGGTTGAACACATCAAAGAAATTTTAAGAGATTTAAAACTGCCGTATAGAATTTTGAGATTATGTGGTGGAGATACAGGGTTTACTTCTGCATTAACATTCGATTTTGAAGTGTTTTCTACTGCTCAAGATAGATGGTTAGAAATAAGTTCTGCATCAAACTTTGAAACCTATCAAGCAAATAGATTAAAGTTGCGTTTTAAAAATAAAGAAGGAAAAAGTCAGTTAGCACATACATTAAACGGAAGCTCTCTTGCGTTGCCTAGGGTTTTAGCGGGGATTTTAGAAAACTATCAAACCGAAAATGGAATTAAAATTCCAGATGCTTTAGTGCCGTATTGTGGTTTTGATATGATTGATTAAAAAAACAATCAAATACAAAGACTAGTAAAGTAAGTTTTGAGGCCTCTTAAAACTTACTTTTTAGTTTGCAACAACTGCAATCATTAATCTTTTATATTTATTCATTTCTAATAATGCATTTATATATGCACCTATTTGTCCGTTTTGCATAAACACTTTAGAGTTGTTTTTTGCTTGTTCGTATTGTTTAGTTAATTCGCTCATAATTTCATAATTTGTTAGTTCTTATATCTAATAGACAAGTTTCATGCCAAAATGTTACATCACATATTTATAAATTATCTGATTTAATGAAAATTTAACGTTCTTGTTCTTATCTTTGAATACCATGAAAAAAACCATAATTTTATTTTTTATATTCTTTAGTTCGTTTAGTTATGGGCAAGACGACTATATGTTGGCCGAAAGATATTATAGAGATGGAGAATATGAAAAAGCAACACAATTATTTAAAGGTCTGTTTGAAAAAAATCCTTTTAACACCACATATTTAAAAAGATTGATTCGTTCTTATCAAGAAACATCACAATTTGAAACTGTTGAAAAACTATTAAAAGAACGCTTGATAAAGAACCCTAAACATTCTTATTTAAATGTTGAATTAGGTTATAATTACGAAAAACAACAACAAAAAGAAACAGCAATAATTTATTACGATAAAGCCATCAGTTCTATAAAAATGAACGCTGGAATGGGCGGTTTTATTGGCAGATTGTTTAATGATAATGCGTTATTAGATTATGCTATTTTGGCTTATCAAGAAACAATGCGTTACAATCCAAATGCAAATTATAAACTTCAAGTCGCACAGATTTATGGAGAAAAAGGAGCCTTCGAAAAAATGTTTACTTCGTATATAGATTTGATTGATGAAAATGAAGATTATTTAAATACCATACAAAGATTCACAAGCAGATATATAGTAGATGATCGCTTAAATAATAACAATATTTTGTTTAAAAAAGCCCTAATTAAAAAATCTGTCAGCAACCCTAAAAATGTTTGGAATCAATTATTAAGTTGGCTTTTTATTCAGCAAAAAGAATATGAAAAAGCACTGATTCAAGAAAAAGCACTGTACAATAGAAACCCAGAATATATTGTAAACATTATCGATTTGGGATACAATTCCTATAACAACAATGCTTTTGAAACGGCAAAAAAATGTTTTGATTTTGTTTTAGAAAAAAGTCCTTTTATCGATCAAATTTTAACTGCTAATTTATATGCAATTAAAATTGCAATCGCAACAAATCAAGAAAATATAGAACCGCTTTTTGATGCTATTTTTAGTCGTTACGAAAAAAAAACTTCCACCTTAAAAATTCAACTTGAATATGCTGAGTTTTTAACTTTTAATAAAAATAAACCAGAAAAAGCAATTACTGTTTTAATAAATGCACTAAAAATAGCCACTTCTAAATTTCAAAAAGCAGAAATTAAATTAAAACTTGGTGATGTTTATGTCTTTATAGGAAATTACAATCGCGCATTAATTTACTTTTCTCAAGTACAGACACGTATTAAAAATCATCCATTAGCACAGCAAGCTAGATTTAAAGTTGCGCAAACTTCGTATTTTAAAAACGATTTTAAATGGGCTTTTGCACAGTTAAAAGTGCTAAAAGCTTCAACTACGCAATTAATTGCAAATGATGCACTAGAGTTGTTTTTAATCATTTCAGACAATCAGCCAAAAGATTCTTTAGATATAGGTTTACAGTTGTATGCAAAAGCAGATTTATTAGCGTTTCAAAATAAAAACACACAAGCAATTGATACTTTACAAAAAGTAATTATCAATTATAAAGGTCAAAAAATTGAAGATGAAGCATTGTTTAAACAAGCAACATTATTTGCAAAAACCAATCAATTTGAAAAAGCAATCAAAAACTATAATCAAATCATTACTTTAGATAAAGAAGGAATTTTTGTAGATGATTCAATCTATCAAATTGCAGAAATTTATCTTTCGAAATTAAATAATACAGAAAGAGCTTCTGAATATTATCAAAAGATTATTTTTGAGCATCCTTCGAGTATTTATTTAGTTGATGCCAGAAAAAAATATAGAAAACTCAGAGGCGATATTGTTAATTAAAACGCGCACAAATGTACATTTATAACGTAACTTTAACTATAGATAAAAGCATTCATGAAGAATGGTTAAAATGGATTCACAACCATATTCCTGAAGTATTAGCAACAGGAAAATTTACTTCGGCAAAATTAACGCAAGTTTTGGTTGATGATGGTTTGGGAGGAGTTACATATTCTGTACAATACAGTGCAAAAACTAGAGAATATTTAGACAATTATTACAAAGAAGATGCTGATAGATTAAGAGCTGCAGGAAAGCAAAAATTTGCAGATAAAGTGTTGGCTTTTAGAACAGAACTAAAAATAGTAAAGGAGTTTTTCTCTAATGAAATAACTAATTAATATGACCGTTAGAGCAAAAAAACATTTAGGACAACATTTTTTAACTGATGAAACTATCGCTAAGAAAATAGCCGATTCATTAACTGAAAAAGGATATAATCATGTGTTAGAAATTGGTCCAGGAATGGGTGTTTTAACAAAGTATTTATTAGAAAAAAAAGCGAAAATTACAGTATTAGAAATAGATTCTCATTCTGTTACGTATTTAAAAGAAACATTTCCTTTAGAGCATCTAAACTTAAACACAACTCAAGAAAAATTCAGCATACTAGAAGGCGATTTTTTAAAACAACAAATAACCCAGCTTTTTAACAACGAACAAGTGGCTATTATTGGCAACTTTCCTTACAATATTTCTACACAAATTGTTTTTAAAGCAATTGAAAATAGGGAATATGTACCCGAGTTTGCTGGAATGTTTCAAAAAGAAGTTGCACAAAGAATTGCAGAAAAAGAAGGCAGTAAAGTTTACGGAATATTATCTGTTTTAACACAAGCTTTTTATGATGTAGAATACTTATTTACCGTTCCGCCAACTGTTTTTAATCCGCCTCCAAAAGTAGATTCTGGTGTAATAAGATTCATAAGAAAAGAAAATTACACCCTTCCTGTTGATGAGAAGTTATTTTTTAGAGTTGTAAAAACTAGTTTTAATCAACGGAGAAAAATGTTGCGTGGCAGTTTAAAATCATTCAATCTTTCGGATACTTTAAAAGAAGACCCTATATTTGCGAAACGTCCAGAACAATTATCGGTTCAAGAATTCATTAATCTGACTGAAAAAATAGCAAACAATGGCATTTGAAATTACTAAAGAGCTTCTAGAAAACGTTGCAATATACATCCAAAATGGCAACGATAATGAGCTTAATAAGCTATTTAAAGAAATGCACCATGCAGATATTGCAGAGGTTTTAGAAGACATTTCATTTGAAGAAGCAGTATACATTATTAAACTTTTAGATAGTGAAACTACTTCTGATATCTTAATTGAATTAGATGAAGCTGTTAGAGAAAAAATATTTGAACAACTTACAGCTAAAGAAATTGCCGAAGAGATTGATAAGTTAGACACAGATGATGCAGCAGATATTATCGCAGAATTGTCAGAAGAAAGGCAAGAAGCAGTAATGGCTCAAATTGAAGATGAAGAGCATGTAAAAAAAATTGAAGAATTACTTTCTTATGATGAAAATTCTGCCGGAGGTTTAATGGCAAAAGAATTAGTTCAGGTAAATGAAAATTGGAATGTTTTAAAATGTGTAAAAGAAATGCGTATTCAAGCAGAAGAAGTTAAGCATGTACATTCTATTTATGTTGTAAATGACGCTGGCCAATTAAAAGGAAGACTTTCTTTAAAAGATTTATTAGTTGCTTCTACAAGAACACATATTTCTGAAATTTATATTCCAAAAGTAGATTTTGTTCATGTAAATGAAAGTGCAGAAGATGTAGCTAACGTAATGCGGAAATACGACTTAGAGGCAATTCCTGTTGTTGATGATAATGATGCTTTAGTGGGTAGAATTACCATTGATGATATTGTAGATGTTATTAAAGAAGAAGCAGAAAAAGATTACCAATTAGCAGCCGGTATTTCTCAAGATGTAGAAGCAGACGATAGTATTTTAGATTTAACAAAAGCAAGATTACCTTGGTTAATCTTAGCTTTATTTGGCGGTTTTATTTCTGTTTCTATTTTGGGAGGTTTTAGTGATGCTATGACAACTCATTACCAGCTTTTCTTTTTTACACCTTTAATTGCTGCTATGGCAGGAAATGTTGGCGTACAATCTTCTGCAATTATTGTTCAAGGATTGGCAAATGATAGTTTAAAAGGTTCTTTATGGAAAAGATTAATTAAAGAAGTTCTTCAAAGTTTAATCAATGGATTTGTGTTGGCTTTAATTTTAATGTCAATTGGAATGTTATTTTTAAAATTTTCTTTTGAATTAGGAATTACAGTCGCTATTTCTTTAGTTACAGTAATTATAATAGCATCTATAATTGGTACTTTTATTCCGATTATTTTAGACAAAAGAGGAATTGATCCTGCATTAGCAACAGGTCCATTTATAACGACTAGTAATGATATACTGGGGATTTTAATTTATTTTAGTATTGCTAAATTAATTTTAGGCTTTTAACAAAAAAGCTTCTAATTTTTCAATCAAAAGCTTTTTCTCTTTCTTTTTCTAGTTTGCTACTAAAACAAACTAATAACAATTCCCACATTCGAAAAGTTGGAATTTCTTTTACTCATATCAAAGATATATACTAATATCTATGAATACTTGTGTAAAACCGCAAGTGAAAATGTAATTTACCGCAAAGCCTTAGTCAATAATTCCTAACTCTTTTGCTTTTAAGATTAAATCTGTGTTGCTTACGGCGTTTAAATCTATCCGTAAGTTCGCTAATTTACTTTCTATAGATCGTTGTTTAAGAATTGTACCATCTTCTTTTTTAATGATTCCTTCTAAATTACTAATTTTAGATTGAGTTGGTAATTCTTTTAAAATTTGAATTGCAACTTCATCCATTTGGATATCAATACAAGCTCGATGAATCATTTTTTGATGTACTTCATGGGTATAATAAAAATTATTCGACATCATTTTCTGAATGGCAAAATTCAACTCAATAGCATTGCATTTAGTTTTTAATAAATACGCAGAAGGTTTTAAATTCTGAATTACATTATAAATTCTATTGGTTTCTGAATGGCCTGTTATTACCCCAATTTTTACAGAAATTTTTTCTTTTTGAATTGCTTTAATTAAATCTTCTCCTCCATCTAGTTTCGTAGAATTTGTGTTGCAATCAAAACTTAAATCTGTAAAAAGAATATCAAATGGTTCTTGTTTTAATTTTGCAAAAGCATCATCACAATTTGTGGTGAAAAAAACCTCGTAATCTCCAATTTCTTTTAAAGAAGAAATTATTCCATCAATGATTAATTGATGATCATCAACTATTAAAATTTTTAATGTTTTAGACATGAATGGGGATTACAGTTTTAATAATTGTGCCTTTATTAATAGTACTTTTAATTTCTATTTTCCCGTTGATTTCTTCAATCCTTTCTCTCTGGTTTTTCAATCCAATTCCTTTTGACTTCTCAAAAAAATTAAATCCAACTCCGTTATCTTCAACAACCAAATACACGTTGTTTTTATCCTGCTTTAATTCAATATTTATCTGCGTTGCTTTTGTATGTTTCTTTGCATTTTGCAAACTTTCTCTAGCACTTAAATACAGCGTTCTTTTAATTGGATTTTCTATGTTTTCCCAATCATTTTCTTTTAACCCCTTAATAGATATTTTACATTCTAAAGAAAAATAATCGCTAATTAAATTAATCATTTGATCTTTAAAAGTAACCTCATCAAAATGAACACTGCTTAATTGATGAGATAAATTTCTGATATTGTTTTTAACTAATTCTAGTTTGTTTGCAACTTCTACTTGATTTATTTTTTCTAATTGTTGATGTAACATTCTTAAATCTCCAGCAACTTCATCATGTAAAGATTTAACAATTTGTTCGCGTTCTTGTTCTCTTGCTTCCGCTTTTTGCAACTGTGTATCAAATGCTACTTTTTTTCTTTTGTTTTTAAAAACCAAAAAGCTGATTCCTAAAATAAGTATACTTCCTACTGCTAATAAAAAACTAATTATTTTGTATTGTTTTTCTTGCTCTATCTCTAATTGTTTCTTTTCGTTTACAATTTTTAAAGCAAGGTTTTCCTTCTCTTTTTTACCTGTTTCGTAACGTATTTTAGCAAATTGATTTTTTAATGTTTTTTCATGTTCCAATATGCTATCATTCATTTTTATATATCTACGTAAGTAGTTATTTGCTTCTTTTGGAGTAATTATCTTAGAATTGGCAAGGTTAAATAGTAAAGAAGTTTCTCTTCTGGTATAATTAGATTTCTTTGCATATTCAAGTGCTTTCTTTGCGTGAAACAATGCATTTTTAGAGTCATTAATTTTCAAATAATAATCAAATTGAATTTGATGATTAGTACTCAGCCCTATTATATCATTTATTCTCCTTTTAGTTTTGTTAGCCCTTTTTAATCTATTTAACACATTTGTTAATTCTCCACTTAAAATATATGCGCTAGATTGGTTGTCTAAAACCATTGAGTACAGTTCTGGGTATTTAAGCTCTAGACTATCCATTTTCAGCGCTTTATTATATAATTCAATAGCTTTCTCATAATTCTTTTCATTAGTATATGATATTGCCGAATTGCTATAAAAATAAAATGTAGATGTATATATTCTTTTTTTCTCTGGATTTTTTTGACTAATTTCTAAGTATTTATTGAAATGTTTTCTTGCTTCTTCATTATTCCCTGTTCTTAGAGAAGACAATCCAAGACTATTATACAAACTACCAGAAAACCTTAAATCATTTATAGGTTCTAGGTATTGCAACCCTTCTATTGCAGAAAGTTCAGAGCCTAAATAATCTTTCCCGTCTCGTTGTATATTAGACATGCTCAGTAAACGCCTGCCAACTTCTAAAGAATCTTTTATAAACGCAGAAATCTTTTTTGATTCTGTATAATAATATAAAGAGCTGTCTTTTTTAAAGTTAAGATGGTGCATAAGTGCTTTATAGTGATACACTTTTGCTAAAGCAAATGAATCTTTAGATTTTAAATATAATTTATTTAAATTTCGTTGAGCAATATCTAAACCAGCTGTTTTCTTTTTAAAATAACTTCTCAGTCCAAACTCTACATTAGAAGTCATAATTAAAGAATCAATATCTAATTCTTCTGCTAAATCAACAGCTCTCTTTAAATATTTGAGTTGATGTTTACCTTTAGGGTTCTTTAAATAGTACCTGATTGAGTCTTTTTTTTGCTGGGTTTCTGTTTGCTGTGAAAAAGCAATTCCAAAACAAAAAAAGGATAGAATAAAAAAGGAAATTTTTAAGTTCATAAAGCAAAAAAACGTCTTAAAAAAATCAAGATATGCTATAAAATTAAACTAATTTACTTCCTTCACCTTCGTTATTTCCTCCTTGGTCAGTTCCATTTTCATCATCTCCGCCTGGTTGAGATCTAAAAATATCGCTTTTTAAATACATTTCTTTTTTCATCTTTTTAAATTTAAAATTAAGCAATTTAATCGCTTTAAGAAAAAATAATTTTGTATAAATATAAAAGGATATTAGAAATAAAGCAAACTTATTTCAGCTTATTAAATAAGTCCCATAAAACAACACCACAGCTTACCGATATATTTAAAGAATGTTTAGTGCCTAATTGTGGAATTTCTATACAATAATCAGAAGCATAAACCACTTCTTGTTGTACGCCTTTTACTTCATTTCCTAAAACAACTGCGTATTTTTGATTTTTCTCTGGAGTAAATTCATTTAGCATTATGCTATTTTCTGCTTGCTCAATAGCCAATACTTTAATTTTTGAATCTTTTAATTTTTCAATTAAAGTGAGCGTATCTTTTACATATTCCCAAGCCACAGATTCAGTAGAACCCAATGCTGTTTTATGAATTTCTTTATTTGGTGGAGTTGCGGTAATTCCGCAGAGATAAATTTTTTCAATCAAAAAAGCATCACTTGTTCTAAAAACAGATCCTACATTGTTTAAACTTCTAATATTATCTAGCACAACAATTAAAGGAGTTTTTGCAACTTCTTTAAAGGCATCAACAGAGATTCTATCTAACTCGCTATTTTTTAGTTTTCTCATAAAAAGGTATATCTTTATATACGAATAATTATCTTCGCAAAACTAATTTAAAAATTCCGAAAGACTTGGCAAAAGCAACTACAAAAAAGGTGACTCCATTAATGAAACAATATAATGCTATCAAGGTAAAGTATCCTGATGCTATGTTATTGTTTAGGGTTGGCGATTTTTACGAAACCTTTGGTGAAGATGCTAAAAAAGCCTCGCATGTGTTGGGAATTGTTTTAACCAAACGTGGTGCAGGAAGTGAAACCGAAACCGCATTAGCTGGTTTTCCTCATCATTCTTTAAATACCTATTTACCAAAGCTTGTAAAAGCAGGAATGCGAGTTGCCATTTGTGATCAATTAGAAGACCCAAAAATGACCAAAACCATTGTAAAACGTGGAGTTACAGAATTGGTTACGCCTGGAGTTGCATTGAATGATGAAGTATTACAAAGTAAAACCAACAACTTTTTAGCGGCTGTTCATTTTGATAAAAAACAACTCGGAATTTCATTCTTAGATGTTTCTACTGGAGAATATTTAGTTGCTGAAGGAAATGATGAATACATTGATAAATTATTACAAAACTTCAAGCCAAGTGAAGTCTTAGTTGAAAAAAGACACAAACAACAATTTTTAGAAGTATTCGAAAATCGTTTTTATACATTTTATTTAGATGATTGGGTTTTTCAGCCTGAATATGCACAAGAATTGCTGCAAAATCATTTTGATGTAAAAAGTCTAAAAGGTTTTGGAATTCAAGATTTGTCAAGCGGAATTGTAGCTGCCGGAGCGATACTATTTTATTTATCCGAAACACAGCACAAGCAATTATCTCACATTCAAAATATCTCTAGAATTGCTGAAGACAATTATGTTTGGATGGATCGGTTTACTGTAAGAAATTTAGAATTATATCACGGAACTTCATTAAATTCTGTTACGTTATTAGACATTATTGATGCAACCATTTCTTCAATGGGCGGACGTTTATTAAAGCGTTGGTTGGCGTTACCTTTAAAGAATAAAGAAGCAATAGAAAAGCGTCATGAAACGGTTCATTATTTAATTAACTCTGATGATTTCTTTAAAACAGTTACCTATCAAATCAAACAAATAAGTGATATTGAACGGTTGATTTCTAAAGTAGCAACAGGAAAAGCATCCCCAAGAGAAGTTGTGTTGTTGAAAAATTCTTTACAAGCTATTTTACCGATTAAAGAAGCTGCAGAAAAAAGCACAAATGCATCCGTAAAACAAATCGGAAAACAATTGAATACTTGTTCTGATTTGATTGCTAAAATTTCTGAAACCTTATTTGATGATTCTCCTGTGAACATCAATAAAGGAAATGCTATTGCAACTGGTATTTCGCTAGAATTAGATGATTTACGGGCCATTTCTAATTCAGGAAAAGAGTATTTGGATAGCATGTTGGCTCGTGAAATTGAAAGAACCGGAATTACAAGTTTAAAAATTGCCTTTAACAACGTTTTTGGCTATTATATTGAAGTTCGGAATACACATAAAGATAAAGTCCCTGAAGAATGGATTCGTAAACAAACCCTTGTGAATGCAGAGCGTTATATTACTGAAGAATTAAAAGAGTACGAAACCAAAATTTTAGGAGCAGAAGAAAAAATTCAAACTTTAGAGCAAGAAATTTTTTCTAAACTGATTCAATACATTATCAATTTTGTACAACCTGTTCAGCAAAATGCGAACGGAATTGCACAATTAGATTGTTTGTTATCCTTTGCAAAAACTGCAATTGACAATAATTATGTTCGTCCTATTTTAGATGAAAGTACCGATTTAGAGATTAAAAACGGTCGTCATCCAGTTATTGAAAAACAATTGCCAATTGGCGAAGAATATATTGCCAATGACCTTGTGTTGAACAGAAATCAACAGCAAATTATTATGATTACCGGACCAAATATGTCTGGTAAATCTGCTATTTTACGTCAAACTGCATTAATTGTATTGTTAGCACAAATGGGAAGTTATGTGCCTGCACAAAATGCAAGAATCGGAATTGTAGATAAGATTTTTACGCGTGTTGGCGCAAGTGATAATATCTCGATGGGCGAATCTACTTTTATGGTAGAAATGAACGAAACAGCATCCATTCTTAACAATCTTTCTGAACGTAGTTTAGTGTTGTTAGATGAAATTGGACGCGGAACTTCTACCTACGACGGAATTTCAATTGCTTGGGCAATTGCAGAATATTTACACGAACATCCATCACAAGCAAAAACATTATTTGCAACACATTATCATGAATTAAATGATATGACCGAAACTTTTGGGCGTATTAAAAACTTCAATGTTTCTGTTAAAGAATTAAAAGACACCATTATTTTCTTACGTAAATTGGTTCCTGGAGGAAGCAATCATAGTTTTGGAATTCATGTTGCAAAATTGGCCGGAATGCCAACACAAGTAATTCACAGAGCTAATAAAATATTAGAACAGCTTGAGAAAAATCATTCGAATAAAGAAGTAAAAGAAACGTTGAAAACGGTACAACACGAAGAAATGCAATTGAGCTTTTTTCAATTAGATGATCCTTTACTAGAAAACATCAAAGAAGAAATTTTAGCTACAAATATTGATACACTTACACCAATTGAAGCGTTGATGAAATTGAATGAGATTAAAAGGATGTTGACAAAGAAATAAATTTAATAATGATCTCTCAACCACTCAAAAGTATTTTGCATTTGTGTTTTAATTTCATCATTTGTTTTCTTAAAATGATTATTCATAAAACTAAACACTAATACTTTCCCCGCATTGGTCAATAAATAACCACTTACATTATGGTTATTTCCAACCGTTCCTGTTTTGGCAAATACATAGGGTTTGTTTGTTCCTGCATACCAGTTTTTAATCGTTCCGAATTCTCCTCCCACAGGAAATAAATAAAACAAACGTTCTTGCGGAATCATTTTATATAGTTTGCTTAAAACTTCAACAAAAGAAATTGGCGAAAACAAATTGTATCTACTCAAACCAGAACCATCAACCCAACGAGGTTGTTGTTTTAAGTCTTTTAATTCGTTTTCCAACATATATTTTCTTGCGTTAGAAGAACTTAAAGTATCTGACAATGTTGATGACGCCAACACCAAAATTTGTTCTGCTAAAAAGTTGTCGCTTACTTCCATCATGCGTCTATACAAACTATCTGAAAGAACGCTATACGCAATTATTGATGGTTTGATTTCTGATGATTTAATTACGGATACTTTATTTGGAGCAATTTCATTCCATAAAGCAGCAATTTGTGTAGAATCAATTAGCATCGGAATTTCCGTTTCCGTTTTTCGATCTTTTCTAAAGTAAAAGTTGTTTTTGTATTCGTCTCTTCCGTAAAAATTGTCAGTCACTTTAATTTTTTGTTGATAATAGGCTGGTTGAACTACAATTGAATCTTCGTTCTGAACGGTTATAACATTTCCATACATCGGAAAAGCACTTCTTTCTGGGCTAAAATACGAATCGAAATCTTCCCAAGCCCAACCTGGACCAAACCGTTTATCTATAATGTTCTCAATAATTATGTTGGCTTTTGCGTAGTTGTTAATCATTTTTATAGCCGTACTATCTTTAAAATAATTGTGTAAAAAAGTTGGATCTCCAGTTCCTTGAATGGTAATGGTATCTTTATTTACCGAATATTTAAATGCCGGAATTGAATCTGGCAACATGGTTAAACCTGTAAATAAGGTGAATATTTTCGTGTTACTTGCTGGGGTAAAATACTTATCTCCGTTATAATTATACACTTCTTTGTCTGCATTTACATCGTAAATATAAATGCCTGTAAATTGATTTTCATAAAAAGGAGTATGTACTTTTTTAGAAATTGTTCTTGTTATTTTCGCCATTTTACAATTGGCGAAAAAAGCAGTTATTAGGAGGCTAAAGAATACTTTTTTGAGCATCAATTTTAAACAATTTAATTTTCGATTCTAAATTACAATTATTTTTAGAAACTAATAACAGAAATAGTTAACTTTGCATCTGTATGAATACAACTTTTTTATTTATTGGGGGTCCAGAAATTATGGTTATCGGTTTGATAGTAGTAATGTTATTTGGTGCAGATAAAATTCCTGAAATTGCTCGTGGATTAGGTAAAGGCATGCGTCAGCTAAAAGATGCAACGAATGATATTAAAAAAGAAATCAACGAAACGGCAAACAAACAAGGTATTGATGCCAATATTGCAAAAGATGTTGCGGAGGAAATTAATAAAGTAAAAGAAGAAATAACAGGTCCTATAAAAAGGAATAACTAGTTTTTATTTTACTCTGCTTATTGTCAATCCGTCTCTTATTGGCAATACAACTGTTTCCAATCTTTCATCCGAATTCAACAATTTATTATATTCTAACAATATTTTTGTGTCCAAATCTTTTGGATCTAACTTTTCTACCACTTTTCCGCTCCAAAGTACATTATCGGATAAAATAATTCCACCAGATTTTATTTTATCAATAATTAAATGAAAGTAGTTGATGTAATTTGATTTATCTGCGTCTATAAATACCAAATCGAAAGTTGTATGTATAGTTGGAATTATTTCTAACGCATTGCCAACATATTGTTGAATCTGATTTTTAAAACCAGATTTTTCGAAGTATTTATCTTGTAAAATACTTAATTCTTCGTTTTTATCTATGGTGTAAATTGTTCCTTTGGGATGTAATCCTTCTGCAATACTCAACGCAGAATAACCGGTGTAAGTTCCTATTTCCAAAACACTTTTTGGCTGAACTAGTTTAGAAATCATAGACAACACTCTTCCTTGAAAAGCACCGCTTAACATTCTTGGATTCAATACTTTTTGCCAAGTTTCTCTAGCTAACTCTTTTAAGATTTGTGGTTCTTTTTGAGTATGTTTTACAACATAATCATCTATTTTTTTAGGTAAAAATTGCATTATTTTTTTATGCTTCTAATTCTTGAAGTTCCTTTTTTAAATGCTCCTTTTCTTCAGTAGATAAACAACGGTGTTCTTTTTTACAATCATGTGCTTTCATTTTGTAAACCTTAGACATTTTAGTATTTTGATTAGAATATAATCCGCAGATTTTACATAAAAAAAAATGAAAATTTAGCTTAATTTTTTCTAAAAATGACGCTTCTCCATATTGACTTTTATCACAAATGGTTGTCGCTTCATCACAAGATATTATAAATTTTGCCATTATTTTATTAACTATTAAACCAGTTATCTTCCATGCATTTTCTAAGCTGTGTTCTTGCTCTATGAATTATAACCCAAAGATTTGACGCAGTTATATTTAACTCCTTACAAATTTCTTCTGTTTCAAATTCTTGAATCGTTTTCATTCTAAAAACCATTGCATATTTTTCTGGTAGATTATCTATACATTGATCTATCGTTGATTTTAATTCTGCAGTTTCTATCAATTTATCCGCATCACTGTCCCATGTTTGAGGTACACGTTCTTCAATCCAACTCCCTTCATTTTCGCCATCTTCGTAAAAATTCATTCTAACTTCTGCTTTTCCTTTTTTAGAATTTTTTTTACGATAGTGATCAATTACTTTACGTTTAAGAATTGCAACCAACCAAGTTCTTTCGGCTGCTTTTCCTTCAAAGTTTTTGGCAGATTTTAATCCTGCAAAAAAAGTTTCTTGCACTAAATCTTTAGCCGTATCACTATCATTTACACGAACAACCGCATAATTAAATAAATAATCGGCATATTTATCAATCCATTTATTTGGATCTAAGGTATGTTTTGTGGAATTTTCTAACATTCTTATTTATGAATATCAAAGATATTCAATTTAAACTAAAACAAAGATTTTGTAAGAAGACTATTTCTGTGGTGCTTTACAATTGTTTTTTCTTCGTGTATCAACTAAATAAATGATTTCCCAATTACCGTTGTTATTAAAAAGCTGGAAAGAATTCGCTCCACAATGACTAAATTTTTGGTTATTATAAAATTCATACGGTGTCCAAACTGAAGCTAAATTTCCATCAACTTTAATTGTATAAGAAAGTATTTTTTCAAAATAATCATCAGTCGGTTTTACTTTTTCGGCAAAAGCAACTAAACTTTTATACGCTTTTGAATCAGTTTGTAAAACGTTTTCTCCATTGCTATTTATAAAGGTTGTTTGAGAATATAAATCTTTATGAATTGTTGTTTTTAACAAAGCTATATCGCCTTTATGAAAGCCTTTAAAAAAGTTTTGTATCGCTATTCTTACCTCTTTTTTTTTACCTCTTTTTTGTGCATTTACTGAAAAAATAAATGTTAATAAAAATAAAAGTATAATTGATTTTTTCATGTGTGTTTAAATTAATTTCAATAAAACTATTGATATAAAAGAACTAAAAATACTATTTTTTAAAGATTAATAGAAGATTAACTGCAATAAAAAAGAAAAGCCAAACAAAATAAATGTGTATTTTTACCACAGTAAAATTATAGAAAATGTCAGTTGCAAAAAAACAATATAAAAGAGTTACCACAAAATCGTTAGTAGACATGAAAGCTAATGGTCAAAAAATATCAATGCTGACGGCATACGATTATACGATGGCAAAAATTGTTGATGGTGCCGGAATTGATGTTATTTTAGTTGGTGATTCGGCCTCTAATGTAATGGCTGGTCATGAAACTACTTTACCAATTACCTTAGATCAAATGATTTATCATGCAAGTTCTGTTGTTAGAGGAATTGAACGTAGTTTGGTGGTTGTAGATTTACCTTTTGGTAGTTATCAATCTGATCCAAAAGAAGCGTTGCGTTCTGCCATTAGAATTATGAAAGAATCTGGCGGGCATTCTGTAAAATTAGAAGGCGGAAAAGAGATAAAAGAATCTATTAAAAGAATATTAAATGCCGGAATTCCTGTAATGGGACATTTAGGATTAACGCCACAATCTATTTATAAATTCGGAACATATACTGTTAGAGCAAAAGAAGAAGAAGAAGCAGAAAAGTTATTAGAAGATGCATTATTATTAGAACGAATTGGTTGTTTTGCCATTGTTTTAGAAAAAGTTCCTGCAAAATTAGCACAAAAGATTGCTGAAAGTATTTCAATTCCTGTAATTGGGATTGGTGCTGGAGGCGGAGTTGATGGTCAGGTGTTAGTTACGCATGATATGTTAGGAATGACACATGAATTTAATCCACGTTTTTTGCGTAGGTATTCAGATTTATATAAAGAAATGACGAATGCCTTTAAACAATACAATGCGGATGTTAAAAGCAAAGATTTTCCGAATGAAAAGGAGCAATATTAAAAGCCCATCCTAGCCTTCCCAAAGGGAAGGAAACAGCAATGGAAAAAGTAATTTTCATGTTTTTAAGGAATGACAAAGATTAAAATATTAAATCTAATTTGACTATGTTTCTATGCGGTCAAAAAAACACATAAAAAGTGAAAATTCTCCACTTAGATTCTAATCATCCCCTTTTACTTAATCAATTAAACGATTTGGGTTTTACAAATGATGAAGATTATACGTCTTCAAAATCTGAAATTGAAAATACCATTCATTTATATGATGGAATTATCATTCGAAGTCGTTTTGCTATCGATAAACAATTTTTAGACAAAGCAACTAATCTGAAATTTATTGGTAGAGTTGGCGCTGGATTAGAAAATATTGACCATAATTATGCAAAAGAAAAAGAGGTCTATTTAATTTCAGCTCCTGAAGGAAATAGAAACGCTGTTGGAGAACATACATTGGGAATGTTACTCTCATTATTCAACAAATTAAATAAAGCTGATGCCGAAGTTAGAAAAGGAAAATGGTTGCGTGAAGAAAATCGCGGAATTGAATTAGACGGGAAAATTATTGGCATCATTGGTTACGGAAATATGGGGAAATCATTTGCAAAAAAACTCAAAGGTTTTGACGTAGAAATTTTATGTTATGATATAAAGCCAAATCTTAGCGATGAAAATTGCAAACAAGTTTCTCTAGAAGAATTGCAAGAAAAAGCGGATGTGTTAAGTTTACATACGCCACATACAGCGTTAACAACCAATATGGTAAACGCTGAGTTTATCAATCAGTTTAAAAAATATTTTTGGTTGCTGAATACTGCAAGAGGAAAATCTGTTGTTACAAAAGATTTAGTTACCGCTTTAGAAAATGGAAAAATTTTAGGCGCAGGTTTAGACGTGTTAGAATACGAAAAAGCATCCTTCGAAAATTTATTCAAAAAAGATATCACATCCAGCGGAATCGAAATGCCAGAAGCTTTTCAATATTTAATTCAGTCTAATAAAGTATTATTAACTCCACATATTGCTGGTTGGACAGCTGAAAGCAACCAGAAATTAGCACAAACTATTGTAGATAAAATTAAACATAAGTTTTACTAAAATATTCAATCATAAAAAAAAGAGTAATAGAAATTGGAGGTTTAGACGGAAATAAAATTGAACTTTAAGGAGCCAAAAGATGCTGCTTTTTTGTAGTTTTATCCTTCAATCATTAAAACAAATGCAAGTTATAGACGAAAACGGAAATTCTATTCCTAAAGAATCAAGCAAAAGAGTTGTGGCAGGAATTTAGCTATTCTTTTAGGCCCTTTAGGTGTTCATAAATTTATCTTGGGTTGCACCAAAGAAGGAATTATAATATTAATATGTACTTTTATTTTAGGTATTATTACTTGTGGTATTGCTGCTTGGGCAATGGGAATAATTACATTAATTGAAGGAATTATATACTTAACAAAAACAGATGAAGAGTTTGTTTACATCTATCAAACCAATAAGAAAAGTTGTTTTAATCAATTTTATAACTCTTTTGTTTCTTGAAGCTCAGTCGCTTTTCTTTCCAATTCTGCTTGGAATTCTTCCATAACAGGTTTTACTGTACTTTCTGGCAAGTCTACCACACGAATATACATTAACCCATCCACAGCATTATTGAATTTTGGATCAACATTAAAGGCTACTAGACGTGCATTTTGTTTTACATACTTTTTAATTAAAACCGGAATTCTTAACGCTCCAGGTTCAATTTCGTCTATAAATTTATCAAATTTTTGCATATCTGCTTTGGTGGCATCAAAAACAAAATCTTTATCATCGTCTTTTAATTTTACCTTAAATTCTTTCTTCGGAAAAATATATTGAGCAATGTATGGATCATAATAGTGAGATTTCATAAACTCAATCATCAAAGATTTTGAAAACTCGGAAAATTGATTGCTTATACTAACTCCACCCATTAAATATTTATATTCTGGATAACGTAAAGTAACATGAACAATTCCTTTCCACAATAAAAATAATGGCATTGGTTTTTGCTGATATTCTTTTACAATAAAAGCTCTTCCCATTTCTATAGTGTTTTCCATCATAGAATACAACTCTGGTTCAAAACGAAATAATGTATGAATATAAAAACCTGAAATACCATACTTCTTGTAAATCTCATTTCCCAATCCCATTCTATAAGCTCCAACAAGCTTATTTGCTTCTCTGTCCCATAATATTAAATGGTAATAATATTTATCGAACTTATCTAAATCTATCGCTTTATTTGTTCCTTCTCCAACATCTCTAAACGTAATTTCTCTTAATCTACCAATTTCTTGTAATAAATTTGGAATTCCCTTTGCACTTGCAAAAAACACTTCGTAATTTTTACTTTCTAATAATCTTTCATCATTTTCTCTAAGTTTTTCAACTTCTCTTGTAAAATATCGAACGTTCTTTTGAGAGATAATTTCTTTTGGTGATTTTGGTATTTTTAGGTTTTGAGTAGAAAGAATTTTTGTTTGTTTTTTCTCAAAAGGGTTTGCAAGCATATAGGTTTTCTTTCTTATAAATTCATAAAATGAAGGAATATCTTCATAAGAATCTTGATCTTTTACAGAAATAGGTTTTCCTATTCTTACTTTAATAACTCTACGTTTTTGAGAAAGTAATTCTGAGGGTAATTTTGCGGTTCTAAGGGTGTCGCTAATTTTAGACAACACATAAAATAATTTGCTGTTTTTTGCATGAAAATAGATAGGAATAACCGGCACTTGTGCTTTTTTTATCAATCGAACGGCGCCTTCTTCCCAAGGTTTATCAACCATTAATTTTCCGTCTCTATACGTAGAAACTTCTCCCGCAGGAAAAATTCCTAAGGGATTCCCGGTTCTTAAATGCAACAATGCATTTTTAACTCCAGCAACACTAGATTTTGCATCCTTATGTGTTTCAAAAGGATTTACAGGCATTATATAGGGTTTTAATGGCTCGATTCTATGCAGTAAAAAGTTGGCAATTATTTTATAATCAGGTCTTTCTTGTAGTAATAATTTTAATAATAAAATTCCGTCAACACCTCCTAAAGGGTGATTTGAAATTGTAATAAAAGGACCTTCTTTTGGAATTCTTTTTAAATCCCCTTCAGGAATTTCAAACTCAATTTGAAACTCACCTAAAATTCCGTTTAAAAAATCTAACTCTTTTTTATGCTTGTGGTTATTGTATATTTTATTAATCGCAGATATTCTTAAAACCCTCATTAACAACCATCCAACAAAAATTCCTAAAAGCCCATATTTAGAGATTCCTAAAACAGTTGCAATTTCTTTAGATGTTACTAAACTCATTCGTTAAAAATTGACATAACCACAAATTTAATGTAAAAATATTGGTTGTCATAATTATTATTTTTCATCAACAATTAACTGTACCGTTTCTCTACTAATTTGTTTTAAGAGTACAGTTCCTTTTTTCTCAATTTCTTTTATCGCTTTTGAGCTAAAATGCCTAATGGTAAACATCGTAACATTTTCATTAAATTTTACTTCGAAACTTGGATTCAACTCTTGATAAAAAGTATTAAAGTTCGAATAATTGTCTTCTATACAAACCGAAAAACTAATTGCCGAATTCTGTATTAAGTTTGCTTTTAGTTGATTTTGATGCAATAATTTAAAAATATAACTCAAATTTCCTTCAACCATAAAAGAAAAATCTTTAGCAGAAATAGATATCAATATTTGATTTTTCTTTACAATAAAACAACTTGTTTCTGGGACTAATTGAGCCCCTTTACTAACTTTTGTTCCGTTGTTTTCTAAATTTTCAAAAGAACGAACATACAACGGGATTCTTTTATTTTCTAAAGGCTTTATTGTTTTTGGATGAATTACAGATGCCCCATAAAAAGCCATCTCTATCGCTTCTCGATAAGAGATTTGTTTTAGTAGTGTGGTTTTCTCAAAGACTCTTGGGTCTGCGTTTAAAACCCCTTCAACATCTTTCCAGATAGTTACACTTTCTGCATCTAAACAGTAAGCCAAAATTCCTGCTGTAAAGTCAGAACCTTCTCTTCCTAAAGTTGTTGTATTTCCTTTTAAATCTTGACTAATAAATCCCTGCGTAATATATAATTCTTGATGATTTAGTTGTTTGCTATGCAATTGGGTTTCTTCCCAATTTACAGTCGCATTTCTATAGTTAGAGTCTGTTTTAATAATTCCTCTTATATCTAACCACCTGTTTTTAATATCAGATTCTTTTAAAAACGCACTAATAATTTTAGTCGCTAATAGTTCTCCAAAACAAACTGTTTGATCATACACATAATTATATTCTTTGATTGAATTTTGAATTAAAAACACTTCTAGTTTTCCAAATAAATCATTTACTTCTTGATAAATTGAATGTTGACTTTCAAATAAATCATTTACAATTTCTTGATGAAACTCCTGAATTTCATTTATCGAATTCTTTAATTCTTTTGTGTTATTTAAGTATGCGTTTACAACTTTTTCAAAAGCGTTTGTCATTTTTCCCATTGCAGAAACAACAACAAAAGTGTTTTTAGTCCCTTCATGTTTTAAAACACGAACTAAATTTTTTACTCCTTTGGCGTTTTTTACAGAAGTCCCACCAAATTTGAATATTCTCATTACTATTTTTCTATAAAATTTTTCAATGCATCTTCTCTCATGTGTACAACTTGCCAATCGTCTAAAATTGTTGCTCCAGTGCTTTTGTAAAAATCAATAGCATTTTTGTTCCAACTCAACACATCCCAAACAACTCGTTTTGCTCCTAAATCATAGGCGTGTTTTAAAATTGATTTATACAAAGCAATCCCAACACCTAAACCTCTTTTTTGCTCGGTAACAATTAAATCTTCTAAATGAATTATTCTTCCTTTCCAAGTAGAGTATCGTTCATAAAATAACGCTGTCCCAATAATTTCATTATTCTCTTGGGCAACAAATGTCATAAATTTTGGCACATCAGAAAATCCGTCTTTAACTAATTCTGCTTCTGTTGTTTCTACTTCATTGGGTAATTTTTCAAACGCAGCAAGTTCCTTAATTAATTGCATAACATTTTTCATGTCCTCTTTTTGACCTTTTCTAATGATAAAACTCATAATATAATTTTAAGTAAGGCAAATTTAAACGATATTTGTAGACCATTTACAATTAATTGACATGAATCAAGCTCACATGACTCTCGGTGAATTTATTATCGAGAATCAAATGCATTTTAAATATTCTTCTGGCGAATTATCAAGAATTATTAACTCAATAAGACTGGCTGCAAAAGTAGTAAATTATGAAATCAGAAAAGCTGGTTTAGTTGATATTACTGGAGCTGCAGGGGATATTAATATCCAAGGAGAAGCGCAACAAAAGTTAGATGTATTAGCAAACAATTTATTTAAACAAACCATAATCAATCGAGAAATTGTGTGTGGAATTGCAAGCGAAGAAGAAGATGATTATGTTGTTGTGGAAGGAAAAAATAAAGCAAATGAAAATAAATATGTTTTATTAATAGATCCTTTAGACGGTTCTTCTAATATAGATGTAAATATTTCTGTTGGAACTATTTTTTCTATTTATAGAAGAGTTTCTCCAATAGGAACACCGGTTACAAAAGAAGATTTTTTACAAAAAGGAAGTGAGCAAGTTGCTGCTGGTTATGTTGCATATGGAACTTCTACAATGCTTGTTTTTACAACTGGAAAAGGCGTTAACGGATTTACTTTAAATCCTGCAATAGGAACATTTTATCATTCTCACCCTAATATTTCGTTCCCTGAAATTGGGCAAATTTACTCTATTAACGAAGGGAATTATGTGCATTTTCCTCAAGGCGTAAAAGAATATTTAAAATACTGTCAACAAGAAGATGAAAACCGCCCTTATACTTCTAGATATATTGGTTCTTTAGTTTCAGATTTTCATAGAAATATGTTAAAAGGGGGAATTTACATATATCCAACAAGTACAATCGGACCAAAAGGAAAATTACGTTTGTTATATGAATGTAATCCAATGGCTTTTTTAGCAGAACAAGCAAGCGGAAAAGCTTCTGATGGTTATAAAAGAATTTTAGACCTAAAGCCAACAGAATTGCATCAACGCGTTCCGTTTTTCTGCGGATGTACAGAAATGGTAGAAAAAGCTGAAGAGTTTATGGCTAAGTATCCTAAAGATGCTGATTATTAGACTTTAGCTTCTATAACTTTTCTTTATAACTAAATAAAAAATGAAAACCAACGCTTCTTGTTGGTAAGAAATTTTTCAGTTAAATTTGTGAAAGCAGAAATCAGAATTAAACTGATAAACAATAAATTTAATCATTAAAAACAAATAATTATGGCTTTTCAATTACCAGAATTAGAATACGCATATGATGCGTTAGAACCACATATTGATGCTAGAACTATGGAAATTCACCATAGCAAACATCACCAAGGATATACAAACAATTTAAACAATGCAATTGCGGCTACTGACTTAGAAGATAATTCTATCGAAGATATTTTAGCAAATTTAGATATGAGTAATGGAGCTGTTAGAAATAACGGGGGTGGTTTTTACAACCATTCATTATTCTGGTCAGTAATGAACCCTTCGAATAAAGGAGAATTATCTGGAGAATTAAAGGCGGCTATTGAAGCTCAATTTGGTTCTGTAGATGCTTTTAAAGATGCTTTTTCTAAAGCAGCGGCAACTCAATTTGGTTCTGGATGGGCTTGGTTATGTGTGCAAAAAGGAGGAAAAGTTGATGTTTGTTCTACACCAAATCAAGACAATCCATTAATGCCAGGTGTAACTTGTGATGGAACTCCAATCTTAGGATTAGATGTTTGGGAACATGCTTATTATTTAAACTATCAAAACAGAAGACCAGATTATATCAACGCATTTTTTAATGTAATTAACTGGAATGAAGTTGCAAAAAGATATTCAAAAGCAACGAAAAAGTAATTTATGATTATTACAACGAAAAAGCATCTCAAATGAGATGCTTTTTTTATGTGTTACAAAACAAAACACCTGCTAATAAGCTCTTTTATCGTTTCCTTCGTAAAAGTTAATAAATGCTTGGTTTACCACTCTATGACCTCCATCTGTTGGATAATCTCCAGTAAAGTACCAATCGCCTAAATTATCTGGACAAGCAATATGTAAATTTTCTACCGATTGATAAATCACTTCTACTTCTGCATTTATTTCTGAAGTTTTTAGCATTTCTGCAATTTTTACAGAAATTTGTTCGTTTGTAAATGGGGCATAAATTTCTTTTACATAATTTACAATTTCATTATCAGGCTTATTTTTTTGATCAATTGCTTTTTTATACACTTCATCTACAATATGATATTGATTTGTATCTTTTAACAATTCTAAAGCTGCTTTAAAAGCAATAAAATCTTCAATCTTTGCCATATCAATTCCATAACAATCTGGATATCGAATTTGTGGAGCAGAAGAAACAACAACGATTTTCTTTGGTTGTAATCTATCTAAAATTCTAATAATACTTTTCTTTAACGTAGTACCTCTAACAATACTATCGTCTATAATTACCAAATTATCTGTAGGTTTTACAACACCATATGTAACGTCATAAACGTGAGCAACCAAATCGTCACGTGAATTATCATCAGCAATAAAGGTTCTTAATTTCGCGTCTTTTATAGCAATCTTTTCAAAACGAGGTCTTTCAGATAAAATTTCTGTAACTTTTTTCGCAGATAGTTTTCCTCCTCCAGCTAATATTTTAGCTGTTTTTTGTTGATTTAATATATCTTCTGCAGCTTCTGTCATTCCATAAAAAGAAGTTTCTGCTGTGTTTGGGATATATGAAAATACAGAGTTTGTAATATCGTTATCAATAGATTTTAATACTTGAGGAAATACTAGTTTTCCTAAATTTTTACGCTCTTTATAAATAGAAGCATCGCTTCCTCTAGAAAAATAAATACGCTCAAAAGAACAAGATTTCTTAGGTTTTTGTTCTAAGATAGATTTTACAGCAATGTTTCCGTCTTTTTTAATAATTAATGCATGACCTCTTTCTAATTCTTGAACCTGATCTATATCAACATTAAATACGGTTTGTATCACTGGTCTTTCTGATGCAACAACAACAACTTCATCATCTTGATAATAAAAAGTTGGTCTAATTCCTGAAGGATCTCTTAACACAAACGCGTCTCCATGTCCAACTAAACCAGCCATTGCATAACCTCCATCCCAATTTTTAGAAGACCGTTTTAATACGTTTTGTAAATCTAAATGTTCTTCTATAAATGGTGAAGCATCTTTTTTTGTATATCCTTTTTCTTTGGCTTTTATATACAAACTAGAAACTTCTTCTTCTAAAAAATGTCCTATTTTTTCCATTACCGTAACCGTATCTGTAAACTCCTTTGGATGCTGACCCAACTCAACCAACTCTTCTAACAATTGTTTAGAGTTTGTCATGTTAAAATTCCCAGCAACTATTAAATTTTGATGTTTCCAATTGCTTTGACGCAAAAATGGATGTACACTTTCTATACTGTTTTTACCAAAAGTCCCATAACGAACATGTCCTAAAAACAAGTTTCCAACATAGGGCATGTTTTCTTCTTGCCAAGCAACATCGTTTTTTTTATCTGGATTTTCTTCTAAAACACTATTTAACCTGTCATTAATCTGAGCAAAAATATCTTGAATTGGTTGTGATTGATTTGAACGAACTCTACTAATATATCTTGTTCCTGGATTTACATTAAACTTTACACTTGCAAAACCAGCTCCATCTTGACCACGATTGTGCTGTTTTTCCATTAACAAATACATTTTGTTAATTCCGTAAAACGCAGTCCCATATTTATCTTTATAATATTGTAATGGTTTTAGTAATCTAACCATTGCAATTCCACATTCGTGTTTTAAAGCGTCACTCATTTGTTTTCTTGTTGTTAAGTGTGTTTTATGGTATAAAAAAATCCGCAGCAAAAAGCGCGGATTTATATTTATGAGATTTGTATATCAAATTGTGTTAATTGCTTAAACGCTTCTAAGCGCTCCGTTACTTCTTCTTTTGTAAGTTCTTCCATTCGTTGAGTGCCAAATTTTTCTACACAGAACGAAGCTAAATTAGAACCATAAATAATTGCATTTTTCATATTTTCAAAAGAAACATTTTCTGTTTTTGCTAAGAAACCACAAAAACCTCCAGCAAATGTATCTCCTGCTCCTGTTGGATCAAAAACTTCTGCTAATGGTAATGCTGGTGCAAAAAACATATTTCCTTCATTAAACAATAAAGCTCCATGTTCTCCTTTTTTAATCACCACATATTTTGGCCCCATTTTATGGATTTTCTTTGCAGCATTTACCAAAGAATATTCGCCACTTAACTGACGTGCTTCTTCATCATTAATGGTAATAACATCAATTCTTTTAATAACGTTGTGTAAATCTTTTAAAGCAATATCCATCCAAAAATTCATAGTATCTAATACTACTAGTTTTGGTTTTACTTCCATTTGATCTAAAACCGATGCTTGTGTTAATGGATGTAAATTACCCAACATAACAATTTCAGCATCTTTAAAGTTTTCTGGAACTACTGGCGAAAAATGTTCTAAAACATTTAGTTCCGTAATTAAAGTATCCCGAGAATTCATATCATTTTGATATTTACCGCTCCAAAAGAAAGTTTTACCCTCTTTTATAATTTCAATACCGTCAGTATTTATTCCTTTAGAGTTCATCATATCTAAATATGATTTTGGAAAATCTCCTCCAACGACAGAAACAACACCTATTTCTACTCCAAATTGACTTGCTGCCAAGCCAACAAAAGTTCCTGAACCTCCTAAAATCTTATCTGTTTTACCAAAAGGTGTTTCTATGGCGTCAAAAGCGACTGTACCTACTGCTAATAATTTACTCATTTCTTGTTTTTTTACTGTAATTTTACACTTTACAAAATCAGCCTCTCTGGGCTGCAAAAATAAGTTTAAAAAATGACTATCAAAGAAATACAAGAAGAAATTATTGATGAGTTTTATATGTTCGATGATTGGATGGATCGTTATCAATATATTATTGATTTAGGGAAATCTTTACCGTTAATTGATGCTGCTTATAAATTGGATGAAAACTTAATAAAAGGCTGTCAGTCTAAAGTATGGTTATATTCTGAATTACAGGATGAAAAGCTTATTTTTACCGCAGATAGTGATGCTATTTTAACAAAAGGAATTGTTGCGTTATTATTACGTGTTTATTCTAACCAAAAGGCTTTAGATATTCTACATACTGATACTAATTTTATTGACCAAATAGGATTGAAAGAGCATTTAAGTCCAACAAGAGCTAACGGGTTGGTTTCTATGATAAAACAAATTAAAATGTACGCAATTGCGTTACAAACAAAATAAATAATATTAATATATTATAAAATATAAGACTAATGAACGACGTAGAATTAGAAGAAATTGGAGACAAAATAGTACGAGTTATAAAAACTATTTACGATCCGGAAATACCTGTAGATATTTACGAATTGGGGTTAATTTATGATGTTTTTGTAAATGAAGATAATGATGCCAAAATATTAATGACATTAACATCACCAAACTGCCCAGTTGCAGAATCTTTACCAAGAGAAGTAGAAGAAAAAATAGCTTCTTTAAAGGAAATTAACAGTGCAGAAGTAGAAATTACTTTTGATCCAACTTGGACAAAAGAAATGATGAGCGAAGAAGCAAAGTTAGAATTAGGAATGCTATAAATAGTGATGAATGTTGAGCTTTGAGGGATGTGAGTTAAAGGCGTACTTTGAAGCTTTAAAACGTAAAGAAATGGCTGAGGAAATAATTAATAGAGTTGCAAACAGCAAAATAGTTACACTAGATCTTGAGGATTTTTATCCTAAAGGAAACCGTGTTATATTTGATATTAAAGATTGGTTGTTTGAAGAAATTATTTTAAAAGAAAAAGATTTTAGAGCTTTTGTTGATGTACATAATTGGAATCAATATCAAGATAATTATATAGCTTTAACTTGTTCATCTGATGCAATTATTCCTTCTTGGGCATATTTATTAATCACTACAAAATTATCTCCTTTTGCAAAAAAAATTGTTGTTGGTACTATAGAGGTGTTAGAAACTGTTATTTTTGAAGACATAATTAACCGATTAAATACAGCTGTTTTTAAAGATAAACCTGTAATTATAAAAGGATGTTCTAACAAACCAATTCCTGCGTCTGCTTATACACTTTTAATTCAAAAAATTCAGCCATTTGCAAAAACAATTATGTTTGGCGAAGCGTGTTCTACAGTTCCGTTATACAAAGCTTCTAAATAATTTTTTTTGTTCTTTAAATCCTATTACTTTTGCAGCTTAAAATCAACTAAAAACTAATGAAAAAGTTTCTTTTCGTTTGTGTTTTATTAATTTCTGTTTTTGGTTTTTCACAAGAAAAAAAGGACAGTATTCCTAAATGGAAAATAATGGGGCAATTCACTTTTTTGTTAAATCAATCAACTTTTACCAATTGGAAAGCTGGAGGAGATAATACAATTGCCGGAAACATGGCTATTAATTATGATTTTAATTATAAAAAAGGAAATTGGAACTGGGATAATAGGATTATTACAGTTTATGGTTTAAGTAATTTTAAAGATGCTGGTCTTCGTAAAACTGGTGACCGTTTTGAATACAATTCTTTATTAGGTTTAAGATCTAATAAATATTGGTTTTTCTCATTTTTCTTAAACTTTAAAACACAGTATACTAGAGGGTTTGATTATAAAAAAACGCCAATACTACCAATTTCTGATTTATTTTCGCCGGCATATTTATCTTTTGGACCTGGAATGTTATGGAAAAGATCTGATAATATTACTATAAATATTGCCCCTGCAACTTCTAGATTTACCTTTGTAAGTGATGAGTTTTCTGGGAAATATGGTGTTGATCCTGGAGAAAACGTAAAATTTGCTTTGGGTTTTAGTTTATCTGCCTATTTTAATTTTAAAATAACAGATAACATTACCATGCAAAATATTATCGCAATGTATTCTAATTATTTAAATAAAGCTCAAAATGTTGATTTAGATTACCAAGCAAAATTTTCTATTGATGTAAATAAATACATGACTGTTGATATTCTTTTTCATACTTTAATTGATGATAATGCCTCAAGTAAAATTCAGTTTAAAGAAATATTTGGACTAGGGTTAAAATATATTTTCCATAAAAAATAAATTTATTGTTACTTTACAAGAATGTTACTGCCTTATACAAAAAAAATCAATAAAAATGATTAAACTTAAAAAGCCAGCTAATTTTAGCTGGCTTTTTACTATTCTTCTGTATATTCATCATACAGAAAGTTGTTATATGGAAAACGTGCTACATGAATTCTCTTTACCTCTTCGTATACTTTTTCTTTAAACTCTTCGATGTTTTCTTTATTGATTGCAGACATAAATACAGAAGTAGTTTCAATATCGTTCATCCACGTTTTTTGCCAATCTTCTAGCGTATAATGTGCTTTGGTTTTTTCAGTTATCAAATCATCTTCATCAATCGTTTCGTGAGAATACGCATCTATTTTATTAAAAACCATAATTGTTGGCTTGTTTGCGCTTTTTATTTCAGCTAAAATAGTGTCTACAGAAGCAATATGATCTTCGAAATTTGGGTGAGAAAGATCTACAACATGCAATAATAAATCTGCTTCTCTAACTTCATCTAGTGTAGACTTAAAAGATTCTACCAATTGTATTGGTAATTTTCTAATAAATCCAACTGTATCAGACATTAAAAAAGGAATATTTTTTACAACTACTTTTCTTACTGTTGTATCTAAGGTTGCAAAGAGTTTATCTTCTGCAAAAACATCGCTTTTACTAATCACATTCATTAAAGTTGATTTCCCAACATTAGTATAACCAACCAACGCAACACGAACCATTTTTCCACGGTTCTTACGTTGCACTGCCATTTGTCTATCAATGGTTAATAGTTTCTTTTTTAGTAGCATTATTTTATCACGAATAATACGTCTATCCGTTTCAATTTCTGTTTCTCCAGGTCCACGCATACCAATTCCCCCTTTTTGTTTATCAAGGTGTGTCCAAAGTCGTGTTAATCTTGGTAATAAATACTGACATTGTGCTAATTCTACCTGTGTTTGTGCTGAACTTGTTTGTGCACGTTGTGCAAAAATATCTAAGATTAAATTGGTTCTGTCTAAGATTTTACAATCCAATACTTTTTCAATATTTCGTATTTGTGCTGGCGATAATTCGTCATCAAAAATTGCGGTACCAATATTATGAGATTCTATATACGCTTTTACATCTTCAAGTTTTCCGGCACCAATAAATGTTTTTGGATGTGGTTTTTCTAGCTTTTGCGTAAATCTTTTTACCACAATTCCTCCTGCAGTTAAAGTTAAAAACTCTAATTCATCTAAATATTCTTCAGATTTAGTTTCGTCTTGAAATTGTGTAATAACACCAATTAAAACTGTTTTTTCTGAAGTTACTTCTTTTGCATCTATCATAAGCAACAAAGGTATAAAGAAATCATTTTTTTACGTTAAGAATCTTTGTTTTTCATCAACTCTTTTAACTTCTCGTCATTCAGTTGATATTTTTTGTATTTACCATCTTTATATCTGTAGTAAATAAAAATAGGCATCAATAAAAAAGACAAGTAAAAAACACCTAAACCCATTACAATTTCTGCTTTAGGATGTTCTGTTTTTAGTAAAAATAGGCCAATACACATCCAAAGAATAAAAATAATAAATACTATTTTTAACACTAATTTCATAGAAACAAAACATTTAAGTTGATTGCAAAATTACAAAAAGTTATACCTTAAAATGATAATTTAATTGACTATGAAATCTATTTCTTTATTTTTAACTTTATTGTTATTTTTAAGTTGCACTAAATCTGTATCTCTAATGGATAAAAAAATTGTAATTGCGCATCGTGGGGCTTCTGGATATTTACCTGAGCACACACTAGAAAGTAAATCGTTGGCGTTTGCTATGAATCCAGATTTTATTGAGCAAGATTTGGTGCTGAGCAAAGACAATATTCCAATTGTAATTCATGATATTTATTTAGATGATGTTACTGATGTAGCTACAAAATATCCGAAAAGGAAAAGAATTGATAAGAGATATTATGTCATCGATTTTACGTTCGAAGAGCTACAGAAATTAGAAGTCACAGAACGGTTTAATCCTAAAACAGGCAAACAAATATATCCAAATCGTTTTCCTAAAGGAAAAGGAAATTTCAAACTACATTCATTGCAGCAAGAAATTGAATTGATTCAAGGATTAAATAAAAGTACCGGTAAAAATATTGGAATTTATCCAGAAATTAAAGAGCCAGCGTTTCATCAAAAAGAAGGAAAAAACTTAACAGAAACTGTTCTTGCTATTTTAGCAGATTATGGTTACAAAACCAAAAACGATAACTGTATTTTACAATGTTTTGATGCTAAAGAGCTAGAGCGAATTAGAAAAAATTTAAAATCAGAGTTATTTTTAGTTCAATTAATAGAATTTCCGGAAGAAGTTAAAAGTTTGAATCATTTTGCAACCTACGCAGACGGAATTGGACCATGGTATAAACAAATAGTCCGTAAAAAAGTGAATGGTAAATTTACATTTACTTCATTAGTTTCTGATGCACATGCGTTGGGGTTAAAAGTGCACACATATACATTTAGAGCAGATGCTTTGGGTGAGTTTTCTAGTTTTTCAGAAATGATGCAAACGCTGTTAATAGAAGCAAATGTTGATGGAGCTTTTTCAGATTTTCCTGATTTAGTTATTACGTTTTTAACTAAGAAGTAACTTCAATCAATTTATTTCTATATACCGTTAGTAATTTTGATTTAGATATAAAACCATAATATCTACCGTCTTTAATTACTGGCAAATTCCACGCACCACTTTGTTGAAATTTTTTCATAATAGTCGTCATTTTATCCTCTTCTACATGAATAATTGCTGGTGGTTCTTGCATGATTTCTTTCGCCAAAACTTTATCATATAAAGATTGATCAAACATAATAGAGCGAATATCATCTAACAAAATAACTCCTAATAATTCTCCTTGTTTTTTACCAACAACCGGGAAAATATTTCGATTGGATTTTACAACTGCTTCATGAACAATATTCCCCAAATTCATATTAGGATAGACTTTAACAAAGTTGTTTTCTATAACCTTATCCATATCCATCAATGTTAAAACGGCATGATCTTTATCGTGTGTAATTAACTCTCCTTTTCTGCCTAATTCCATTGCATACACAGAATGAGGGTGAGCATATTTTGTAATAGAATATGAAATGGTAGCTGTTATCATTAATGGAATAAACAATTCATAACCACCTGTTACTTCTGCAATTAAAAATATTGCAGTTAATGGGGCATGTAAAACTCCAGCCATTAAGCCAGCCATACCAACCAATGTAAAATTACTTTCAGAAATAGGGGTGTTAAATAAACCAATGTTGTTAATAATTTTAGCAATACAATTTCCCATAATACTGCCCATAAATAAAGTTGGAGCAAAAATACCACCAACACCACCGGCACCAAAAGTTAATGAACTTGCTATGATTTTAAAGAAAACCAATCCTGCCAATAAAGCAATAACAACCCAAACATTTGTAAGATCTAAATTTAAAAAATTATTCTGCAATGATATTTCTGGGCTTCCGGCTAGCAAACTATTAATCGTGTCAAACCCTTCGCCATATAAAGGCGGAATGAAATAAACTAAAATCCCCAAACCTACTCCTCCAATTAATAATCGTTTTATTGGAGATTTGAACTTGTCAAAAACCTTTTGAATTCGATCGTAAACTTCTGTAAAATAAATAGAAGTAAAACCCGCTACAACTCCTAAAACTATGTAAAAAGGAACGTCTTTAATCGTAAAAACATCTTCTATTTTGAATGGTAATAAAACATCAGATCCGAAAAAGAAATACGAAGTAATAATCGCAGATAAAGAGGCTAATAATAACGGCAACAACGAAGCAATTGTAAGATCTAAACTAAACACTTCAATGGCAAAAACAATAGCAGCAATTGGTGCTTTAAAAATTGAAGACAGCGCTCCTGCTGCTGCTGCACCAATCAATAGGGTTCTTGTCGATTGATTTAAATGAAAAAAACGTGCTACATTAGAGCTAATTGCTGCCCCTGTTGCTACAGTTGGTCCTTCTAAACCAACAGAGCCCCCAAAACCAATTGTAATTGGTGCTGTTAAAATAGACCCAATCATTTGATAGCGTTTCATAATACCTTTTCGTTTAGAAATCGCGTACAACGTAGAAGGAATTCCGTGACTTACTTTATTTCTTAATACATATTTTATTATTAAATAGACAAAAACTAACCCAATAATTGGAAAAACAAAATAAAAAGCATGATGGTAATATTGCACTAATTTTCCTTCTAATAAATGCTGAAAAAAGTGCGTTATATTTTTTAAAACAACAGCAGCAACACCAGATAAAAAACCAACAAGAATACTTAATAAATAAATAAACTGACGCTCAGAAATATGTTTATATCTCCAAATATGAATTTTAGTTAATATTTTTTTGAGTGTTGCTGACATTGTTTTTTAAAAAAAGCTACCAAATGTAAAAATACTTGAAATTATCAATAACAAAACCCCTAATAAGGTGAGAATTTGAAACTTTTTTTTGATTAAAAATCGAGTTCCTAAAAACAAAAATACAATTTGAGCTAATAAAAAAGGAATGCTTAATAATTCTCTAAAAACTCCTATCAACACAAGATCTATTTCGAATAAATGGAGTAAATAAATCAATAAAAAATACCCTGCAATTATAAAGCTAAGTATTGCTACTCTTTTTTCTGTGAACGTTTTCATCTTAATTTTTTGTACTTAAAATATCTGTACCTAAATACTTGTTATCTTTATTCATAAACCAAGCTCTATTTTTTGGCATTTTTATTCCGTTAATTGTTTCTTCTTTGGTTAGCAAAATGTATTCTCCATCGTTTTTAGATTCATCGTGAAAAAACTGATACACTTCCATTGCAAACGTTTTTGGATTAAAATAAAAATACCAAGTGTCTTTACCAACTTCTTTTTTATACGTTGCTTTTAACACCAAATATTGTTTTCCTTTAAAGGTTTTTGGTTCTACTTTATCATGAATAATTGTTCCATTATCTTTTAATTTCATTGGCAAACCATACAAATACGTATAATAATTTTGATACATTTTTGCACGTTCTGTACTCAATTTATTTTTCTTTACTGTTTCTTCTAACGGATTTTTTTCTCCGTTAAAAAGTATTTGAACGCTATCTTTTTCAACAATATATTCTGTTACATTTTTGCCGATTTTTGCTTTTACCGAAAAAAATTGATTTGCAAAATCAATCTTAATTTCACTTTCTCTTTTTGGGCTTTTCGGCGTTTCCATCGTTACAAATAAAGTGCCTTTAAAAGTGTTCCAATTCCCGTTTGGATCGTGAAAATTTATGGCTTTTTCTAGTAGTTGTTTCCCTATGATTTCTTGACTGAAAGAGTGCATTGAGAAAAAAAATGCAACTATAATAAGTAAGTTTTTCATAGATTAAAAGTGCTAAAAATCCCGCAATTGCGGGATTTGATTTATTGTGCTTGAATATCTAGTTTGATACTCAATTCTTTTAATTGTTTATCGTTTATAAATGCTGGTGCATCAATCATTACATCTCTTCCAGAATTGTTTTTTGGGAACGCAATAAAATCACGAATTGTTTCTTGTCCGCCTAAAATAGCAACCAATCTATCCAGTCCAAAAGCTAAACCTCCGTGGGGCGGTGCTCCATATTCAAAGGCATCCATTAAGAAACCAAATTGTGCTTTCGCTTCTTCCTCAGAAAAACCTAAATGTCGCAACATCGTTGCTTGCATTTGTTTATTATGAATTCTAATAGAACCTCCACCAATTTCATTTCCGTTTAGTACTAAATCATACGCATTTGCTTTTACAACTCCGGGATTTGTGTCTAATAATTCTAATTGCCCAGGTTTTGGAGAGGTAAACGGATGATGCATTGCATGATAATGTCCTGTTCCTTCATCTAACTCTAACAATGGAAAATCAAGTACCCACAATGGTGCAAATACTTTTGGATCTCTCAATCCTAAACGTGTTGCCAATTCCATTCTTAAAGCAGATAATTGTGCTCTTACTTTATTGGTTACACCAGATAAAATACAAATTAAATCGCCCGCTTTTGCGCCCGTTTTTTCTGCCCATTTTGCCAAGTCTTCTTGATCGTAAAATTTATCAACAGAAGATTTGAAAGAACCATCTTCGTTTACTCTACAATATACCATTCCTAAAGCACCAACTTGTGGTCTACGAACCCAATCTATAAGTGCATCAATCTCTTTTCTTGTGTATATATTTCCTTCAGGAACTGCAATTCCAACAACCAATTCAGCACTATTAAAAATACCAAAATCTTTGTGTTGTGCAACTTCATTTAACTCGCCAAATTCCATTCCAAAACGAATGTCTGGTTTGTCATTTCCATAGATACGCATCGCATCATCATAGTTCATTCTCGGAAATTTATCAATTTCTACTCCGTTAATTTCTTTTAATAAATGGCGTGTTAATCCTTCAAAAACAGTTAAAATATCTTCTTGCTCTACAAATGCCATTTCACAATCTATTTGTGTGAATTCTGGTTGTCTGTCTGCACGTAAATCTTCGTCTCTAAAACATTTTACAATCTGAAAATATTTATCCATTCCGCCAACCATCAATAGTTGTTTGAATGTTTGTGGAGATTGCGGTAACGCATAAAACTGACCTTCATTCATTCTTGAAGGAACCACAAAATCACGTGCTCCTTCAGGAGTAGATTTTATTAAATATGGAGTTTCTACTTCGATAAATTCTTGATTAGACAAGTATTTACGAACTTCCATCGAAACTTTATGGCGAAAAATTAAACTATCTTTTACTGGATTTCTTCTGATATCTAAATAACGATATTTCATTCTAATATCTTCTCCTCCATCAGTTTCATCTTCAATTGTAAAAGGGGGTAGTTTCGATTCATTTAAAATTTCTAGTTTAGAAACTAATACTTCTATAGTACCTGTTTTCATTTTAGGATTCTTTGAGCTTCTTTCAATTACAGTTCCTGTAACCTGAACAACAAACTCTCTTCCTAATGTTTTTGCTTGATCAATAATTTTTTTTGGTGTGCGGTCTTCATCAAAAATTAATTGTGTAATTCCATAACGATCACGTAAATCTACCCAAATCATAAATCCTTTATCACGTGATTTTTGGACCCAACCAGCTAAGGTTACTTCTGTATTGATGTGCGATGCTCTTAATTCACCACAAGAATGACTTCTATACATTTTCTTTATTTTTATATTCTTAACCTGTCATTCCTGCGCAAGCAGGAATCTCAAAAGGTTAGACTAAATTGATGTTTGTATTAAAACAAGTAAGCTACAAATTTAATCATTTCAGTAGAATAACATCATCTTTCTAATACTTCATTTATTCCCACTAAATCTTTGTAAGTTTGTACTTATGAGTGTTATAAATATCCAAGAAAAATTTAATTTGTTTTCAGATCATTGGTCGCCAAAAAAAGTTGGAGAATTAAATAGTCAACAAATCTTGTTAGCAAAATTAAAAGGCGAGTTTATCTGGCATGCACACGAGCATGAAGATGAGTTTTTTATGGTGATAAAAGGTTCTTTAGCTATTGAATTTAGAGATAAAACAATCACTCTAAACGAAGGCGAATTTTACATTGTTCCAAAAGGTATAGAACACAAGCCAATTGCAAAAGAAGAAGTTCATGTGTTGTTGTTTGAACCTTTAAGCATCAAACACACAGGAGATATTATTGCGGATATTACTGTGGAAACTTACGAAAACATTTAATAAATTATGAGTAAATTATATTTAGTTCCAACACCTATTGGTCATTTAGAAGACATGACTTTTAGAGCCATTCGAGTTCTAAAAGAAGTCGATTTTATTTTAGCAGAAGACACTAGAACAAGCGGAAAATTATTAAAACATTATGAGATTGGTACACAAATGCACAGTCATCATATGCACAACGAACATAAATCTATTGAAGGAGTTTTAAATAGAATTAGAAACGGAGAAACCTGTGCGTTAATTTCTGATGCAGGAACTCCTGCAATTTCTGATCCTGGTTTTTTATTGACAAGAGCTTGTGTGGAAAACAATATTGAAGTTGATTGTTTACCTGGAGCAACAGCATTTGTACCAGCCTTGGTTAATTCTGGTTTGCCAAATGATAAGTTTGTTTTTGAAGGGTTTTTACCGGCAAAAAAAGGAAGACAAACACGTTTGTTGTTATTATCAGAAGAAACGAGAACGATGATTTTTTATGAATCTCCTCATAAATTAATTAAAACATTAGGAAGTTTTGTAGAATATTTTGGTGCTGACAGGCAAATTTCTGTTTCAAGAGAATTAACCAAACTATTTGAAGAAACGATAAGAGGAACTGCTACTGAAGTATTAGCACATTACACCAATAAGCCACCAAAAGGTGAGATTGTAGTAGTGGTTGAAGGAAAAAAATAGTTATTTCTTTTCAATATTATTTCCTGTTAAATTAAATCTCAATTAACAATTTAATAAGACATGAATATTTCCCAGTAATAACATGGTTTATTTGTTTTTTTAGTAAAATAAGAGATCTAAAAAAATTTAGTTTTTGTTTCATTTAATGAGATTCCTCCTCATTCTTCGTTCGGAATTCCGCCAATTCCGTTAATTGTAGAATCTCTAAAATTGGAATACTTTCGCTTAATTCAACAGCATTTTTTCCGTCAGTTTTCCATTTTTGGATAAAATCCGCTAGCTCTTGAAGATTTTTTTGAGAGTTCATTAATTTAGTATTCTTTTTTTCAGGATGAGTGAGTCAGCATGGTTTACAACGGTCTCGGTTATGAGTTGTTGCGTGGGTTAGCACTTAACTTTGAAAGTACACACCAAGCTACAAATTTCTAAGGAATTTTCAGAATAAGCGAGAACAAGAAAAATTGTAGGTAATTTTTTCATTTCTTTAGCAATTACCAAAAAATAAGAAAAATTTAATTAATGTCTTTCAATAGCAACTGAATACTTGTAAAACCATTCCATGTATTTTCATCTAAGGCATATACGATATCAAAATCATTTTTAATTAGCGGTAATTTATCCCCCAATCCAAAACCAATAGCACTATAGGTTTTGTTATCTGAACCGTAAATTAAATTGAGTTTTAAATGGCTTTTTTCTTCGCCAACTTGTTTTCCAAATCCGTTATCTCTAACTGCAGAAGTTTTAAAAACTGGTTTCATGTTTTGGGGGCCAAACGGAGCCATTTGCTGGATAATTCTATAAAATTTTGGAGTAATTTCAGAAAGTTCAATTTCTGCATCAATAGCAATCTCAGGAATTAATTGTTCAGGTAAAATAGTTTGCTTTACCACTTCTTCAAATTTATTTTTAAAATTCTGATAGTTTTCTGGCAATAATGTTAATCCGGCAGCATATTTATGTCCGCCAAATTGTTCTATAAATTCAGCACATTGTTCTAGCGCATTATAGACATCAAATCCTTTTACAGAACGCGCAGAAGCCGCTAGTGTATCGCCATTTTTTGTAAAAACCAACGTTGGTCTGTAGTAGGTTTCTATGAGTCTAGAAGCCACAATACCAATAACGCCTTTATGCCAATCTTTACAAAAAACAACCGTTGTAAAATTTTGCCCCTCATTATTCTCTGTAATTTGTTGTAAGCCTTCATGCGTTATTTTTTTATCAAGTTCTTTTCTGTCTGAATTATTTTTTTCTATGGCTGATGCAAATTTAACTGCAGTTTCAAAATCCATTTCTGTTAATAATTCTACCGCATAATTTCCGTGTTTCATTCTTCCGGCAGCATTTATTCTTGGCGCAATAATAAACACTACATCAGTAATGGTAAATGTTGATTTTTTTTGCTGATGAATAATAGCTTTAAATCCGTTTCTTGGGTTTGTATTTATTACTTGTAAACCAAAATATGCCAAGGTTCTGTTTTCTCCAGTCATCGGAACAATATCTGCTCCAATTGCTGTAGCAACCAAATCTAAATACGGAATTAAATCTTCAATCGTTTCATCTCTTTTTGATGCCAACGCTTGTATCAATTTAAAACCAACTCCGCAACCACACAATTCATCGTAGGGATACTTGCAATCTTCTCTTTTTGGATTTAAAACAGCAATAGCTTTCGGTATTTCTGCTCCAGGTTTATGATGATCACAAATAATAAAATCGATGTTTTTTTCTGTTGCATACACAACTTTATCGAGTGCTTTTATGCCGCAATCTAACGCAATAATTAGCGAGAAATCGTTGTCGTTTGCAAAATCAATTCCTTGATATGAAATTCCGTAACCTTCACCATATCTATCAGGAATATAGGTTGCAACATTTGGGTAATATGTTTTTAAATAAGAAGAAACTAATGAAACCGCCGTGGTTCCATCAACATCATAATCGCCATAAATTAAAATGTTTTCGTTGTTTGCAATGGCCGTTTCAATTCTGTTTACAGCAATATCCATATCTTTCATCAAAAATGGATCGTGCAAATCTTTTAGTGACGGGCGAAAATATTTTTTGGCTTCAGTAAACGTAGAAATTCCTCTTTGCAACAAAACTTCTGCAAGTGGTTTTTCTATAGATAATTCAGTTGCAAGTTGCTTAATTTTTTCTTTTTCAGGTGTTTTTTTTAAGGTCCAACGCATAACAGTTTTTTTCACACTGAACTTGTTTCAGTGTCTTTTTAGTTTTATTTATTCATTTTCATGCAAATGTATTTCTGTAGTTATTTTTGCAAACTGTCTAAACATTTCTAGTACACCACAATATCTATCTACCGATAAACTTACGGCTTTTGTAATTTTATCTTCTTTTAAACCGGTGCCATAAAAATGATAATCAACATGTACTTTATGATAAAACTTAGGGTGTTCTTCTGTTAATTCTCCAGTAACAACAATATTAAAATCAGCAACTTCTGCGCGCATCTTTGTTAAGAGAGAATCTACATCTAAACCAGAGCAACCAGCCAAAGAAGAAAGCATTAACGCTTTGGGGCCAAAACCTTTTACATCTCCGTTATCAGCAGAAGCATCGAACATTATTAAAGTGTTTCCACTCGGGTTATCTGATTCGAATTGCATGTTTTTTTTCCAAGAAGTTGTTACTGTATTTGTTGTCATTTTTATCGTTTTTTTTACAAATTTACTATAATTTGAATTGAAGTAGGCAATCTATTAAAGAATCTAATTGTTGTTTTTTGTGGTTCGCATTTACAACAATTCTATTTGTTTTTTTTTCTGAAGTTGGATAATAAAAACTTGTTATAAGTATTTTTTTAGTTAATAAATCGTCAGCTACATCTTCATTCTCAACAAAGAAAACAGGATAGTTTTTTGAAATCCGAACTTCTTTTAAATGCTTTAATTTATCATAAACATACACACAATTTTCTTGTAGTTTTTTCAGTTGATTTTGATAGATTTCTTTTGCATTTACAAACGTTTCTAAAAAAGCAGGACTCATACCCGCAGAACCAATAAACAACGAATCAGATTTTACTAAATTGATAAACGCTGTACTTCCGCCAATTATACCACCATTTACGCCAAATGATTTTCCTAATGAAGAAACAACAATGAGTTCAATATTTTTTGCTTTCGGAATTTGAGATGAAATTCCATTTCCATTTGTCCCTAAAACACCTAAACTATGGGATTCATCTATCAGAATATAAATGGTATTTGTTGCTGAAATTGTTTTCAAAAAATCAAACGAAAAAGGGGTTGTTTCTAATGCCGCAATGGCATCAACAATAATACAAATGGATTTATTTTGTGTTTTTATTAATTCAGAATTTAATGCTAAATTTTCAAAAACAGGTTTAGCCTCTTCGGTTAAAATTGCAGGATGCGTTTTAGGCATATAAAAAAAAGTATCTACTTGTTTTCTTAAACTGCGTAACGCAAATTGCCCAGCTAACGTACCAGAAGAAACGGTAACCGAATCTTCGGTATTTAAAAAAGTGCTTAAATACTCTTCTCCTTTTTGATAAATGGCTAGTTTTAAATTGGCGCTTCTAGAACTTCCGTAAGAGGTTCCCCATTTTAAAATACTTTGCGTCATTAATTCTTGAAAATTGGGCAACAACGGAATTCCTAAATACGAAGTTCCGCTAAAAAATAAATATTCTTTATTATTGATTATTGCAGTTGTATTTGGTGCTTTTTGTAATTGCATAATTATAGTAAACTAGCGCCCATTCCGTTTTCAGCAGCATAAGAAATTACGCCATCTTTAATTATAATTCCTCTTGCAATATCTTCTTTTAAAAGTAACGAACCATCCATATCTACATAATCTAGCAATGGTAACAAATGTGCAATTGCAGAAATTCCGATACTAGATTCCGTCATACAACCAACCATTGTTTTTAGTCCCAATCTTTTGGCATTTTCTAACATTCTTTTCCCTGGAGTTAAACCGCCACATTTTGTAAGTTTTATATTTACACCATGAAACAAACCGACACATTTTTCTACATCACTTTCTATGATGCAACTTTCGTCAGCAATAATTGGTAGTGCTGAGTTTTCAAAAACTTTTTTATGCCCTTTTATATCTGCAGCAGCCAATGGTTGTTCTAAAAACTCCACTCCTAATTCTTTTAATTTAAATGAATTTTCGATTGCTTGATCTGCTGTCCAACCGCAATTGGCATCAATTCTAAAAATAGCATTTGTGTGTTTTCTGAGTTCAGTTACAATTTCGATATCGTTTTTTGTGCCAAGTTTAATTTTATAAATAGGCCAAGGCAATTCTTTCATTTTTGCAACCATTACATCAATAGAATCAATTCCAATAGTATAATCTGTCATTGGGTTGTTCTTTGGATTCAATCCCCAAACTTCATATAATTTTTTACCTTTTTTACGTGCATACAAATCATTAAAAGCCATGTCTAAAGCACACAAAGCAAACATATTATTTTTGAAAATTGGTTGCAATTTATTCCAAAATTCATCTGGAGTTGCATTTGATAATGATTGGATAAATGATTTGTTTTCGGTAATTTCATTAATCAAATTTTCCATGGTAATTTGATAATACGTGTTTGAAGAAGTTTCTCCAAAACCATGAAAACCATCATGAGTTAACTCAACAATTAAAGTTGGTTGTGTATTTCTAGATTCTCTGGAAATCGTAAAAGTGTGTTTTAACACTAAATCAAAGGAATGTAATTTTAATTTCATGGATACGTTTTGATTAATTAGAAAGTTAAAGGTATAAAAATAGATATATTTGAGGATATAAAAAACACAAAAGATATGCCTTTAGTAACACCCTTATCTGCAAATCACAATTTAGAAACAAAAGAATTAGCCGAATTCTTTAATGAAACACTTGGGTTTTGTCCAAATTCAGTTTTAACCATGCAAAGAAGGCCGGCCATTTCAAAAGCATTTATCAATTTGAATAAAGCGGTAATGGCAAATGAAGGAAACGTAACTTCGGCTTTAAAAAGAATGATTGCTTGGGTTTCTAGTAACGCAACAGGTTGTAGATATTGTCAAGCCCACGCAATAAGAGCGGCAGAGCGTTATGGAGCAGAACAAGAACAATTAGATAATATTTGGGAATATAAAACACACGCAGCTTTTTCTGATGCAGAACGCTCAGCGTTAGATTTTTCTTTAGCAGCTTCTATGGTTCCTAATGCAGTAGACAAAAACATAAAAACTGAATTGTATAAATATTGGAATGAAGGAGAAATTGTAGAAATGTTAGGAGTTATTTCTCTTTTTGGATATTTAAACAGATGGAACGATTCTATGGGAACATCTATTGAAGATGGGGCCGTAGAAAGTGGCGAACAATATTTAGGAAAAAACGGATGGGAAAAAGGAAAACACTTATAAGAAAGTTTATATATTGTAAAAAGCGCGTCAATTAGAAGCGCTTTTTTGTTAATATAAAAACACATAATTCTTTTATACTGAAAATTTTAACAAACAAGTAAAGCCCTACTTTGCTATATTTACATTCAATAAAAAAACAATCAACTTAATTTTAAATTTTATTCAATGAAAAAAGTACTACAAATTTTTGTGTTGTTTATTATGGCATCAACGGCTGTAACTGCACAAAGTAAAGACCCAGTTGTTCAAAACATTATTAATGAAGCGAACAATAACTCACAATTAGAAAACTTAGCACACGAATTATTAGATGTTATCGGACCAAGATTGGTTGGTACGCCACAAATGAAACAAGCCAACGATTGGGCTGTTGCTAAATACAAATCTTGGGGGATTTCTGCAAGAAATGAAAAGTGGGGAGAATGGCGCGGATGGGAACGCGGAATTACGCATGTAGATATGACGTATCCAAGAGTACAAAGTTTAAACGCAACACAATTAGCATGGAACCCAAGTACTTCTAATAAAGGAGTTTCTGGAGAAGTGATAATTATTCCTAAAATTTCTGACAATGAAGCGTTTCAAGGTTGGTTAAAAACGATAAAAGGGAAAATTGTGTTGATTTCAATGAAGCAACCAACAGGAAGACCAGACTATAACTGGGAAGAGTTTGCTACGCCAGAATCATTTGAAAAAATGAAAAATGAACGTTCAGAAGAGTCAAAAGATTGGGCTCAAAATATTGGTAATACAGGATTTAACTCAAGAACTATTATCGCTGAATTAGAAAAAGCTGGAGCAGCAGGATTAGTTGCTTCTAACTGGTCTAAAGGATTTGGAGTAAACAAAATTTTTAGTTCTAGAACCAAAGAGATTCCAACTATTGATATGGAATTAGAAGATTACGGGATGTTATACAGATTAGCAGAACATGGAAGCAAGCCAAGAATTGATATTGTTGCTAAATCAAAAGAATTAGGAGAAGTAGGTACCTTTAATACTCTCGCAGAAATTAAAGGAATAGAATTTCCGAATGAATATATTGTGCTTTCTGCACATTTTGATTCTTGGGACGGAGGAACAGGAGCAACTGATAATGGAACAGGAACTTTAGTAATGATGGAAGCAATGCGTATTTTAAAGAAAATGTATCCAAACCCAAAGAGAACAATTATAGTTGGTCATTGGGGAAGTGAAGAACAAGGATTAAATGGTTCTAGAGCTTTTGTTGAAGATCATCCAGAAATCGTAAAAAACATTCAAGCTTCTTTTAATCAAGATAACGGAACAGGTAGGGTTGTAAATCTTTCTGGAGCAGGATTTTTACATTCTTATGATTATTTATCAAGATGGTTATCTGCAGTGCCAATAGATATTACAAAACACATTAAAACAAATTTTCCAGGAGCTCCAAGTAGTGGTGGTTCAGACAATGCTTCTTTCTTAGCTGCTGGTGCACCAGCGTTTAGTTTAAGTTCTTTAAGTTGGTCTTATTCGAATTATACTTGGCACACAAACAGAGATACGTATGATAAAATTGTTTTTGATGATGTAAGAAGCAATGCAATTTTAACAGCTATTTTAACGTATATGGCAAGTGAAGATCCTAATAGAACTTCTAAAGAAAAAATTGTAATGCCTATTAACCCAAGCACAGGAAAGCAAAGTGATTGGCCAAAACCACGTTCTCCTCAGAGAAAAGGGGGTTTAGATGAATAAGCATCTTAATACATTTTAGATTAAAAAACCTCATCATTTATGCTGAATTTATTTCAGGAACTGATGAGGTTTTTTATTTCTTGCCCTGTCCCGTCCTGAAATAGCGATACACAAAAAGTATCCTAATGGAAAAATCACAAGAAGCACGCTACATTAAGCGAACCCAAAAAGACTATTCGATGTCTTTTAAATTAGAAGTTGTACAAGCAATAGAGCAAGGAAAGAC
>JBDNGO010000046.1:0-3486 GCA_041689245.1 Flavobacteriaceae bacterium | reverse complement strand
TGGTAGAGGGACTCAACTTTCAAACGGAATGTTTGGAATTAAATCTTTAGATCAGAATTTACTTACATCTCGTCAGATAGAAGCAGCTCGTATTGCGGCAACTCGTCATATGAAAAGAGAAGGTCAGTTATGGATTAAAATATTTCCAGACAAGCCTATTACCAAAAAACCATTAGAAGTACGTATGGGTAAAGGTAAAGGAGCTCCAGAATATTTCGTAGCTGTTATAAAGCCAGGAAGAATTTTATTTGAAGTTGGTGGTGTGCCAATTAACGTTGCTAAAGAAGCATTGCGTTTAGCCGCTCAAAAACTTCCAGTAAAAACTAAATTTATAATCGCACGAGATTTTGATAACGCTTAATTCGATAAGAAAATGAAACAGTCAGAAATTAAAGAATTATCAACAGTAGATTTACAAGAAAATCTTAGTACGTTGAAAAAAAACTATACTGATTTAAAAATGGCTCACGCGATTTCTCCGTTGGAAAATCCAATACAGTTAAGAGCCTTAAGAAAATCTGTTGCAAGAATTGCTACAGAGTTAACAAAAAGAGATTTACAATAATTAGTAGTCAGTTTTAAAGATGGAAAAAAGAAATCTTAGAAAAGAGAGAATTGGTGTAGTATCTAGTAACAAAATGGAAAAATCTATTGTTGTTTCTGAGGTAAAAAGAACAAAACACCCAATGTATGGAAAGTTCGTTTTAAAAACGAAGAAGTATGTTGCACACGATGAGACAAACGATTGTAATGTTGGAGATACTGTAAAGATCATGGAAACAAGACCTTTAAGTAAATCTAAACGTTGGAGATTAGTAGAAATCCTAGAAAGAGCTAAATAATATGTTACAGACAGAATCAAGATTAAAAGTAGCAGATAATACTGGAGCTAAAGAAGTTTTAGTAATTCGCGTTTTAGGAGGAACAAGAAAGCGTTACGCTAGCGTTGGAGATAAAATTGTTGTTACAGTTAAAACAGCAACACCAAACGGTACTGTAAAGAAAGGTCAAGTTTCTAGAGCAGTAGTTGTTCGTACAAAGAAAGAAGTTAGACGTAAAGACGGATCTTACATCAGATTTGATGATAATGCTTGCGTACTTTTAAATCCTACAGAGGAAATGAGAGGAACACGTGTATTTGGACCAGTTGCTCGTGAACTTCGTGAGAAACAATTCATGAAAATAGTATCATTAGCACCTGAAGTGCTTTAAAAGAGATAAGACGATGACAAAGTTTAAAATCAAATCAGGAGATACTGTTACAGTAATCGCAGGAGACCATAAAGGATCAGAAGGAAAAGTTTTACAAATCCTTAGAGATAAAAACAGAGCTATTGTAGAAGGTGTTAATATGATTTCAAAACACACAAAACCTAGTGCTCAAAGTCCACAAGGAGGAATTGTAAAGAAAGAAGCTTCAATTCATATCTCTAACTTATCGTTAGTAGAAAATGGTAAAGCTGTAAGAGTTGGATATACAGTAGAAGGAGATACTAAAATTAGAATCTCAAAGAAAAGTAAAAAAGCAATATAATCATGAGTTACGTACCAAGATTAAAAGCAGAATATAAGAGCCGAGTAGTAAGTGCTCTTACAGAAGAATTTGGTTATAGCAATATAATGCAAGTGCCTAAATTACAAAAAATTGTAATTAGTAAAGGTGTTGGAGCTGCTATAGCAGATAAGAAGTTGATAGATTATGCTCTTGAAGAGTTAACTACAATTACAGGACAAAAAGCAATTGCTACTTTATCTAAAAAAGATGTTGCAAACTTCAAACTACGTAAAGGAATGCCAATAGGTGTAAAAGTTACGTTAAGAGGAGAAAAAATGTACGAATTTTTAGATAGATTGGTTACCGCATCTATACCACGTGTAAGAGATTTTAATGGTGTCAAAGCAAATGGTTTTGATGGTAGAGGTAATTATAATTTAGGAATCACTGAACAAATTATCTATCCAGAAATTAATATTGATAAAGTGAATAAAATTGGTGGAATGGATATTACTTTTGTAACTTCTGCAGCTACCGATAAAGAAGCAAAATCATTATTAGGAGAATTAGGTTTACCATTTAAAAAAAATTAAGACATGGCTAAAGAATCAATGAAAGCCCGTGAGGTAAAAAGAGCAAAAACAGTAGCTAAATATGCTGAGAAAAGAAAAGCTTTGAAAGAAGCTGGAGATTACGAAGCATTACAGAAGTTACCTAAAAACGCTTCTCCAGTTAGAATGCACAACAGATGTAAGCTAACAGGAAGACCAAAAGGGTATATGCGTCAATTCGGCTTATCACGTGTAACGTTCCGTGAAATGGCAAATCAAGGGTTGATACCAGGTGTTAGAAAAGCAAGTTGGTAAAATCGTAAAAGAACTCTAGATATTAAGATAGATTGTGTACATTTGCACGCTCTATTTTTTTCGAGTAAATAAACATTAACTGATTTCAGGTTTAATTATCGCAGAGTAATTTGCAGCATAAATAGAGGTAATTAAAAACCAAAATCGCAATTTTAAATAAATATGTATACAGATCCAATCGCGGATTTTTTAACAAGAGTTAGAAATGCAATCGCAGCAGGACACAGAGTTGTAGAAATTCCAGCTTCAAACTTGAAGAAGGAAATAACAAAAATTTTGTTTGACCAAGGGTATATTTTAAGCTACCAGTTCAATGACGAATCAGTTCAAGGAACAATCAAAATAGCTTTAAAGTACGACAGAGAAACAAAAGAATCAGTAATTAGAAAACTAGAACGAATCAGTACACCAGGTTTACGTAAATACGTTAACGCTTTAGAAATGCCTAGAGTATTAAACGGTCTTGGTATTGCAATCGTTTCAACATCTAAAGGTGTGATGACTAACAAGAAAGCACGTCAAGAAAATGTTGGAGGAGAAGTAATTTGTTACGTTTATTAATACTATAGTAAGATGTCAAGAATAGGAAAAAACCCAATAAGCATTCCAGCCGGAGTTGAATTAAACATCGATGGAAATGTAGTAACGGTAAAAGGAAAATTAGGAGAATTAACTCAAGAGGTTTCTGGCGATATTACTGTAAGAATAGAAGGAGATACTGTTATATTAAACAGACCATCAGATAGTAAACCTCATAAAGCTGCACACGGATTATATAGATCATTAGTATTTAATATGATTGAAGGTGTAAGTAAAGGTTGGACTAAAGATTTAGAATTAGTTGGTGTAGGTTATAGAGCTTCAAACCAAGGACAAAAATTAGATTTAGCATTAGGTTTTTCTCATAATATTGTTTTAGAATTAGCTCCAGAAGTTAAGGTAGAAACAGTTTCAGAAAAAGGAAAAAACCCAGTCGTTAAATTAACTTCTTATGATAAACAACTAGTTGGTCAAATTGCCGCAAAGATTCGTTCTTTCCGTGCACCAGAGCCATACAAAGGTAAAGGAGTTAAATTTGTAGGAGAACAATTAAGAAGAAAAGCAGGTAAATCTGCATAATATATA
>JBDNGO010000045.1:0-86191 GCA_041689245.1 Flavobacteriaceae bacterium | reverse complement strand
CTTTTCCATAAACAACAGGATAGGTTCTTTTTGAAATTAGCTGTCCATAAATAGTGTAAATAGAAATAATGACTTCCTTCTCTGAAATAGGCACTGCGATTTCAAAAATACCAGTACTCGGATTCGGATATGCTAACACAATGTCTGCATCATTCATCACGACATCATCATCATGAAGGCTTGAGTCATCAGAAATAGTTATCGCAATGGTAGTTGTTACTACTGCAGGCAACGTTGCATTTTTCGCCGTAATTGGTGTAAGTTCAATGATTTCATCACCGTCATCGTCATTATTGTAATCACCGCCTGAAGTATCTTTTAGACCGGTAACCTGTATACTACCTGTAGTTTCACCTGCTGCAATGGTAATTTCTGGGGTATAGTAGTATTTTTGGATTCGGTGATTGACTTTGTCTGCAATATACACACTACCAGTAGCATTTACAAAAACACCTGTAGGAGTATTCAATTGATTGTCAGCATCGCCTTGTCCATGACCTCCAGCTACCGTTATACCCTTTGTAGCGCCTGGCGCCCACCTTTGGATTCGGTGGTTGTTTGTGTCTGCGATATAAACACTGCCAGTAGTATTTACAAAAACACCTGTAGGAGTATCCAATTGATTTGCATCACCTCCTGCAACGGTCTCTATTTATTCCCAAGAATAATTTTTTATTTCTGGGAATATTTTTTTGAGCTATTATAATTAATAATAGAGTTTAATCCTTCCAAAAAGTTTGAACTTTTGCCAGTCAAGGTCACTTAATAAAAAAAGCAAGCTTTATCAAAGCTTGCTTTTTTGTTTTATAATTCAAGAGAATTGAAAATCTGTATTACAGAATGTACACAAAAATTATTTTATAAAATTAGATTGCTTTTAAATTTGCAATTGTTGCTATTGGATCTTCACTCTTAAAAACAAAACTACCAGCAACTAATACATCAGCTCCAGCTTCTACCAAAGCATTTGCATTTTGATCTGTTACACCACCATCAATTTCTATTTGACAATTAGATTCTGAGAACTCAATTAATTGTTTTAATTGGCTTACTTTTTTATATGTATTTTCAATAAAAGATTGTCCTCCAAAACCAGGATTTACACTCATAATACACACCAAATCTAAATCTGCAATGACATCTTCTAAAACCGCAATTGGTGTATGAGGATTTAATGCAACTCCAGCTTTCATTCCTGCTGCTTTTATTGCTTGAATAGTTCTGTGCAAATGTGTACAAGCTTCGTGATGAACAGTTAAAATATCAGCTCCTAACTCTGCAAAAGTTGTAATATACCTATCTGGATCTACAATCATTAAATGTACATCGATTGTTTTTGTAGCGTGTTTAGAAATTGCTTTTAAAACTGGCATTCCAAAAGAAATGTTTGGGACAAAAACGCCATCCATAATGTCAATATGAAACCAATCTGCTTCGCTATTGTTTACCATTTCTATATCGCGTTGTAAATTGGCAAAATCTGCCGCTAAAATTGAAGGTGCAATTAACTTGTTCATTTGTTTGTTGTTGTGATGTTATTTTGTAAAGGTAATTAATTCGACTTTGTTTCCGAAATTTAGGAAGTAGAATGAATAAGAATTTTTTTGTTCTTTTCTTTTATTGTTCTGTTCCATTGATGAATACTGAATCAAGTTCAGCACAGGCTTCAATAAAAAAGCTAGACTTATTTTAATTTTTTTGAATTTTAGCATTGTACTCCGTAATCACGTCCAGACCACTTTCGTTCTTTAGACGTTTTTTTGCTACATACAATTTGAATTCTTACAAAAATTAAAAATATGTCGTCAAAAAAGCTTTTAAAAATTAATATAAGGGGTGTTTTAAGTTAAAGAAACAACTTTATAAATAGGTTTGCCTTGATTGAAGTAGCATCCTTTTTATTACCAATATAAATGAGCGTCATTGCGAGGAACGAAGCAATCTGTTTCTAATTATGAGATTGCCACAGTTTACAAAAAAGTAAACTTCGCAATTGCGAGGAACGAAGCAATCTGTTAATTTTTATGAGATTGCTTCGTAAACTCGCAATGACGAATCGAAACTAACCACAATAATTAATCAAATTGAAACAACCAACCTTCACTTAAATCACCCCAATTTGGGTTTTCCTTATTTACTAAATCCTCTTTTTGTTTTCTATTTCCAGCTTTCAGTTGTTTTTCTCTGTTTATAGCATCATTCATATCAGAAAACTCTTCAAAATAAATTAATTTATCACAATTATATTTTGATGCAAAACCTTTATATTCTTTTATTTTATGTTGATAAATTCGCTTTAAGAGGTTACTTGTTACTCCTATATAAATTACCGTATTGTTTTTATTAGTTAGAAAATAAACATACGATTGTTTCATAAATTACAGATTGCTTCGTTCCTCTACTTGATGATTATACTTTTTAACTGGCAGATTGCTTCGTCGTTCCTCCTCGAAATGACGGTAAACAACTACTTCTTCGGTTTAAAAATCAACACATTTTCAGAAGCTTTAATCTCTTTTTGATTTAGTTTCATTTTTACAAATTCGCCATCAATATATTTCTGAGCTTGGTCTTTATAATGATCACTAAATACATTTCCAGATTGCCCTGTTGGTAAAATTCCTAAGCTATTTTCTACATCAGAAAAATCTACAATTCTACGTGTAGATGGTCCGGCAGTAATTTTATAAACCCCTGTACTATCTAAATTAAAAATCTGATTGTTAATCACTTCATTTCCTCCTCTCGTTTTAAAAGGACCAACATTAAAATATTTACGTAACGCTGCAACTTTTCCTAAAGCATGTGGATATTCTACAGAAATAACACGATCCCAAGTCCAATCTTGTAAATTTTCTCCTAATTGATTTCCTAAAAACGCAATGGCTTTTTTATATGAATTAGTAATAATATCTGTTCTTGTTTCTTTTGTATTTACAGTTTTAACATTATCCCACCAAACAGATTCTTCTCTTACAATTTGCTCTGAAAACGCTTTATCTTGATATGGCGTATTTATAAATTGATTGAAACTTTTACCCATTTCATCTTTATATGTTGCTACTAAAACTTCATAAATAAATCGATTGTAAATCGTTGGTGCTATTTCTTTTCTTCCGTAAAAACCATTCCACTTCCTTAAATAATCTAAGCTTAATTTTTCACTTGGAGTTAAGTTCTTTTTATCGATTCCGGTAGATAAATTTGCGATATTGGCTGACACTGTTGCGGAAGTAACATCGTACATCATCTTAGCAACATCTTCTTTTGTAAAATCATTTTTAGTCTCTAAGAACCCAACAATTCTTTTGGCTCTATCTTCTGGTAAATAATAGCCTGGATATAAACCGCCTTTTATAGAATCTGGTTGATTATTTGCCGAATACACGTAATTAATACTCGGATTTATAGCTTGCGGATTTTCTTCAAAATCGAAATATTCTTCAATTTCATCTTTTCCTGAAGCACCCTCTAAAATCGTTTTTCTATTTACTCCTTCTCGATATTTATACAGTTTTCCTGAAGCAAACCAAGCGATGTTATTTTTTGCATCTCCATACATCATATTTAATCCTGGCGCATGTAATCTTCGTGCTCCTTTTTTAAATTTTGCCAACGAATTAGAATGAGATAAATCGTAACCAACCTCTAACAATTCATTATTTAATTTGGTGTAAATCCATTGCATTGCCATTGGTCTTTCTTCATTAATATGATCAATTAAATCATTCATAATCGGCCCATGAATGCTCACTTTAATTTGATACACAGAATCTTTTTCGCCTTTCACTTTTATTCTTTTTTCAATAACATTATAGGTTTTAAAACCGCTTTTTGTTAGGTATTCATTTGGATTGCTTGGATTGTTTTTTTCGTAATAAAAATCGACATCGTCATTCTCAAACATTGTCATTCCATATGCATATTCTCTATTATGGCCGATTAAAGAAAAAGGAGAAAGCGCCAAGTTAAATCCATACATTTCGTAATCTGGAGTTTTAATATGCGATTGATACCAAACAGATGGTTGCGCAAAACCAATATGAGGATCGTTTGCGAAAATTACACGTCCATTTTTGGTTTTATCAGCTCCTATTACCCAAGAATTACTTCCAATAAATGGAGCTAAAGGTAAATTTTTATATAAATCTTGCATTGCAGAAGCAACACCTGCTGTTAAGATCGGTTGCTTTTCGTTTTTAATTAACTCGGTATTTTTAACATTAGATAAACTGATTTCGTTAAAATAAGCTGCGCCTAGTTTCTCTTTTACTTCATTTAGCATTGGATCTGTTTTATGAGCTGCAGCAAAACTAAACGCCATATAACCAAATACATTATATACATCTTTAAGTGTGTATTTTTCTTTATCAACCCTAGCTAAATAAAACTCAATTGGTGTGGGTCCATCTGCCATAAACTGATTAATTCCGTCTAAATACGCCATCGTTAATTTATAAGCTTCAGAATTTTTATCTAGGTTTTTTATGGTGTTGGCTGATGCTTCTTCAATTCCTAATCCAGAGAAAAATTTATCTGTTTTTATCAATTCTTTTCCGAAAATTTCCGCCAATCTTCCTGCTGCAATTCTTCGAATCAATTCCATTTGCCACAATCTATCTTGCGCATGCACATAACCCAAAGCGGTAAAAGCGTCTTTTTGATTTTGAGCGTTGATATGTGGTACACCAATTTCGTCATAATACACAATAACTTCGTCAGAAATATTAGCCAAATCTAATTTTCCATTATACGTTGGATATAAAGTTTTGCTAAATAACCAAAGTCCAACAAAAATTAAAATGATTAATGCTACTAAAACTTTTACTGCTTTTTTAAAAATTTTCATGAAATTGAATTAGAATTTTTTCAAAGATAATAGAAAAATCAATCAAAAAAGAATCTACCTTAAACACGTAGAATTTTGTACTTTTGTTCTCATTGTATAAAATAAAAAAGATGAAAAAAATTCAAATGGTTGACTTGCAAAGTCAATATGCTAAAATTAAAAATACTGTAGATGCTTCTATACAAGAAGTTTTAAATTCTACAGCTTATATTAATGGCCCTTTGGTTCATCAATTTCAAGCAGATTTAGAAAAATATTTAGGTGTAAAACATGTAATTCCGTGTGCAAACGGAACAGACGCTTTACAAATTGCAATGATGGGTTTAGGTTTAGAACAAGGTGATGAAGTGATTACTGCAGATTTCACTTTTGCTGCGACTGTCGAGGTTATTGCGTTATTAAAATTAACGCCTGTTTTGGTTGATGTTGAAGCTGATACTTTTAATATTGATATTGAAGCACTAAAAAAAGCAATTACACCAAAAACAAAAGCGATTGTTCCTGTTCATTTATTTGGTCAAGTTGCAAATATGGAAGCAATTTTAGAGATTGCTAAAGAACACAACTTATTTGTAATTGAAGATAATGCACAAGCAATTGGAGCAGATTACACTTTTAAAAACGGAACTAAACAAAAAGCTGGAACAATTGGAGATGTTGGAACAACATCTTTTTTTCCTTCAAAAAACTTAGGATGTTATGGTGATGGCGGTGCAATTTTCACAAATGATGATGCCCTTGCTCATACTTTAAGAGGAATTGTAAATCACGGAATGTACACACGTTATTATCATGATGTTATTGGTGTAAATTCTCGTTTAGATTCTATTCAAGCTGGAGTTTTAAAAGCAAAATTACCATTATTAGATTCGTATTGCAAAGCGAGAAGAAATGCTGCTCGTTTTTATAACAATGCGTTTGCAAATAATTCAAATATTGTAACACCAACAACTAAATCTTGTGGTGCTATTTGTGATACTTGTAATTGCCATGTTTTTCATCAATATACATTGCAAATTACAAATGGAAAGCGTAATGAATTACACAAGCATTTATTAGAAAATGATATTCCGAATGCCATTTACTACCCTGTTCCTTTGCATGCACAAAAAGCGTATGCCGACAAACGTTATAATGAAAGTGATTTTCCTGTTACAAATCAATTAATAAAAACAGTAATTTCTTTACCAATGCACACAGAATTAGAAAAAGACCAACTAGAATTTATCACCAAAACAATTTTAGATTTTGTAGAATAAAATAACAAAGTGACTGAGATGTTATTGCAAGGAGGAATGACACTAAAAATAAAGAAATGAAAAAAATATTAGTAACTGGTGGTTTAGGTTTTATTGGTTCTCACACCGTAGTAGAATTACAAAACTCAGGTTTTAAGGTTATAATTATTGATGATTTATCAAATTCATCTATAGATGTTTTAGACAGCATTACTTCTATCACAGGGATAAAACCTGAATTTCATCAACTCAATTTACGTATTAAAAAGGATGTAATATCTTTTTTCGAAAACAATTCAATTGATGGAATTATTCACTTTGCTGCATTTAAAGCAGTTGGAGAAAGCGTTCATCAACCATTAGATTACTACGAAAACAATATTGGCTCTTTAGTGTATTTATTACAAGAAATAAAAAATAGAAATCTCGATAATTTTATTTTCAGTTCTTCATGTACAGTTTATGGTCAAGCAGATGAATTGCCAATTACAGAAAGTGCGCCAACAAAACCGGCAGAATCTCCGTACGGAAACACCAAACAAATTGGTGAAGAAATCATAAAGGACAGTTGTAAAGCATATAATTTAAACGCAATTGCCTTGCGATATTTCAATCCGATTGGTGGACATGATAGCATAAAAATTGGCGAAATCCCTTTAGGAATTCCACAAAATTTAATTCCGTTTATTACACAAACTGCAGCAGGCATCAGAAAAGAATTATCAGTTTTCGGAGACGATTACCCAACAAAAGATGGCACAGCTGTTCGTGATTATATTCATGTTGTAGATTTAGCAAAAGCGCATATTGCTGCTTTACAACGATTAATCAACAAGAAAAATAAAACGCGTTTTGAGTTTTTTAATGTTGGTACAGGAAAAGGAAGTTCTATTTTAGAAGTGATTACCTCTTTTGAGAAAATTTCTGGAATAAAATTAAAATATAAAATTGTTGGAAGACGTGAAGGAGATATTACTGCTGCTTACGCAGATACTACAATTGCCAACAAAGAACTGAATTGGAAAACAGAAAAAACACTTGATGAAGCATTGGATTCTGCTTGGAAGTGGCAATTAAAACAACAATCTTAATTGTTCTTTTTAAATAAAAAAATATACCTTTCAGATATTAAACATAATTCATAGATTATAAAATTGCTTTTTTCATGGCTAGATTTATTAAAAAGAGTCAAAAAGAAATCGGAGTGTCTCCGGACGATTTCATATTTATTGGTAAAAAAAAGACAGAAAATACTGTTCTAAGAATTATCGATTATGATAAAAATTACTCAGAAGAAATTCCAATTAACTCTGTTCAAGAAGCTTTAGCATATCAAGAAAAAAAATCTACAACGTGGTTTAATGTTGATGGAATTGATAATGCATCTGTAATGCAACAAATTGCAGAAGGTTTTCAGTTTGATAATTTTATTATTGCTGATGTAATGAACACCAATGTTAGACCTAAAGTACAAGAAAATAACAATTGCCTATTTTTGTCTATAAAAATGCTGCAAATAAACGGTGAATCTAATTTAATTTCTTTTGAAAACCTGAGTTTAATTATTACCAAATCTATATTAATTTCTTTTCAAGAAAAAAGAGGTGATGTTTTTGAACCTGTAAGAAATCACATTCGCAATCAGAAACCGAGAATAACAAGTTCTGGCCCAGATTATTTACTATTTGCTTTGCTAGATGTTGTTATTGATAATTACATCTATACTTTAAGCATTCTTGGAGACAGGATTGAAAACTTAGAAGAAGAGTTATTACAAAATCCAGGTAAATCTATTCTTGAAACTATAAATACTCACAAAAAGGAGTTGAATTATTTAAGAAAAAATATTTTACCTGCCAGAGAAATGCTTCTTAATTTAACCAAAATAGATTCTGATTTTATCAATAGTAAAAACCATGTTCATTTTAAAGAATTACAGAATAACATCAATCATGCAATAGAAATCTCTGATAGTTATAGAGAAATTTTATCTGATCAGTTAAATATTTATCACACAACAATTAGCACTAAATTAAACGATATCATGAAATTCTTAACCGTATTTTCTGTGGTATTTATTCCGCTTACATTTATTGCTGGTATTTACGGAACTAACTTTGACTTTTTGCCAGAATTGCATTATAAATACAGTTACTTTATTATGTTGGGAGCAATGCTAATTACAGCAATTGGAATGTTGTATTATTTTAGAAAAAAGAAATGGTTTTAGTAAATTGTAATTTATTCTAAAAAACAATTTTTTATCATTTTTTTGCCCTTATAAGTCACTTTTTGGTAATTTTTAGCTTTTTTTAATGACTTTTTAGTTAAATTTTACCTTTTTCATATTAGAAATATTTAATCAATAGTGAATATAATTAGCATATCCTTAAAAATTAGGTGTTATCATTTTCAATACAATATTAATTAGCTGAAAATTAATGTTTTAACATTTATTTATTGTCTTAGCTCAAACAATTCCTTATCTTTACACCGTATTAATTTAATGATAAAAGATATGATGAAACTGATTAAAATTAAAAGAAAAACCCGTTTAGAAAAAAGATTTACTCCAAAAATGGGAAAGCTACACACAAGAGTAACATACATTAAAAAGGTGTTTTTAAACATTATTCCTTTAGAAACTCTTCACAAATACAGAGAAACGTATTATGGTGAAATTAAAGATTGCGAAGAATGCGTTCTTTCTAAATAAAAATCTAAAAAAACCACTCAAATTGAGTGGTTTTTTTAGATTTTTAATATTATTAACTCCCTTAAGCTATTCTAAACTTGCTCCACTTGCAGCAACACTTCTATCAATTTTACGCATTAAACCTTGTAATACTTTTCCTGGTCCAACTTCAATAAATTCAGTTGCTCCATCAGTAATCATTGATTGAATAGATTGTGTCCATCTTACTGGAGCAGTTAATTGTGCCATTAAGTTTTTCTTAATTTCATCCGGATTTGTAACTGCACTTGCTGTAACATTTTGATAAACAGGACAAGTTGGTTTGCTAAAAGTTGTTGCTTCAATTGCAGCTGCCAATTCTTCTCTTGCTGGCTCCATCATTGGTGAATGAAATGCGCCACCAACAGGTAAAATAATTGCCATTTTCGCACCTTTTTCTTTTAATATTTCACACGCTTTTTCTACAGCTTTAGTTTCTCCAGAAATTACTAATTGCCCTGGGCAATTATAATTTGCTGCGACTACTACTCCATCAATTTCGGCACAAACTTCTTCAACAAGTGCATCTTCTAAACCTATAACCGCTGCCATTGTAGAGGGTGCAATTTCACAAGCTTTTTGCATTGCCAAAGCACGTTTAGAAACCAATGTCAATCCATCTTCAAAAGATAAAACTCCGTTAACAACTAACGCAGATAACTCTCCTAAAGAATGCCCTGCAACCATTTCTGGTTTAAAAGAATCTCCTAATACTTTTGCTAAAATCACAGAATGTAAAAAAATGGCTGGCTGTGTAACTTTAGTTTGTTTTAATTGTTCTGCAGTTCCTTTAAACATTATGTCTGTTATGGCAAAGCCTAAAATTTTATTCGCTTTTTTAAAAAGTTCTTGTGCTAACGTTGATTTTTCGTATAAATCCAATCCCATTCCTGTAAATTGTGCTCCTTGACCAGGAAAAATATATGCTTTCATTTGTTGTTATTTGTTTGGTATTTGTTTGATGCTACAAACATACAAATTTTTAAAATCAAACTAAATTCTTACTTTCGTTCTATGACCAACCAACAAAAATCTTCTGCGCAATTAATTTATTTGATTTTAGCGGCATTATTTATCGCTTCATTAGTAACTTCGAATTTAATATTTCAAAAATTTTTTTATTGGGAACCTTTTGGAATATATCGATTTGAGATTTCTGTAGGAATTTTACCCTATCCAATAACCTTTTTAATTACGGATATTTTAGCTGAAATCTACGGAAAGAAAAAAGCAAATCAAGTAGTTATAGCAGGGATTTTCGCATCCTTTTTTTCTATGTTGATTATTTTAATTTCTAATTCAACTCCAGCAATTGCTAGCTCTCCTATAGATAATGAAACTTTTTCTAGCGTTTTTGGATTATCTCCTTTAGCTATTTTGGCATCGATGTTAGCCTATTTAGCTGCGCAATTTATTGACATTCGTATTTTTCATTTTTGGAAAAAGAAAACGAACGGAAAGCATTTATGGTTGCGTAATAATTTCTCAACATTTTCATCACAATTTATAGATACCTTTACTGTTTTATTTTTATTGTGTTCTTTCAACGTTTTACCTTGGGAGATATTTACAGGTTTATTAATTAGCGGATTCTTATTCAAAGTGATTCTTGCGGCTTTAGATACTCCAATTTTGTATCTAATTGTCTTTTGGTTTAGAAAGAAATTTAACTTAAAAATTGGAGAAGAAATCACCGATTAATCTTTTAACGTTTTCTTTGTAAACAAAGCAAAAAAGCTTCGTCTAAATTTTCATCAAAAACAAACTAGAAGGAAACAACTGAAGTTTGAATGGAAAATAAGCATTTCTCTGATTGTGTGAATTTCAATTTTAACATTGAAATTAGTATCGAGATATTTTAAAAAATAAGAAGCTTCTCGGTACAATTTTTCGTAATTTTATTTCGAAAATTTACTTGAAGCAACAACTAAAAAAGAAGACAACATGTCAAAAACATATTACGATCCAGCAGATTTAAGAAAGTTTGGAAAAATTACAGAATGGAGTGAAGAACTAGGAAACAAGTTCTTTGATTATTACGGAAAAGTATTTGAAGAAGGTGCTTTAACCGCCAGAGAAAAATCTTTAATAGCATTAGCAGTATCACACACAGAACAATGTCCGTATTGCATTGATGCATAAACAAAAGATGGTTTACAACGCGGAATTACCAAAAACGAAATGATGGAGGCTATTCATGTTGGTGCTGCTATAAAAAGTGGCGCAACACTAGTTCATGGAGTTCAGATGATGAATAAAGTTAATAAGCTGGAGATGTAAGCAGGCTCTAATTTTGCTTTCTTAGCAAAATTTTAGAAATCGCTTGTACCAACGAAAGTTGGTATCTAAAAAGAAATCATCAAAAAATACTTCGACAAGCTCAGTGTGACATTTATTAGACAAAATGAGTTCCTGAAGAAAACAGAAAAGAAGTATTCAAAACAGATAATTAATTATGAGAAGCTGAAATAAGTTCAGCTTAAAAAAAGATACTGAAACAAGTTCAGCATGAAAAAATCTCTTCAAGCAAGAAATAACGATTTAGCAAATACAGAACGTCAATTAGAAATTCTATCAAACGGAATTTTCAAAGACGAATTACCAACCTTTGCTAATAAAATAAAAGAAACAAATCAGTTTCCTTTACGTCCTAAAAAATTAGAGATTTTACAAATCAATTTGGGATACATGTGTAATCAAGTTTGCGCACATTGCCACGTTGATGCTGGCCCAGACAGAAAAGAGATCATGACAATTGAAACCATGAATCAGTGTTTGGATGTCATTAAAAAAACAGAAGCTCACACCTTAGATTTAACTGGAGGTGCTCCAGAAATGAATCCGAATTTTAGATGGTTTGTAGAAGAAGCATCCAAAGCCGGAATTAAAGATTTTATTGTTCGCTCTAACTTAACAATTATTAAAGCGAATAAAAAGTACTACGATTTACCAGAGTTCTTTAAAAAGCACACTATTCATGTTGTTTCTTCGATGCCACATTGGACTCGTGGAAAAACTGACAAACAACGAGGTGATGGGGTTTTTGACAAGTCTATCGAAGCATTAAAAAGGCTTAACGATGTTGGCTATGGAATGGAAGACTCTGATTTAAAATTAGATTTAGTATACAATCCATCAGGCGCTTTTTTACCTGGAGATCAAATGGAGCTAGAAAACGATTTTAAAAAGGCCCTGAAAAATGAGTTTAATATTGATTTTCATAATTTATTTGCGATTACTAATTTACCAATTAGCAGGTTTTTAGATTATTTGATCGCTTCTGATAATTATGAAGATTATATGTTTGCCCTAGTTGAAGCTTATAATCCGTTAGCGTTAGAAAATGTAATGTGTACCAATACCATTTCTGTAAGTTGGGATGGCTTTTTATACGATTGTGATTTCAATCAGATGTTAAATTTAAAAGTAAACTCAAATGTAAAACACATCTCTGAGTATAATGAAGAATTATTACAAAATAGAGATATAATCATTAACCAACATTGTTATGGCTGTACAGCAGGAGCAGGAAGCAGTTGCCAAGGAGTTGTGGCGTAAACAATGATTAGTTATTGAAATTAATTAAACAAAATCTCATAGTGGATTCATAAAATAATCCAACAGAAAAAGCACATGCGCTTCGTTAAGAATAGAGTAAATGGTTAAATAAAGAAGTAAAAGTTTATGAATAAAAATTTAGTAATTGTTTTTGTAAAGAATAGTATTCTTGGTAACGTAAAAACACGTTTGGCTAAAACCATTGGAGATGTTGGTGCTTTTAAAGTTTATTCTGAACTAGTTGATATAACGGAAAAAGCAACATCTAAAATCGCAGCTGATAAACATATTTATTTTTCTGATGTAATTATTCCGTCTAAATGGAAAAACGATAAAAAGTTTATTCAAGAAGGTAAAGATTTAGGAATTAGAATGCAACATGCTTTTCAAAATGGATTTGATGAAGGTTATGAAAATGTCATTTTGATTGGTTCTGATTTACCCAATATATCAAAAAAAATTATAGAATTTGGTTTTGAAAGTTTACAAAATAATAATATTGTTTTTGGACCAGCTGAAGATGGCGGATATTACTTAATTGGAATGTCTAAAATGAATGCTGCTGTTTTCGAAAATAAACCTTGGAGTCAATCAGAATTATTAGCTGTAACTTTGGCTCAATTAAAAGAACAACAGCAATCTGTTAGCTTTATTGAAATTTTAAATGATATAGATACTTTTGAAGATTTAATTGCTTCAGATTTCTATAAAAATAATCCAACTATTCAAGAAATTATTGCTTCTAAAATACTACTGAAATAAAAGATACTGAAACAAGTTCAGCATGAATATGAAAAAACAACAACTACAAGAAACTATTGATTTTTTAAAATCATTTGGGATTATAGCTCCAGAAATCGGAATTGTTTTAGGAACTGGTTTAGGAAAACTCATTCATGAAATTGAAATCGAAAAAGAAATTGCGTATTCAGAGATTCCAAATTTTCCAGAAGCAACCGTTGAGTTTCATTCAGGTAAGTTAATTTACGGAATCTTATCCGGAAAAAAAGTAGTGGTAATGGCTGGTCGTTTTCATGTATATGAAGGATATGATCTTTGGGAAGTAACCTACGGAATTAGAACGATGCATCAATTAGGGATTTCTACTTTATTGATTTCTAATGCAGCTGGAGCCATCAATTTAAAGTATAAAAAAGGAGACTTGATGTTGATTGATGACCACATCAATTTACAAGGAGGTTCTCCACTTGCTTTTAAAGGCGCAAACGACTTTGGAAATATTTTCGCCGACATGCTAGAACCGTATTCGAAAAAAATAAACAACCAACTGAAAGCAATTGCTTTGCAAAACGACATACAATTACACGAAGGAATTTACACAAGTGTTGTTGGTCCGCAATTAGAAACAAGAGCAGAATATAGAATGCTACAAATATTAGAAACGGATGCAGTGGGAATGAGCACTGTGCCAGAAGTAATTGTAGCCAAACAGCTAGGGTTAACTTGTGCCGCAATTTCTGTATTGACAGATGAATGTGATCCTAAAAATTTACAACCAGTAGATATTACAGAGATCATTGCAATTGCTGGAAAAGCAGAACCAAAAATGATTACTTTATTTAAAGAATTAATTAAAATAATATAACGTCATTCCGAACGAAGTGAAGGAATCTCATCAAAAGATTGCCACGTCATACTTCCTCACAATGACAGAAATATAAAAAAATGAGTTACCTAGAAACTACACATAATGTATATAAAGAAGCAGCCTTAACTCCTGATGTTGGTTTGTGCTGTACTACAAATCCTATTTGGGAATTACCAGGATTAAAAATTCCAAGAATAATGCAAGAAATGAACTACGGATGTGGCTCTACTGTGCATGCACGCGATTTAACCAACAATCCAAAAATTTTATATGTTGGTGTTGGTGGCGGAATGGAATTGTTACAATTCTCTTATTTTAATCGTCAAAAAGGAGGTGTAATTGGATTGGATGTTGTTGATGAAATGCTAGAAGCATCACGTAAAAATTTTAAAATTGCTGAAGAGCAAAATGAGTGGTTTCAATCTGATTTTGTGGACTTAAGAAAAGGAAATGCAATGGATTTACCAGTTGAAGATAATTCTATTGATGTTGCCGCTCAAAACTGTTTATTCAATATTTTTAAGTCTGATGATTTAAAGAAAGCCATTGAAGAAATGCACAGAGTTTTAAAACCTCATGGACGTTTGGTAATGAGTGATCCTACTTGTGAGCAACCAATGAATGATGAATTACGTAACGATGAACGCTTACGTGCTTTGTGTTTAAGCGGAAGTTTAACCATTGCAGATTACGTAAAAGCGTTAACAAATGCTGGTTTTGGAACGATTGAAATCAGAGCTAGAAAGCCGTACAGAATTTTAGATCCTAAGAATTATCCAACAGGCGAATTAATTTATATAGAATCGATTGAAGTTGCCGCAATTAAAGATCCGATGCCTGCTGATGGACCTTGTATATTTACAGGAAAAGCAGCCATTTATTATGGCGACGAAGATTATTTTGATGACAATGCTGGGCATGTTTTATTGAAAAACCAACCGTTGGCTATTTGTGATAAAACTGCAGCTGCTTTAGAGGCATTAGGAAGAGACGACATCTTTTTCTCTCCTTCTACGTTCCATTATGATGGCGGTGGATGTTGCTAAGTAGATATGCTGCATTAAATTATTTTAAAACGTTTATTTCATTATTTTTATGGTGAAATAAACGTTTTTTATGAAAAAAAAAAGCAAACAAATTAATGCAAATTCTGAGTCATTTGAAAAACTTCTAGAGAAGAAAGACATTTTTCCTGTATTACTGCAGTCCGTATAATTTTTTAATTAACTTTTCAGTTGGTTTATTTTGAGGTGTAAATCTGTTGTTATTTTGTCCTCCAGATTTTTCATGATTGTGAAACCATTTCCAAATAAATCCACCAGCAAACCAATCCTCTTTCCAAAACTGATTGTAAATAGCTTGCGTTGCATTCTCTTGCGCAACTAAATTCACACGACCCTCTATTCGATTAAACTCCCAAGGTTTTTTTCCTGTAAAGTCAATACTTCTATACCCATATTCTGTAAACAGAATTGGCTTGTTGTTTTGTTGTTGAATTTTCTGAATTTCAATTTTATGCTGTTGCCAACCTTTTTCAAATTTTGCAATTGTTGGCGTTTTTTTATCGCTTAAAGGAAAATATGCATTAACGCCAATATAGTCTAGTTGTTTCCAAAAAGGAATTCTCTTAAACTCATCCCAGTTGGCGGCATAGGTCAATTTTCCTTTATAAACTTTTTTAATTTTTAAAATTAACTGACTCCAGTAGTTGGGTCTTTTTACTACAAACTTCTCTAACTCTGTTCCAATACATAAAATTTCAGCTTTCATTGCCTCAGCAATATCAGCATACTCTAAAATGAATTTCTCATACGAATCTTCTAATCTTTTCCAATGTTCTTCAGAATCCATTTCTATATAACCGGTATACAAGCCTTTTGAAACCCATATTTGAGGTTTCACCATTACCTTTATATTACTTTTCTTGAATTCAGTCGCATACTGCTCCAAGCCTTTTCTTGTTTCTCCAAACCATTGTCTTTTTGAATTATATGTTGTATTAGGATTCTTTAATGCTCGGATAAACCCAAAAGGCATTAACGCAACATAGTTGCCATTAACTGCTAAAATAGGTCGTACATGTTTTGCGTCTATTGATACTTGAGATGCAACAAAACTAATTCCATTTATCTTTTGACTTTGCACAAAAGAGGACTGCAATATGATTGCTATGATAATAAGCCATTTATGTATCTTCATAAGGCTTCTAAGTTACTCTTATTTTGTCAACAAATATTTTAAATCAAGGTTAAAACCCTGTCCCAAACTATCAGACTCTCCTCTTATAAATTTACTGTACAAAACTTCTAACTTCAGTTTTTTATATTTCGTTTTTTTTATTCTAATTCTCAATTGCAAAATACCCGCTTCTATCTGTAATCATTCTAAATTAAATTTCATTATTAAGTTTGTAACTTCCCTCTCGACAGAATAGCCAACAAACTAATTATGGAACACATTGTTATTATAGGAAATGGTATCTCTGGAGTGACAGCTGCAAGACATATTAGAAAAAATTCGGACAAAGAAATCACCATTGTTTCAGCAGAAACTGACTATTTCTTTTCTAGAACGGCATTGATGTATGTGTATATGGGACATCTGAAATTTGAGCATACACAACCTTATGAATCTTGGTTTTGGAAAAAGAACCGCATCAACCTAAAAAAAGGATATGTTTCAAAAGTAAATTCAAGCTCAAATGAAATTGAATTTAGTGATGGTGAAAAATTAGGTTATGATAAATTGATTATTGCAACAGGCTCTAAGCCAAACAAATTTGGTTGGCCAGGAGAAGATTTAAATGGTGTTATGGGCATGTACCACAAACAAGATTTAGAGAAGTTAGAAAAATATGCTCCAGACAATAAAAGGTGTAAACGTGCTGTAATTGTTGGTGGTGGACTAATTGGAATTGAATTGGTAGAAATGCTACATAGTAGAAATATTCCGGTTACCTTTTTAGTAAGAGAACAAAGTTTTTGGAATGGTGTTTTACCAAAAGGTGAATCTGAAATGATTAATAGAGAAATTATAAGTAATCATATCGATTTGCGACTGGGTGTTACTTTAAAAGAGATTAAGTCTGATGCCGTTGGCAATGTTAAATCAATAGTCATTGCAGAAACTGGAGAAGAAATTGAATGTACCGTTGTTGGGTTAACTGCTGGTGTTTCACCAAATGTAGATTTCCTTAAAAATTCTGAATTAGAAATTGGTAGCGGAGTAAAAGTAAATCGCTTTTTAGAAACCAATCTTACACATATTTATGCCATTGGAGATTGCGCAGAACAACATGAAGCGATTGGGTCTAGAAGACCGATTGAAGCTGTTTGGTATACCGGAAGAATGATGGGAGAAACTGTTGCACAAACTATTTGTGGAAATAAAATTGAATACAAACCTGGGCATTGGTTTAACTCAGCAAAATTTATTGATATAGAATATCAAACCTACGGTTGGGTTTGGGCACAGACCAGAGAAAATGAAGCACGATTTTATTGGGAACATATAGATGGAACCAAATGTATTCATTTAAATTATGATAAAAATACACGAGAATTTATTGGTATTAACAACTTCGGAATTCGAATGCGACATGAATTTTTTGATCGTATCTTAAACGAAAAAAGAACCGTAGATTACGTCTTAGAACATTTAGCAGACGCAAATTTTGACCCTGAATTTTACAAATTACATGAACAAGAAATTGTAGCTAAATTCAATTCAGAAAATGGCACAAACATTCAATTGAAAAAGAAAAGCTGGAAACGAATTTTTAGTAAATCCCTTTAAAGGGATTAGATATTAAGAAAGAATTCATCCTATCAACTCTCATAACACTAAATTATTATTTTGAAACTTATAAAACAAACAGGTATAATCGTATTTTTAATAGGATTATCAATCTTTACGGCATCTATATTCACAGGCTCTTTTAGTTTAACTCAATCTGAATTAGACACTTTTATTCAAGAAAAAGGATATAAAAGTGAGGTAATCAAAGTAGAACTTACAAAAGCAATCGTTACAGAGGAATACTTAAATATTTTTGAGTTCTCTAGCAACGTTAGAAATGCTTTTGAAGCATCAAACAAACATTATGATGCGTTAATTGCAAAATACAGTGCTGAAAAGAACTGGAGTGAAAAAGGCGAACAATATCAATATAAAATCTCTGGAAAACCACATAGTTTAAGTTTTACGCTTGCTAAAAAAGCAGGGAAAGGATTTGCTACTGAAAACACAGGTTTGCTCTGGTTTTTAACTTTTGGATTTGGTATTATTGGTGCTCTTATGTATATCGTTCCAGATGTAATTTTATTAGGAAAACCGGGAATAAAAAACAACGGAATTTTTCTAAACGCAGCTACAAATCGTGGTTGGATTGGTTGGTTTGCGTTTCTCTTTTTAGTTAGTTTTTATATACTCCTTTATTTTTATCCAGATTTTATAGTAAACTGGGTATATCTAGTAGATCCTATTAGCATATCAATTAGTGGAAACCCAGCAAGTCAATGGTTTTTATACGGCTTTCTGTATTGTACCGTTATGACCGTTATGGCGATGAGAATGTATATAAAATACCGTCATAATAAATATCAAATTTTAAGAACTACCTCTGTTTTATTCTTTCAAATTGTATTTGCTTTTCTAATTCCGGAGATTTTAGTTCGTTTCGAAAAACCTTGGTACGATTTTAAAAATGCATTTCCTTTAGATTACGATTTTTTCTTCAAATGGAATTTAGAAGAACTGTTGTCTAGTGGCGGCTTTGGTTTATTTATTTTAGTATGGGGAATTGTTCTAACAGTTGTAGTTGTGCCTGTAATGGTCTATTTCTTCGGAAAAAGGTGGTATTGCTCTTGGGTTTGTGGTTGTGGTGGCTTGGCAGAAACGTTAGGAGATCCTTATAGACAACTATCTAGTAAGACCTTGCTTTCATGGAGGTTTGAACGCATTATAATTCATGCTGTGCTTATTTTTGTTTTGGTGATGACAGGTTTTGCCTTATACACTTTCTTTTATGGTGCAGATCAAGTTTTAGGTATTAAAATACAAACAATTCAAGACATTTATGGCTTTTTAATAGGTTCTATTTTTGCAGGGGTTATTGGCACAGGGTTTTATCCAATTTTCGGAAACCGTGTTTGGTGTCGTTTTGGTTGTCCTTTAGCTGCATATTTAGGTTTTGTGCAACGTTTTAAATCAAGATTTAGAATTACTACAAATGGTGGACAGTGTATTTCTTGTGGAAATTGTTCTACTTATTGTGAGCAAGGAATTGACGTTAGGGCATATGCACAAAAAGGGGAAAACATTGTACGTTCTAGCTGTGTAGGTTGTGGAATCTGTTCTGCTGTTTGTCCTAGAGGTGTTTTAAAATTAGAAAATGGTCCTGAAGATGGAAGAATTAATCCTACAGAAATTTTACTTGGGAATAATGTTGATTTAATGGATTTAATTAACAAAAAATAAGACTTCGAAGGCTCTTTTAGTTTTCCTTATTTTTATACACTCTCCTTTTTTGAGTCCTCAAAAAATACATCATAAAATGTAGAAGAAGATTGGCTCATAAGTAATCAGAAAGATGGGTCTTGGAAATTTTACGATTAAAATGTAGAAATAACCAAAGAAGTTCCTTTAAAAAATAATAAACCCACAAAATATTGGTATTTTTACCAAAAAAACAGGACAAAAGAAAAATGGTTTGTCCGATTTACACAAATGAGTCAACTAATTAAGGTCATCATACCTGCGTACAACGAACAAGATTCTATTGCTAATGTTATTAAAGACATTCCTGCTATTGTCGATGAGGTTATTGTTATAAGTAACAATTCTACAGACAATACTGAAGAAAATGCAAAAAATGCTGGCGCTACTGTTCTGAAAGAAAACAGAAAAGGGTACGGTTTTGCCTGTTTAAAAGGAATGGAATATATCGCTAATCAGGATATCAAACCAGATATTGTTGTGTTTTTAGATGGAGATTATTCTGATTACCCTGAGCAATTAACAGAAATTGTTGCACCAATTATTTATGAAAACATAGATTTTGTAATTGGAGCCAGAGTAAAACGATTACGAGAACAAGGTTCTATGACACCTCAACAAGTTTTCGGGAATTGGTTAGCTACCTTTTTAATGAAGCTGTTTTTTGGTGCAAAATTTACAGACTTAGGGCCATTTAGAGCGATAAAATATCCTCAATTATTGGCGTTGAAAATGGAAGACAAAACATATGGATGGACGGTAGAAATGCAATTAAAAGCATTGAAACAGAAGTTCACCTATGTAGAGATTCCTATAAAATACAGAAACAGAATTGGTATTTCTAAAGTTTCTGGAACCATAAAAGGTAGTATCTTAGCAGGTATAAAAATTTTAAATTGGATCTTCAAATATATTTTTAAATGATTTTTGTTGCATATATAATTATCGCGTTTTACACAATTGCTTTGGTGCTGATTTTCATGTACGCAATTGCGCAACTCAACCTGCTTTTTAATTATCTAAACGCTCAAAAAAAAGAAGAAACTTGTGACACATTTGATTTTTCAAATTCAGAAGAGGTACCTTTTGTAACCATACAATTACCCGTTTATAATGAGTTGTATGTAATGAAGCGTTTGCTTAAAAATATTGCAAAACTAGAATATCCAATAGACAAGTTAGAGATTCAGGTTTTAGATGATTCTACTGATGAATCTATAGAAACTACAGCAAAACATATCAAGAAAATTCAAGAAAAAGGGATTGATATTAAACATATTAGAAGAGATAACAGAAAAGGGTTTAAAGCAGGTGCTTTAAAAGAAGGCTTAAAAACTGCAAAAGGAGAGTTTATTGCCATTTTTGATGCAGATTTTTTACCTAAAGAAAATTGGTTATTAGAAACGATTCCGTATTTTAAAAATACTGAAATTGGCGTTGTACAAACTCGTTGGGGACATATCAATAGAAATTATTCTACACTTACAAGAATACAAGCTTTTGCTTTGGACGCACATTTTACTTTAGAACAAGTTGGCAGAAATAGCAAAGGTCATTTCATCAACTTTAACGGAACTGCTGGTGTTTGGAGAAAAGAATGTATTTACGATGCTGGTAATTGGGAAGGCGATACGTTAACCGAAGATTTAGATTTAAGCTATAGAGCACAATTAAAAAACTGGAAATTTAAGTATTTAGAAAAGGTAGAAACTCTAGCAGAATTACCTGTTGTAATTAGCGCAGCTAGATCGCAACAATTTAGATGGAATAAAGGTGGCGCAGAAAATTTTCAAAAAATGGCAAAACGTGTTCTACTACATAAAAAAGTTTCCTTTAAAACAAAAATTCACGGAATCTTACATTTACTAAATAGCACTATGTTTTTAAATGTATTAATTGTAGCCGTTTTAAGTATACCCATGTTATATATTAAAAATGAATATGCACACTTAAAAAATTACTTTTATTTAATGAGTTTCTTTGTAATAAGTTCTCTGATCTTTTTAATTTGTTACTGGTTTATGTTTAGAAGTATTTATGGTGGTGGATTCAAAAATTTTGTAAAATATCTTGTTACATTTCTCACCTTCTTTTCTATTGCTATGGGATTTTCGCTACACAATTCTATTGCTGTTTTAGAAGGTCATTTTGGTAAAAAAAGCGAATTTATTAGAACCCCTAAATTCAATATTAACACATTAAAAGATAGTTGGAAAAACAACAAATACATTAAGAAAAAACCTTCAGCACATGTTATTATAGAGGGCTTATTAGCATTGTATTTTGTATTTGGAATGTATAGTGCATTTGTGGTTGGAGATCAAGGTGGAGATTTTGGTTTATTTCCTTTTCATTTGATGTTGGTTTTAGGATTTGGTTACGTTTTTTTTAAATCTATATTCTCTAAAGCGTAATTCTATTTTTTTGATTATATAATTTTATAACCAAAACCCGCAGTTGAATTTATACTTAAGAATCCTTCTTTTAAAACAAAACCTTCAGTAACTATATCTTTAGCTAAATCAAAGCTGCCATCTAAATCTAAATATTTAGTATTAGAACAGGCAAAGGCAGCATGCAAGGCAGCCGTAATACTCACAATGCTTTCATCATTACAACCCCAAAATAAATCTATTTTTGCCGCCTTAGCTATCGTGGCAATTTCAAATGCCCCTAATAATCCGCCACATTTCATTAACTTTATATTATACACACCAAATAACTGAGGTGAGTTTGCAAATTGTATGGCACTTACACTATTTTTAAGACTCTCATCTGCTACTAATTTTTTTCGAATTCCTATATCAAATTCTAATAAATCATACTCATTTCCAACAGGCAAAGGTTGTTCAATTACATCTAAATTTATGGCTGCTGTTGCTTCACAAAATTGTGCCAATTCTTTTTTAGAATATCCTTGATTTGCATCAACTCTAATAATAATATTTTTAAAATTTTCATGAATTTTTATAATTCTTTCTATATCAGAATCAATATGAAGTCCTGTTTTTACTTTTAAAGCTCTAAATCCTAAAGAGTGGTAAGCTGCTGCTTCTTGCATGGTGTCTGCAACATCCATAATACCAATAGTTACAGAGGTTAATAAAGATGTTAGTTGACGCCCATAAATGGATACGACAGGTAACCCTAAAAATTTACCAAAAGCATCATGCAATGCAATATCCCAAATTGCTTGGGTTCCTGGTTTTGTTGGAAATTCGTTGTGAACTTTCCATATTAGAGTTCTAAACTCACGAATATCTTTACCAATAAATGATTGGCAAATTTCTGATTGACAGTTAAGCAAGGTTTCTTGAGGTGTTTCACCAACAACTTGCTTATCTGGATTTGCTGCACCAATACCAACTAATCCATTTTCTAAAGTTATGAATAGAAAAACATTTTCAACATCAGAAATGGTTTTATAAGCAATAGTATATGGTTTTGTTAATTTAAGGTTCCTTGAAAAAACATTTATTTCTTTAATTTTCATCTTTAAAATTTTATTACTGATACAATTCTTTGCATTCCTTCATCTAATGGGTTTACAACTGGAATGTTTAAGCTTTCTTCTAATACTTTTTTTATTGCTAGAGTTTCTTTATTGTTAAGTCCCTTCGTGTTTAAAGCAATCCCAATAACGGTGGCACCAAATTTCTTAATAATATCTATTTCAGATTCAACACTTGGTATTTCTCCCCATGATTCATCATCATCAAAATAGCGTCTTGCAGGAGCATGAACTAATATTACTTGTTTAGCATTTCCAGAAATTATCAGTTCTAAACCGCAAGGACCACTAGGATTTCTTAAACTCGATTGACCTTCTAAAAGAAGGACGTCCGGTGTTTCGTTTTTCCAACAAGTAAGCATAGCATGTACTAATTCTCCAGATACAAAATCGTTTCTGGTAGCATCAAAAATAAACCCATATTTGCTTCCTTGCATCCAGCCAGTTTGTCCAGTATAAATTATTTCTGCTTTTAAATTCACTTTCTCTAAATCATTACACAATAATCTTGTGACTGTTCGTTTGCCTATGGCACAATCCATTCCAAGTACAGCTATTATAGGTACGTTTATTTTAAATACTTCTTGAGTCCAAAAATGCAACTCTTCTAGTTCTTTTGGTTTTCTAATATCAATTAAATTTACTTGATGTTTCTTTGCTAGAGCAACTATGTCCGATTGATTTTCTAACAAATGATGCAATCCGTTAACAATCGTTAATTTTAAAGGAATTGCCGTTCTAATTACTTGTAGTAATGAATCTGATAAAACACCCCCTAAAGTAGCAACCCCAATAATTAAGAATTCAATATCTGTATGTATTGAAATAGCTTCTGATACAGTTGCTAAAATTGGAATGTTTCGATGATTACCATCTAAAAATTCACCTGCATCAATGCCTGCATATTTTTCATCAATTACTGCCACTATTTCAAAACGGTCTGAGCCTCTAATTAATCCATGAGCGGTTTTAGCAAAGTTTGTGTCAATAATATTATCGGTAATAACGATTGCTTTTTTTTTCATAAAAAGGAAATTAAGGTTTTAAAGCTATATTATATTCGGTTACAAACCTTAAAAATTTAGAAACTTCTATAATGTCTTTTCCAATAAATCTAATCGTATGAGAATCTATTCTTTTTACTCCTGGAAAATATTGTAGCAATTCTACAGGTCTATAATTTTTTAAACTTAAATCTAACGTTACAGCGCCTGTTAATTTAAAGGGTTTAAATTGACGAATGTTTTTTACTGCTTTAGTCGTTGTTTTTTTGATAACTTCACAAGCTGCTGCAGGTGTCATTGTTTTTGCTGAATGAAAACTTACTGCCCATTTTACAATAGCTCCTTCTACTTTTCCTAACAAATCCTTCGTTTCTTTTACAGCTTCATTGTCCCCAGAAATCATAATAACTGGCACATTAAAATGTCCTGCTATTAAAGCATTTATACCAGATTCTGGCATTACAATATTATTAATTTTTAGAGAAGTAATACTGGCACTAGACATTGTGTGTGCCCTAACTCCTCTTTTATTATTTGTACTCGCATGATAACCTATAAAAATAGCCCCATCAAAAGTAGTATCGATGCCTTCCATCATCCCTAAAATACGAGGCCAAGATCTTACAATTAACACATCGTTTGGTAATTTTTCAATTAAAATATTTTGACCATTCCCATGAGAATCACTTACTACAATTTGATCTGCTCCTGCTTTACGAGCAGCCTCTATACAGGCATTTACCTCATCAGTCATGAACTTTCTAAATCGCTCGTATTCAAATCCTTCTGGACCCAATTGCTCTTCTGTTACTACACCTGCTAAACCTTCCATGTCTGCAGAAATATAAATTTTTGTTTTATGTTGTGATTGTCCTACCAAATGAGTACTTAAAAAAAGTATTAATATTAATTTTTGATAAATTTCCATCTTGAGTTTAATTATGTTATTGAATGACTTGCTTAAAAAGCAAATTGATTATCACACAAAAAAAGTATTTTATTCTTTATTTAACCCCATAAAAGAACAAAAAAACATAAATTAACTATAAAATAAGTATATTATGCTTTTTTAAATATTAATTTTTAAATATTAAAGCAAATTATGCTAGATGCAACTGACAAAAAAATTTTAAATCATTTACAGATAAACGCAAAAAAAACAATTAAGGAACTTGCAAATGAATTAAACCTGACCACTTCTCCGATCTTTGAACGGATAAAAAAACTAGAAAAAAAAGGTATAATAAAAAATTACACAACTATTTTAGATTCAAAAAAAATAAATTTAGGTCAAGTTGTTTTTTGCAATGTGGGCATTCCTAATTACCTACCTAAAAATATTATTGAATTTGAAAAAAAGATTAGAAGTACTCCAGAAATTTTAGCTTGTTATCATATTGCTGGTTAGATAGATTATCAATTAAAAGTATATGTAAAGGATATTGACACTTACTATGTTTTTTTACAAGAATTTTCTAAATTAAGTATGGTAAAGATTTATAGTAGTCTTGTGGTACTTAAAGAAGTTAAAAATACTACTATTTTCAACTTATAATATCGTACTAGTAATTTAACACCATAAAAATTAATGCTTTTAAATAATTTCATTTCTAAAATACCTACAAAAATTTTACTTTTTAGTATTTTAAGTTTGTTTTGTTACCTTTTTTTTGGGTATGATTTAATTAGAACCAATTTCACGAAATTACTCTTACTTTACTTTGCCTTATTTTGTTTTTTTTATAAAATTATTCAAATATCAAAAGATAACATACTTTTGTTAACCTTTCTTTCAATACTATTTAGATTCGTTTTTCTATTTTCTATCCCTAATTTATCACAAGATTTTTACCGTTTTATTTGGGATGGCAGAATGTTGTTTGAAGGGTTAAATCCCTATTTATATTTACCAGAAAACTTCATCAATCAACAAAAATTCCCAGTACATCAAGCAGTAGAATTATATACCGGAATGGGAGAGTTCAACGGAAGTCATTACACCAATTATCCGCCGTTAAATCAATTGAGTTTTTTTATCACTGCCCTTTTTGCTGGCAAGAGTATTTTAGGCTCTGTAATTGTATTAAGAGTGCAATTAATTTTAGCTGATATTGGGATTATATACTTCGGAAAAAAAATCTTAGAAAAACTGCATTTACCTATTCATTATATCTTTTTGTACGCTTTAAATCCGTTTATAATTATTGAATTGACAGGGAATTTACATTTTGAACCTGTGATGTTATTCTTTTTAATTTGGAGTATGTCTGCATTGTTGAACGATACATTTGTTTTAGCTGGAATTCTTTTAGCGTGTTCAATTTCTATAAAGTTAATTCCGTTGTTATTTTTGCCATTATTTTATCAATGGTTTATGAAAAGGTCAGTTTTTGCAAGTAAAACAGAACATGTTAACAATGATAATATGTCATTCCTGCAGAGACAGAAATCTAAACAAAGATTATTATGGATTCATGTCTCTGCAGGAATGACACGTTTGTTTAGATTTTACGCAATTGTAATTACAACAATCCTTCTATTTTTCCTGCCATTTTATTCTTCAGAATTGATTGATAATTATTTCAATTCGGTTGGATTATGGTTTCTAAATTTCGAATTCAATGCAAGTTTCTATTATATCTTTAAAAAAATTGGATCCCTCTTTAGGGGTTATAATGAAATTGCTATCATAGGAAAAATAATTCCGGTTTTAACAATCGTGTTTTTAGGCTGGATTACTTTTTTTAGAAAAAACTCAAGTCCGAAAGAATTAATTACGGGTTTACTTTTTGGATTATCTTTTTATTATTTTACAACCACAACCATGCATCCATGGTATTTGGCAACATTAATACTCTTATCTGTTTTTACAAAATATCGTTTCCCGATTGTTTGGAGTTTGGTAATTATCTTAAGTTACTCAGCATATTCTAATGATGTTTATAAAGAGAACTTATTGCTTATCAATATAGAATACATTGTTGTTTATGGTTTCTTAATCTGGGAATTACTTTTTAAACCAAAAATTAACTTAAAAATAAAAACTATAAATACCATTTAACCTATTTTTTGTACTTTGTGGTATAATTTTTTTAGATGAAAAAACTTACTATAAAAGACATCGCCAATCATTTTAGCGTATCAATTTCTACTGTATCAAAATCTTTAAATGATAGTTATGAAATTAGCGTAAGCACCAAAGAAAAAATTCAAAAATTTGCTAAAAAAAACAACTACAGGCCTAACTTTAATGCCTTAAGTTTAAAAAGTAGAAAGACCAAAACTATCGGAATTATCATCCCGAATATGTTAAACTATTTTTTCGCGCAAGTATTTAAAGGTGCTGAAAGAGTAGCAAATGACAAAGGCTATAAAATCATTTCATGTATCTCAAACGAATCTTTAGATAAAGAAGTTGAAACCCTTGAAATACTTTCTAATGGAAGTATTGATGGTGTCATTTTATCAATGGCAGAAGAAACTGAGCTTAAAAATGAGTATAGTCATTTTAAGAACACTATAGAAGGTGGTATACCAATTGTAATGTTTGATAGAGTGGCAGAAAGTGTTAATTGTGATAAAATTATAACCAATGATTTTGATGCTGCTGCAAATGCTGTTCAACATTTATCAAAAACAGGACATAGAAAGATTGCTTTTATTTCTACGTTAAGTCATTTGAATATTGGAAAATTAAGACATCAAGGCTATTTAAAAGGATTAGAAAAAGAGAACATTGCTTTGAATGCTGATTATATAATCAATATAAAAGAAGATGATTACAAGGAATACGAAAATGTGTTAACTCCTATTTTTGCAAACGTAGATATTGATGCTGTAATTGCAACAGACGAATCTTCTGCCATTGCGGCAATGAAAGTTGCCTTAAGAAAAGGACATAAAGTTCCAGATGATTTTTCTGTAATTGCTTTTTCTAACGGAATTTTAGCAAGACATTCTAGTCCAAAACTAACAACCATTAGTCAGCACGGAGAACAAATGGGAGCAACATCAGCGGGACTTTTAATTAACAAACTAGAAAATAAAAACTCAGAAGAAACTATAAAAACTATCGTTATTAAGACAGATATTGTAGAACGAAAATCTACCAAACCTATATTCTAAATTAATCATAAAAAACAGTACTCTGACGCTCTCGATTCACGTGTAACTTTGTAACATCTGGGCGAGAATAATGCCCCACACAATCAAAATTTTGTCGTTCTTCTAACACACGATTAAAATCGAGGGTTTCAATAATCAACCCTTCTTTATTAATTACAGGTTCAACCAACCATTCTCCATTTGGAGAAGCAATACAAGAACCTCCATTTGCTAAAACTTCTGGAGCATTTTTTATTATTTCATCAAAATAGGGTGTTTCTTTTGGAAAGTCTGACTTAGCCATTAAACTAGAAACAGAAATTACAAAAGAACGAGATTCTCTTGCAATAAATCGTGTAATATCTTTGGTGTTATGATCGCTTCCAGGCCAAACTGCAATATGTAAGTTTTCTCCTAAACCATATAATGCAGTTCTTGGTAACGGCATCCAATTTTCCCAACAATTTAATCCACCAACAGTAAATTCTTTTAACGGATGTACTTGCAAACCATTTCCATCTCCTGGAGCCCAAGTTAAGCGTTCTTCATAGGTAGGCTGAAGCTTACGATGTACAGATTTTATTTCTCCATCTTGATTTATATACACCAAACTAGCGTAAATACTATGGCCACCACGATTTTGTGCACGTTCCATAATTCCTAAATAAATAGAAATTTTATGTTTTTTTGCTAGCTTACAAACTGAATTTAATTCGCCTTTTTCTATGGTGATAGAATTACGAACATAATGTGCATGCATTTCTTTTTGAACCGATGAATCCCATTCTGCACCATTTGTTAACGCAATCCAAAATGGATAACCAGGCAATAATGCTTCTCCGAAAACAACCAATTCGCAATTTTCTTTTCCTGCATCTATTATATATTTTTCAATCTTTTTAAGTGTCTTTTCTTTGTTTAGCCAAACAGGAGAAATTTGTGCTAAGGCTACTTTTAAGATGTTGTTTTTCATTTTAATTGATATTTAGATTCACCACCAAACCTTCATTTGATCTTACATTAAAAACCATTTGATCTTCAAAAATCAAATATTGCCCTTTTATACCAACTAATTTACCGGTATAAGAATGTTCTTTTACCAGATTTAAACTTTTAGGTTTTTCTGGATATTTATGAACTGGAAAATTCAAATTAGTTTCTGTATTGTTTTCTATAAAATATGGTTTTGCTTCTTCAGGAATGTATTGCTTTAACTTGTTTCTCCATGCTACTAAATCTTCATCTTCAATATCATTCTTCAACATTTTACGCCAATTGGTTTTGTCGCCAACAAATTCTTTTAAGGCAACTTCTGTAATTCCGGCTAAATATCTATTCGGAACCTCTACAATTTCAATCGCTTCATGTGCTCCTTGATCTATCCAACGCGTTGGAATTTGTTGTTTTCTAGTTACGCCAACTTTTACATTACTAGAATTTGCTAAATACACAATATGAGGTTTTAATTGTACTTGCTTTTCGTATGCCAAATCTCTATCCTCAATTCCTAAATGTGCTGTACTTAATTCTGGTCTTAGTATCCAATCACCAGCAGTTGGCGTTTCAAAAAAACAGCTTTTACAAAACCCTTGTCGGTAAATTTCTTTATTTAAATAACAGTTTAAACATTCGTATTTTACAAAAGTTATTTCAATGGTTTTATCCAATAATTGATTCATATTTAAGAAGTCGTCATTCAATTCTAAATAATATTGAATGGTTTCTAAATTTTCTGTGGGCATTTTTTTTAAGACTCCTTGGTATTGCATACAACAATTTTTAGTATTTTTAACTCCGTTGACAATCGACAACAAACAAACTTACTATAAAAAAGCAAGTTTTAAGAATTTTGCATTCATAAATTAAACAAGAAACAAACTAAATGCCATTTCCTTTCGTAAACTCTATAATCTCTTGGTTTTTAAAAAAACGAAAGCATCAGATTGAGTTGTTTTTAAAATATCCTTTAGATGTTCAAGACGAATTGCTGTTTAAGTTATTGAATACTGCAAAAAATACGGAATTTGGAAAAACACATTATTTTTCTTCGATTAGAGATTATACAGATTTTACAAATGCAGTTCCTATTCAACAATACGAAACTTTTGAACCCTTAATAGAACGTTGTAGAAAAGGAGAACAAAACATTTTTTGGCCAACACCAGTTCGTTGGTTTGCAAAATCTAGCGGAACTACAAATGCCAAAAGCAAGTTTATTCCTGTTAGTGATGAAGCGTTAGAATATTGTCATTTAAAAGCCGGAAAAGACATGTTGTGTTTATACATTAATAATAATGAAGACACTCAGTTATTTACTGGAAAAGGATTGAAATTAGGTGGAAGTACCGCCATTTATGAAGATAACAATTCATATTTCGGAGATTTGTCTGCAATTATTACAGAAAACCTTCCTTTTTGGGCAGATTTCAGTTCAGCTCCAAGTCAAGAAACTGCTTTAATGAGTGAATGGGAAACTAAAATGGAAGCCATTGTTGATGAAACCATTCATGAAAACATTACTAGTTTAGTTGGTGTACCAAGTTGGATGTTGTTGTTATTAAATCGTGTTTTAGAAAAAACTGGAAAAAACAATATTTTAGAAGTTTGGCCAAATTTAGAAGTCTATTTTCATGGTGGCGTAAATTTTAATCCATACAGAGAACAATACAAAAAACTCATTCCAAAAGCAGACTTTAAATATTACGAAACCTATAATGCTTCTGAAGGGTTTTTTGGACTTCAAGACAGAAATAATTCATTAGAATTATTGTTAATGTTAGATTACGGGATCTTCTATGAATTTATTCCGATGAATTCTTACAATGGAGAAAACTCAAAGGCAATACCTTTATCTGAAGTGCAAAAAAATGTAAACTACGCGCTCGTAATTACAACAAATGGTGGTTTGTGGAGGTATTTAATTGGAGATACTATAAAATTTACGTCTACAGATCCGTACCGCATAAAAATTACAGGAAGAACAAAACACTTTATCAATGTTTTTGGTGAAGAATTGATTATTGAAAATGCAGTAGAAGCATTAAAATTAGCTTGTAAAAAAACGAAAGCAACGATTACAGATTATACTGTTGCGCCAATTTTTATGACTACAAATTCTAGTGGTGGACATGAATGGATGATTGAGTTTAAAAAACAGCCAAATAACTTAGAATATTTTACTGAACTGTTAGACAATGCATTGAAATCTATCAATTCTGATTACGAAGCAAAACGCTATCATAATATGGCGTTAGGGTTACCAAAAATTCATATAGCAGAAGAAGGTTTATTTTACAATTGGTTAAAGCAAAAACAAAAATTAGGCGGTCAGCATAAAGTGCCGAGGTTATCTAATAAAAGAGATTTTCTTGAAGAACTACTAAAGATTTCTGTAAGCCAACAAAGCGCAAATCAATAAACGAATTTTGTTCTTGGTAACTAAACAATTCTGATTTACACTTTGTTTTTATTAGTTTACTTTCTATTAAACGAACCAATTAAAAAATTGTAACGAAAGTGTAATTTAAATTTTACGTTCTACAACGTAATCAATCATTTGTATAAGTGAATCTTTATACTCAGAGTCAGGGTAGTTTTCTAGAATTGCCAACGCTCTGTTTTTGTAGTTGTTCATTTTAGAAATTGTGTATTCAATTCCTCCATTTTCTTTTACAAAAGTGATGACTTCTTTAACTCTCTTTTTGTCTTTATTGTGTTTTTTTACCGAATTGATAATCCAGTTTTTATCTTTTTCAGAACAAGTATTTAACGTATAAATTAAAGGCAACGTCATTTTTTGTTCTTTGATATCGATTCCGGTAGGTTTCCCAATCTTATCATCAGAATAATCGAACAAATCGTCTTTAATTTGGAAAGCAATTCCGATATATTCTCCGAACTTTCTCATTTGCTGAACTGTTTCTTGTTTTGCACCAACAGATGCAGCACCAATTCCACAACAAGCTGCAATTAACGTTGCTGTTTTCTGGCGGATAATTTCAAAATATATTTCTTCTGTAATATCTAATTTACGTGCTTTTTCTATCTGTAATAATTCGCCTTCACTCATTTCTCTAACGGCGATTGAAATCAATTTTAGTAAATCAAAATCTTCGTTATCAATTGAAAGTAACAATCCTTTAGACAATAAATAATCGCCAACTAAAACGGCAATTTTATTTTTCCAAAGTGCATTTACAGAGAAAAAACCTCTTCTTCTATTGCTATCATCAACAACATCATCGTGCACCAAAGTTGCGGTATGAATCAATTCTACAACAGAAGCTCCACGGTATGTTCGTTCATCAAAACCACCATCAGAAACCATTTTGGCAACTAAAAAAACAAACATTGGGCGCATTTGTTTTCCTTTTCTACGAACTATATAATAGGTAATTCTGTTAAGCAACGGAACTTTGGTCAACATCGATTCTTTGAATTTCTCTTCAAAGAGTTCCATTTCGTTTTTTATAGGAAGTTTTATTTGCTCTACTGGTTTCATTTATAATTTTAATGAATATATCATTCCCATGAAAATGGGAATCTATACAAAGTAAGTTAAGTATGGATTCCTGCCTACGCAGGAATGACAGAACGCAAGCAAATCAAAAGTAAATAAATTATACGATTTAGAATGACAGAATTTTAAAAGATATTTTATTAAGACTTATTTGCCAATTGACCACAGGCAGCATCAATATCTTTACCTCTAGAACGTCTTACATTTACAATAATTCCGTGCATTTCTAAATTAGAAATATAATTGTTGATAGCTTGCGGACTTGCTTGTTTAAATTCACCATCATCAATAGGATTGTACTCTATTAAATTGACTTTACACGGCACATAACTACAAAACTGTATCAAGGCATCAATATCTTCTTTTCTATCATTTATTCCACCCCAAACAACATATTCGTAAGAAATTCTTCGTTGTGTTTTTTCATACCAATACTCTAACGATTCTTTTAAATCTTTCAAAGGAAATGTAGCGTTAAACGGCATAATTGAAGTTCTAACTTCATCAATTGCAGAATGTAAAGAAACTGCTAAATTAAATTTCACTTCATCATCAGCCATTTTTTTGATGATTTTTGGAACACCAGAAGTAGAAACTGTAATTCTTTTTGGCGACATTCCTAATCCTTCTGGAGAAGTAATTTTTTCGATAGATTTTATCACATTATTGTAATTCATCAATGGTTCTCCCATTCCCATAAAAACAATATTCGATAATTTACGATTGTAATACAATAAACTCTCTTTGTTGATTGCAGCAACTTGATCGTAAATTTCATCAGGATTTAAGTTTCGCATTCTTTTTAAACGCGATGTTGCACAAAATTTGCAATCTAAACTACAGCCAACTTGACTAGAAACACAAGCTGTTGTTCTTGTATTTGTAGGAATTAAAACAGATTCAACTACCAAACCATCGTGTAAACGAACCGCATTTTTTACGGTTCCGTCTTTGCTTCGCTGAATGTTATCTACCTCAATATGATTGATCACAAAGTTTTCTTGCAACATTTCTCTTGTTTCTAAAGAAATGTTTGTCATATCCTCAAAAGAATGCATCGTTTTTCCCCACAACCATTCATACACCTGATTGCCACGAAAAGCTTTATCACCATTTTCTACAAAAAAATCTCGTAGTTGGTCTTTGGTTAATGCGCGTATGTCTTTCTTTTTTGGTGTCATCTGTTGCAAAAATACATAAAACCTCACAAGAAAACTTGTGAGGTTTTATCATATCAAAAATTGATGTCTTTTATATAATTAACATTGCATCTCCGTAAGAAGAGAAGTTATATTTTTCTTTAATTGCTACTTTATATGCTTCCGTTACAAAGTCATAACCACCAAAGGCAGCAGCTTGCATTAACAAGGTAGATTTTGGTTTATGAAAATTAGTAATCATACAATTAGCAACACTAAATTCATAAGGAGGAAAAATAAATTTATTAGTCCAACCTTCAAAAGCATTTAATCTTCCATTTGATGACACAGAAGATTCTATTGTACGCATTACTGTTGTACCAACTGCACAAACTCTTTTCTTTTTATTTAATGCATCATTAATTCTTTTCGAAGTTTCTGCTGAAATATTAATTTTCTCAGAATCCATTTTATGTTTAGATAAATCTTCTACTTCTACCGGTGCAAAAGTTCCTAAACCAACATGTAATGTAACTTCAGAAAAATCTATTCCTTTAATTTCTAAACGTTTCATTAAATGTTTAGAAAAATGCAATCCTGCTGATGGTGCTGCAACAGCTCCTTCGTTTTTCGCATAGATTGTTTGGTAACGTTCTGCATCAGACTCTTCTACTGGTCTGTCTATTTCTTTTGGCAATGGAGTTTCTCCTAATTCCAGTAATTTTACTCTAAATTCTTCATAAGAACCATCAAATAAAAATCGCAATGTTCTACCTCTAGAGGTTGTATTATCTATAACTTCGGCTACTAAACTACCGTCTTCTCCAAAAAATAATTTGTTCCCAATTCTAATTTTTCTTGCCGGATCTACCAAAACATCCCACAATCTGTTTTCGGTATTTAATTCTCTTAACAAAAACACTTCGATACGTGCTCCAGTTTTTTCTTTATTTCCAAACATTCTAGCAGGAAATACTTTTGTGTTATTCAAAATAATAACATCCCCTTCATCAAAATAATCGATTAGGTCTTTAAATGTTTTGTGTTCTATAGTTTTTTCTTTTCTATTTAACACCATTAAACGAGATTCATCTCTGTGTTCTGCTGGAAATTTTGCCAATAACTCTTCTGGTAATTCAAAACCAAAATGCGATAATTTCATATATTTATTTTTCTAAGAATGCTGGCAAATATACAACATCAATATAGGCGTTGTCAAGTATTTTGCCTTTTATTTAATTTGAGTCTATTTGAAACCCAATTTGTTGCATGTCTTTCCAAAAATTTATGTACGATTTTGTAACCACATTTGCATCTAAAATTGATATCGGAATTATTAATGCTAAAGGAGCAAATGCCATTGCCATTCTATGATCTTTGTACGTTTCAATTGCTATATTTGAGTTGATCTTAGTAGCTTTTTTTAGCTCTAAACTTTCATTTGTTACAGAAATCGTTGCGCCTAATTTAGTGAGTTCATTTTCTAATGCAACCAAACGATCTGTTTCTTTAATTTTTAACGTGTGTAAGCCGGTTAGCGTACAATCTATAGCTAATCCAAAGCAAGTTACAGCAATCGTTTGCGCAATATCTGGTGCATTTTTTAAATCTAGCTTTAAGTGAGATTTCTCGGCTCCGCTCGAAATGACATTCATTTTCTTAATATGAATTGTATCTCCTTTAAAAGTAGTTGTAACCCCAAAATGTTTGTAGATTTCAGCTAAACAAGAATCGCCTTGCAAACTATCTTTTTTATATGATGATAGTATTATTTCTGAACCAATTTCACTGAGTGCAATAATGCTATAAAAATAAGAAGCAGAACTCCAATCTGATTCTACTTTAATTTTTTTTGTAACTGAACAATTCAATGGTTTTACTTTGATTTTATTTTTAACAAAACTTGCTTCAACCCCAATCTTTTGCAATAAACTTAAAGTCATATTTATATATGGAACAGAAGTGATTTCTCCTAACAATTCGATTTCTAAACCATTTGGTAAACTAGAGGCAATTAATAGTAATGAAGAAATATATTGGCTACTTACATTTCCGTTTATTTGTACTTTATCTTTTGTCAGTTTTGTGCCTTTTATTCGAATTGGCGGGTACCCAACTTTATCTTCATAAGAAATTGTTGCACCTAAATCTTGTAATGCATTTACCAAGATTTCAATCGGTCTGTTTTGCATTCTTTCAGAACCTGTTAACACCACTTCACTTCCCTCCTTGATAGAAAAATAAGAAGTTAAAAAACGCATTGCTGTTCCGGCATGACCAATATCAATCAGTTCATTAGTAGAATTTAAAGCTTTTTCTAAATACTTTGAATCATCAGAGTCTGATCTGTTTTCTATTTCTAAACCATCAATTAACTGTTTCAAAATCAACAATCTATTAGATTCGCTTTTAGAACCAGAAATAGAAATTTCTGCCTTTAGTTTTGTATTCTTTATTAATAAATGAAAAATCAAAATTGTATTCGTTAAAAATTTGTAATTTTAGAAGCTAATAACCAAACTAACTCTTATGAAAAAAATTATTTTATTTGTGGCAATACTTCTTATTGCAACTAGCCACAAAGTTAACGCACAAAAGAATACTACCAAATTTTCTGAAGAAAATTATAGCGCTATTAAATGGCGAAATATCGGTCCTTTTAGAGGCGGAAGAAGTGGTGCTGTAACTGGTGTTGCTGGAAAATCAAACTTATTTTACATGGGTGCAACTGGTGGTGGAGTATGGAAAACTACAGATGCAGGGAATTCTTGGTCTAATATTTCTGATGGATTTTTCGGTGGATCTGTTGGTTCTGTTGCAGTTAGCGAATGGGATAACAACGTAATTTATGTAGGAAATGGGGAAAAAACAGTAAGAGGAAATGTTTCTTCTGGTGACGGAATTTGGAAAACTGTTGATGCTGGAAAAACATGGAAACATTTGGGTTTACCAAATTCTAGACATATTCCAAGAATACGAATTCACCCTAAAAATTCAGATATTGTGTATGCTGGTGTACTAGGAGATTTATACAAATCTTCAGAAGAACGTGGTGTTTACAAATCTGTTAATGGTGGAGAAACTTGGAGAAAAGTATTATTTGCAAATAAAGATGCTGGAGTAATTGATTTGGTTATTGATCCAAATAATGCTCGTGTTTTGTACGCAACAACATGGAATATTAGAAGAACTCCTTATAGTTTATCAAGTGGTGGCGATGGTTCTGCTTTATGGAAAAGCACAGATGGTGGAGAAACTTGGTCTAACATTTCAGAGAATAAAGGATTACCAAAAGGAATTTGGGGAATTAGTGGCGTTGCCGTTTCTCCTGTAAATTCTGATTTTGTTTGGTTGTTAGTAGAAAATAAAGATGGCGGAGTTTACAAATCTGAAGACGCAGGGAAAACTTGGAACCTAATTAATAGTGAACGTAAATTAAGACAAAGAGCATGGTATTATACGCGTATTTATGCAGATACAAAGGATGAAAACATCATTTATGTATTAAATGTAAATTATCATAAATCTACTGATGGTGGTAAAACATATAAAACATTTAATGCTCCGCATGGAGATCATCACGATTTATGGATTGCGCCAGAAGATAATCAACGAATGATTATTGGTGATGATGGTGGTGCACAAATTTCTTTTGATGCAGGTATTAATTGGTCAACAATGAACAACCAACCAACAGCACAATTTTATAGAGTTGTAACAGATACTCATTTTCCGTATAGAATTTATGGAGCACAACAAGACAACTCTACAGTACGTATTTCTCATAGAACTGGAGGAGGATTTATTACCGATAAAGATTGGGAATCTACTGCTGGAGGAGAAAGTGCTCATATTGCAATAGACCCAAATAACAATGATATTGTTTACGGTGGTAGCTACGGTGCTTTTTTAACTAGAGTAAATCATAAAACTGGTGAAGCTAGAGCTATTAATGTATGGCCAGATGATCCAATGGGACATGGAGCTGAAGATTTTAAATATCGTTTTCAATGGAATTTTCCAATTCTATTTTCTCCAAATCAAAAAAATAAATTATATGCTGCTTCAAATCACTTGCATGCAACCTATAATGAAGGTCAATCTTGGGAAGTAATAAGTCCAGATTTAACCAGAAATGATCCGAAAACTTTAGGCTCTTCTGGTGGGCCAATTACAAAAGACAATACTGGAGTAGAATATTACGGAACTATTTTTGCCGTTGCAGAATCTCCAGCTGAAAAAAACCTCATCTGGACAGGGTCTGATGATGGTTTAGTTCACGTTACTCGAGACGGCGGAAAAAATTGGGAAAATGTAACTCCTAAAAAAATGCCAGAATGGATGATGATTAATTCTATTGAAGTAAATCCGTTTAAAAAAGGTAGCGTTTATATTGTTGGCACAAAATACAAATCTGGCGATTACAACCCTTACATCTACAAAACAGAAAACTATGGTAAATCTTGGGTATTAATTGTAAACGGAATTGGAAACGAAGATTTTACAAGAACATTAAGAGCAGATCCAAAACGCAAAGGATTGTTATATGCTGGAACAGAAAGAGGAATGTATATTTCGTTTAATGATGGAGATAATTGGGAGAAATTTCAATTGAATTTACCAATTGTTCCTATTACAGATTTAGCGATTAAAGACGATAATTTAATTGCTGCAACGCAAGGTCGTGCTTTTTGGATACTAGATGATTTAACTCCAATTCATCGATTAACAACCAATACCGCAAAAGAAAAAATTACTTTATTTAATCCAAAAGCTAGTTATCAATTAAGTGGCGGAAATGGCAGAACATCTAAAACTCAAGGAACCAATCATCCCGGCGGAGTTGCTGTATATTATAATGTAAATGAATTTGCTGAAAAAGACACTATTTCATTGTCGTTTTATGATGCAAATAAGAAGTTTATTCAAAAATATAGCAATCATCCAAATACAAAAGAAAATGAGAAAAAACTTTCTGTCGAAAAAGGTAGCAATGTTTTTTATTGGGATATGATGTATCCTGAAGCTACAAAAGTAAAAGGAATGATTTTATGGTGGGCTTCTTTGGACGGACCAATGGCATTACCAGGGAATTATACGGTAAGTTTATCCGCAAATGCATCAACCTTAGAAAAGCCGTTTACTATTTTAAAGAACCCTGTTTCTGAAACTTCTTTAGATGACATGAAATTGCAATTCGATTTTATCAATGATATCAACACTAAAGTTTCTGAAGTTCATACAGCATTGATTAATGTTGGTAACGTAAAAGATCAAATTAAAACGTTGAAAATCTCTATCAAAGACAAACAAAAGCATAAAGAACTAATTACTTTTGCTGATGAATTGACTAAAAAAATTACAAAAATTGAAACTACTTTATATCAAACAAAAAGTAAAAGTGGTCAAGACCCCTTGAATTTTCCAATTAAATTAAACAATAAATTGGCGCATTTAAATTCGTTAACAAGAATGGGGACCTACAAACCAACTGACCAAGAAATTACATTTAAAAATGAAATCACTAAAGAAATAGACACTGAATTGTCGAAGTTATATCTACTTTTTAACAACGATGTTAAACAGCTCAATCAGAAAGTAAAAGATAGTCAAATTGATTTAATTCAATTAGATAAGTAAAACAAAAAAGAGGCTTTAAACAGCCTCTTTTTTTATGATTTATTTTGTTCTTTTGATTGTTACATATAATGCATATAAAAAACTAAGCGTAATTTTAAAACTCCAAAAGCGCTCCCATTTTCCATCAGAAAAATTCACTTCACTTACTTTCGCAAAATCACCTGCAAAAATATCGCGCCAACTATTCATAAATAATGAAATAACGGTAACCAATACAAAAAAAGGAAACGCTATTTTAAATACATTACTCCAAAAACCTGAAGATTTCATTTTCTCTAATACTGTCATTATTGTAGTTTTTTATTGTTGTGATGTCTATCGTGATCACGTTTTGTTTTAATCTCTAATTTCTTGTCAAAAGCCGCTTGCAAATCAACTCCTGTTTGGTTTGCTAAACACAAGACAACAAACAAAACATCAGCCAATTCTTCTCCTAAGTCTTTCGTTTTATCAGATTCTTTTTCACTTTGTTCACCATAACGTCTTGCAATAATTCTAGCTACTTCTCCAACCTCCTCTGTTAATTGTGCCATATTGGTTAGTTCATTAAAATAACGAACGCCATGATTTTGAATCCAGTCATCAACTTGTTTTTGTGTGGTTTTTATTCCCATGAATACTTGGTTTTACTTTTGATTTTCAAAGATAAAGCTTCTATTTTAATAAAAAAGATAAATCTCACCTGCCTAATAGTCAGTTTTTGAAATGAAAAAATGAGCTTAGAAAGCTGATTAAATATGCTCAGTAGAATAAAAGAGAACGTATTAATTCTTATCTTTATCAATAAATAACACGATTAAATGAAAAAGAACTATTCATTACTGTTTATTCTAATCACCCTATTAATTGTTTGTACAAATAGTGAAAAAGAAGTTTTAGTCAGTTATTCAAATCCAGAAATTGACTACTGGGGAAGAATTGACAGTTCTCAAATTAAAAGAACAGATCTATATTGGGCAGGCTCATCCATAAAAATAAATTTTGAAGGAGAATCAATTTATGCAGCTTTAAAAAATGATTCAGGAAATAATTACCATAATATCATTTTAGATAATGATAGCGTTCGTGTTTTTAGACCAGATAGCATTCAGAAATATTATGAATTAGCATCCAATTTATCAAAAGGAAAGCATTCGATTGAAATTTTTAAAAGAACTAATAGTGGAAAAACATCCTTTTATGGTTTTAAAATTAAAAATCACGCAAAATTATTAGAAAAGTCTGCTCCTAAAAAAAGAAGTATTGAGTTTTACGGAAACTCAATAACAGCAGGTTATGCTATAGAAGATACTTCTGGAAAAGACAACCCTAGCGGCACCAATACAAATAATTATAAAACATATGCAGCATTAACAGCTAGGCATTTTAACGCCAATTATAGAGCAATATCTCAAAGCGGAATTGGTGTTACCATTAGTTGGTTTCCCTTAATAATGCCAGAAATGTATGATCGATTAATTCCGGATGAGCCAACCCCTAAATGGGATTTTTCATTATACCAACCAGATATTGTTGTTATAAATCTATTTCAGAATGACTCTTGGCTAGTAAATTTACCAGAAAGAAAAGAATTTAAAACAAATTTTGGAGATAAGGCCCCTAGCGATGAATATCTTATAAATGCATATCAAAATTTTGTATCTAGTTTAAGAAAACAGTACCCAAAAGCAAAAATTATTTGTACACTTGGGTCTATGGATGGTTCTAAAAAAGGCTCAAAATGGATGGATTATATTCAAAGTGCTGTGACAAATTTAAATGACAAAAATGTTTTTACTTATTTTATGCCTTACAAGGAAACACCTGGACATCCATCTGTTCAAGAAAATGAAGTAATGGCTAATGGTTTAATTCAGTTTATCGATAAAAATATTAAATGGTAAGTTTAAACTTTTTCTTAAATTGCTATGTCTTAAAATTCATACTTATGAAATTAAAAAAAACGCCTTTTACATTATTAATATTTTTAATTAGTTTTCACTTTTTTAGTCAAGCACAAGAAAGACATTATTATCAAACAGATTTTTCTATTCAAGATTTTAATAAAAGAAGATCCAAAATATTTGATGCTATTGAAAATAACGGAATCGCATTAATTCAAGGTGCAAGAAGCGTTGATGGTTTTGAAGCCTTTAGACAAACAAATACATTTTATTATTTAACGGGTATAGAAACTGGTCATGCTTATTTGTTATTCAACGGGAAAAAGAAAACCACAACGTTATACTTGCCACACAGAGATACAGGAAGAGAACGTAGTCAAGGAAAAATTTTATCCGCAGAAGATGCTGAATTAATTATCAAATTAACAGGCGTAGATCAAGTAAAAGCCGTTGAATTTTTATCGTCTGATTTAGCTGGAACAGGATTGATAAAAGATGGTGTTCCTGTTTTATACACACCATTAAGTCCCGCAGAAACAGGTACAGATAGTAGAGATGAATTGGTTCACGGACATGCAAGAGCAGCTTCTGATCCTTGGGACGGACAAGCTTCTAGAGAAGCACATTTTAAAAGATTATTAAACGACCGTTTTCCTCAGTTTCAAATCAGAGATTTATCTCCAACGTTGGATGAAATGCGTTTGATTAAAAGTAAGACAGAAATTGACATCATTCGTAAAGCAACTCAAATTGCTGGTTTGGCAATTATAGAAGCGATGAAGTCTACCAAAGCTGGTGTGTATGAATATCAATTAGATGCAGCAGCAAAATATATTTTTTATCAACATAATGCTCAAGGAGATGCATATCCAGCAATTATTGGAGGCGGAACAAATGCTTTTATGGGACATTATTTTCATAAAACCGATGTGTTAAAAGATGGCGATTTAGTCTTAATGGATTATGCGCCGGATTATAAATATTACACCAGTGATGTTACTAGAATTTGGCCAGTAAATGGCAAGTTTAACACAGCACAAACTGCATTGTACGAATATATAATTGCGTATAAAGATGCCTTATTCAAATACATAAAACCTGGCGTAACTTCTAATTATGTATTGGACAAAGCTGCTGAGGATATGGAAAACTATTTAAAAGGAAAAAAGTTTGTAAATCCTGCGCATTTAAAAGCAGTACAAAATGGCGTAAAATTTAGAGGACATTTTCAACATCCAGTAGGAATGGCCGTTCATGATGTTGGTAGAGTTCGTGGTAATGTTGTTTTAAAAGAAGGCATGGTTTTTACAATTGATCCTATGATTTGGATTCCAGAAGAACGTTTATATGTTCGTATAGAAGAAGTTGCTTTGGTTACTGCAACTGGCGTAGAAAACATGAGTGCTTTTGTACCAACTACCATTAAAGAAATTGAAAAAACAATTAAAGAAAAAGGAATTACAGAGTTTAGACCAGCAGAAAATTTGCCTTTGAAACATTAAAATATAACTCTATAATACCATTTTCAAAAACGCTGCTCTAGAAATTTCTCTTGCGCCTAAACTTGCCAAATGGTCATTATATACTTGACAATCTATCAATTTATACTTATGGTTTTCTACTAAATGAATAAATGCTAATTTAGAAGCATTACTAACCAAACTAAACATACTTTCTCCGCAAAAAATCCCATTTCCTAAATCAATTCCATATAAACCTCCAATCAATTCTTTGTCATTTCGAGCGGAGTCGAGAAATCTCCAAACTTCTATAGATTTTGCAATTCCGCGTTTATGTAAATTAACATAGGCTTGCTCCATATCATCTGTAATCCAAGTGCCAAAATCTTCTTTTCTAATAATGTGCTTGCAATTAAAAATAACTTCGCTAAATGCGGTGTTTTCTGTAATTGTAAAGTTTTCTTTTTTAATGATTTGCCTCATAGATTTGGTAATCTTTAATTCTTCTGGAAACAAGACCATTCTTTCTGACGGACAATACCAAACAATTGGATCATCTTCAGAAAACCACGGGAAAACACCTTTTTTATATGCAAGAATTAAACGCTCAACAGATAAATCTCCTCCCAAAGCAATCACACCTTCTTCAGATGTAGTTTCTGGGGCTGGAAATTCTAATTTTTTTGTAAGCCAAATCATTTCTCAAAAATAACAAATAAAAAAGCAGCCAATTAGCTGCTTTTTTATTTTTTTATTCTAAAATTTAGAAAGGTAAATCGTCTGGTTCAGCAGATGATGAGTCGTCAGCTGGCTGAAATTGATCAACTGGAGGCAAATCTTGTGGCGATGCAGCCTGCATTGCTTCAATTCTCCAACCTTGAACTGAATTGAAATATTTTGCAACTCCCTCAGGGTTAATCCATTCTCTACCACGTAAATTGATAGAAACTTTTACATCTTGTCCAACTGAATAACTGCTTAATAAATCGCATTTATCTTGTACAAACTCAATCATAATCATTTGTGGATATTGCTCATCAGTTGTAACAACTAGTTCACGTTTTTTAAATCCACCTGTACCAAAAGTTTGTGTTTCGTTGATTAATTTAATTTTTCCTATTACTTCCATATTCTTATTCTATTTTATTAAAAGTACTTTCCAAGCACTTTGTACATCGTTTTTTTCTAAAAAGCCTTTCGCAAATGTATGTTTTTTTATGGTTTCTAACCCAACAAATTGAGGATTGTCTTTTGCAAAGTTATCAACATCTTGTTGAATTGGCAACTGCTCAACATTTCCTAAAACACCAAAATTATTTCCAGTTAAAACTTCACTTTTTCTAATTTCTATCGGAATTTCATCTACTCCAATTCCTATCGTAGCAATTGGTTTTGGAATTTCGAAAAATCCTTCTTTTGCTCTTGAATAATAACTTCCGCCAGCTCTAGCAACCAAATCAATTTTATATTGATCTATTGCTCCATTTTCATCTAAAACAGCTTCATTAATGTGTAATTTAACGACTTCACAAATAATTAAATTTCCTGCGCCACCTTCATTTCCTAGATGAATAATTTCATTTACTTTACACTCAAATTGTACTGGAGATTCTGCAACTCTAAATGGTTTTACTTTGTCAGATTTTAACATCGTAAACCCTGCCTTATCAAACTCATTTACACCTTTAGGGTATTCTGTACTACTCAAAGACATTTGCTGAACAATATCATAATTAACAACATTAATTACTACTTCTTTAGTTTCTAAAGCATTTTCTAATGTATGTTTTGTTGTATTTCCGTGAACTCTACGTGCGGGGGAAAAAATTAAAATTGGCGGATTTGCACTAAACACATTAAAAAAACTAAACGGAGATAAATTCGGATTTCCTTCTGCATCAATTGTACTTGCAAACGCAATGGGTCTTGGTGCAATTGCGCCTAACAAATATCCGTGTAATTTACCAGTTGATATTTCTTTTGGATCTATAGAAATCATGTATCAATTTATTTTGAATTGTAAATATACTATCATTTTATAAAATGTGTTATGTTATAATATAGATTATATTTGTAATAGATGACCTTTTTTAAAAATACTATTTTAACCAAACGAATAGTCATATTTGTCTTATTCGTTATTGTATCCTTAATTCTTTGGAACACCTATATTTTCTTTCAAAAATTTAAGCAAGAAGAACGTGCAAAAATGGAAATTTTTGCAACTGCAATAAAAGAATTAGCTACCAATCCAGATTTAAATGCGAACATTAATTTAGAAACAAAAATTTTTGAGAACATTACCAATATTCCTTTGATTCAAGTTAATGAAGATGGAACTATAAAAGATTGGAGAAATTTAGATGCTTCTAAAACTGAAAATCCAGAGTATTTAAAAAATCAATTGGCAAAAATGAAAAAGCAAAATGTGCCGATTGAAATTAATTATTTGGATGTAACCGAATATGTGTATTATAGAGATTCTGATTTGTTAGACAAACTAACCTATTATCCAATTGCATTAATTTTAATATTATTGCTGTTTTTAACGGTGATTTATATGTTGTTTTCATCTAATAAAATTGCAGAACAAAATCGTCTTTGGACAGGAATGGCAAAAGAAACCGCACATCAAATTGGCACGCCTTTATCTTCATTATTAGGCTGGATTGCCATTTTAAAAGCAGAAAATATTAGCGAAAAATATGTTGATGAAATAGAAAATGACGTACATCGATTAAACATCATTGCCAACAGGTTTTCTAAAATTGGTTCTGCTCCACAATTGAAAAAACAAGACATTGTTTCGATTACAAAAAAATCTTTTGAGTATTTAAAAAGCAGAAGTTCTAAACAAATTTCGTTTGAGTTTATTTCAGAAAAAAGCGAATTACTTTCTAATATAAATATAGAATTATTTGGCTGGGTTATCGAAAACTTAGTTAGAAATGCCGTTGATGCCATGAAAGGAAAAGGAAACGTTTCTCTAACAATTTCTGAAAACAACAAATCAATAGAAATTACAATTACGGATACTGGAAAAGGAATCCCGAAGTCACAATTTAAACAAATCTTTAAACCTGGTTTTACTACAAAAAAACGTGGTTGGGGTTTAGGTTTATCTTTGTCTAAACGTATTATTGAAGAATATCACAACGGAAAAATTGGTGTAAAAAAATCTGAAATTAATAAAGGAACTAGTATTCGAATTTCGCTACAAAAAACTTAAAAGTTAGTTGCAATTTCTTCAGCAAGTTTTAAAAACTCTTCGTGTTGCATTTTTAATTTTTTACTTGTAAAATTAATATCAGAAACTCGGTTAATTGGAATTAAATGTATGTGAGCATGCGGCACTTCCAATCCAACGACCGTCATTCCTATTCTGTTACACGCAATTGTTTTTTCTAATGCTTTTGCTACTTTATACGCAAACTGTAGTAAACTTATATACATTTCAGAATCTAAGTCAAACAATTTATCAACTTCTTTTTTAGGAATTACCAATGTATGTCCTTTTGCATTTGGATTGATATCTAAAAAAGCATAAAAATCTTCGTCTTCTGCTATTTTATAAGAAGGAATTTCTCCATTGATGATTTTAGTGAAAATGCTACTCATCTGTTTTTTGTTTATTGTCATTGGAAATAAAATCAAGCAATCTTAACTATTAAAAAGATTGCTTCTTTATTCTTCCTCGTAATGATGTTATCTAGAAATATCTACAATTTCAAATTTCATGATTCCGTTTGGAACTTTAATTTCTGCTGTTTCCCCAACTTTTTTCCCTAACAATCCTTTTCCTATTGGAGAGTTTACAGATAATTTTCCATTTCTAACATCAGATTCAGAATCTGCAACCAATGTATAGGTAAATTCCATTTTATTGGCTGTATTTTTAATTTTCACAACAGAATGAATCAATATTTTTGAAGTATCTAATTGAGATTCATCAATAATTCTTGCATTAGAAACAACGTTTTTTAATTTAGCAATTTTAAATTCTAAATGAGATTGTTCTTCTTTTGCAGCATGATACTCTGCATTTTCACTTAAATCTCCTTTATCTCGAGCATCAGCAATTTCTTGCGTAACTCTTGGTCGCTCTACATGCTCTAAATGCTCTAATTCTTCTTTTAATTTCTTAAGTCCTTCTGGCGTATAATATGAAATATCACTCATTATCGTATAGTTTTAAAATACAAAATCTCATTGCCTTTTTATCAGTATGAGATTCAGTTACAAATGTACAAAATATTTGTAACTTGCCATCGTTTAAAAGAGAACCTAATTTTTTTCGATGAAGAAATTTCTTTTTATTTTTTGTGTTTCCTTTTTTATTAATTGCACAAATCAGAACTATATAGCTGATTGTTTTCCAGAAATTTCTATTTACGAGAGTATTGATTTACAAAATCCAGAATTTATTGATTTGCAAGTTCCTACTGGTTATGCTAAAACAAATTTACGTGCCAGAAATATTTTAATCATAAGAAGAAATACAACGTACCAAGCATTTGATTTAGAATGTCCAGAAAAAGATTGTACTTCTTCAATGGATTTTGATGGTTTGAAAATGACTTGCACTTGTAGTCAAAAAAAATACAATTCATTAAACGGCTCTCCTGACAACGGAGAGGGTTGTTTTGCTTTAGAATATAATGTTTCCCAAATAAGTTCTAGTTTTTTGCAAATTAGTCACTAAAATCAACTCAACACAAATTAAGATTGTTATTTTTGCAGTAATAACACACAACTAAATTAGTACCGTGAAAAATTATTTTTCTTCCGATTTTAAATTAGGCGTTTTAGGCGGCGGACAATTAGGAAGAATGTTACTTGCCGAAACTCAAAAATACGATATTTATACAGCTATTTTAGATGGTTCACCAGATGCACCATGTGCTCAAATTTGCAACGAATTTCATGTTGGTAGTTTATTAGATTTTGACGTAGTTTATAATTTTGGAAAATTAGTGGATGTTTTAACCATAGAAATTGAGCATGTAAATATTGATGCCCTATATCAATTGGAAAAGGAAGGGTTAAAAATTTATCCACAGCCTTCTGTAATTGAAATAATTCAGCACAAAGGAAAACAGAAAGATTTTTTTGTAAAAAACGAAATTCCAACTTCACCTCATAAACGATTTGCAACTAAAAGTAAAATCCTTTCTGCTTTTGAAAATAATGAGATTGAAATTCCATTTGTTTGGAAATCTTCTCAATTTGGATATGATGGAACTGGCGTAAAAGTAGTTCGTTCTTTTGATGATATTAAAAACTTGGCAGATGTAGATTGTATTGTTGAAGAGTTAATTCCGTTTAAAAACGAACTGGCAGTAATTGTTGCTAGAAATGTTGATGGAGAAGTTAAAACATATCCTGTTGTAGAAATGGAATTTCATCCTGAAGCAAATCAAGTAGAATATGTAATTTGCCCTGCTAGGATTGATGATTCAGTGGCAAAAAAAGCAAGAGAAATCGCTTTAAAAGTAGCAGAATCATTTAAACATGTTGGCTTGTTAGCAGTAGAAATGTTTCAGACAGAAAATGACGGAATTTTAGTAAATGAAGTTGCTCCAAGAACTCATAATTCTGGACATTATTCAATAGAAGCTAGTTATACAAATCAGTTTGAGCAACATCTAAGAACCGTTTTAAATCTTCCATTAGGAAATACTGATAGTAAAGTTGCCGGAATTATGGTAAATTTGGTTGGTGAAGAAGGTTTTTTTGGTGATGTAGTATATGAAAATATTGAAAAAGTTTTACAAATTGATGGCGTTACTCCACATATTTACGGCAAGAAAACAACAAAACCTTTTCGTAAAATGGGACACGTAACTATTGTAGATACAGATATTGATACCGCAAGAAAAACTGCACAGAAAGTTAAAGAAACAATTAGAGTAATTGCAAAGTAATAAATTAAAAAACTGTCATTCCACACTTGATGCGGAATCTCATAAAACAACAATTAAATAGATTCCTGCCTTCGCAGGAATGACAAATAAAAAATTATGGTAGGAATAATAATGGGAAGCGATTCAGATCTTCCAATCATGCAAGAAGCAATAGATATTTTAGAAAGTTTCGATATTCAAATCGAAGTAGATGTTGTATCTGCTCATAGAACTCCAGAAAAATTAGTTGAGTATGCTACAAACGCACATTTACGCGGAATAAAAGTGATTATTGCTGGCGCCGGCGGAGCAGCTCATTTACCAGGAATGGTAGCATCTATGAGTCCGTTGCCTATAATCGGAGTTCCTATAAAAAGCAGAAACTCTATAGATGGTTGGGATTCTATCTTATCAATTTTACAAATGCCAGGAGGAGTTCCGGTTGCAACTGTTGCTTTAGACGGAGCAAAAAATGCAGGAATCTTAGCTGCTCAAATTATTGGAACTTCAGACAAATGTGTGTTGGATAAAATTGTTGCTTATAAAGAAGGTTTGAAACTAAAAGTAGAACAAGCTTCTAAAAGAGTAAGAAAATAACACTGTCAGTTCGAGTAATTTTATTCTTTCTGAATAAAATTATATTGAGAACTAGTCAATAAAAATATCTCCATACACGTTTTCTCATTCTTCGAAAATTTACTCGAGGTTACATCAAACAAAATTCAAAATGAATCCATTATTACAATATTTTAATACCGCTCCTTTTTCTAAAATTTCAACTAAAGATTTCAAACCAGCTATTAAAACTGAGATTGAAAAAACTAAAAAAGAAATTGATGTTATAGTCTCAAATACAGAAACACCAACTTTTGAAAACACTACAGTTCCTTTAGATTTTACTGGTGAAAAGCTAGGTAGAATTACCAGTATATTTTTCAATTTAAATTCAGCTGAAACAAATGATGAAATTCAGAAAATTGCTAAAGATATTTCTCCTTGGCTGAGTGAATTTAAAAATGATGTGATTTTAAATGAAGCCCTTTTTCAAAGAGTAAAAATGGTTTATGATTCTAAAGATTCAGTATCGTTAACTCCAGAACAAAGTATGTTGCTTGAAAAACAATACAAAAGTTTTGCTAGAAATGGGGCTAATTTAAATGATTTAGAAAAAACAGAATTGCGTAAAATTGATACTGAGTTATCTAAGTTATCATTACAATTTGGTGAAAATGTTTTGGCAGAAACCAATGCTTTTCAAATGCATTTAAGCAATAAAGATGATGTTGCTGGTTTACCAGAAAGTGTACAGGAAGCTGCGCAACAATTAGCAAAAGAAAACAAAAAAGAAGGTTGGATTTTCACTTTAGATTATCCAAGTTATATTCCTTTTATGACCTATTCAGACAATCGTGAGTTAAGAAAAAAATTAGCTGTTGCAGCTGGTAAAAAAGCGTTTCAAAAAAATGAATTTAACAACGAACACATTGTTTTAGATATTGTAAAACTACGTCATCAAAGAGCAAATTTATTAGGTTATAAAACGCATGCACATTTTGTCTTGGAAGATAGAATGGCAGAAACTCCAGAAAAAGTTTTAAGTTTTTCTAATGAGCTTTTGCTAAAAGCAAAACCTGCTGCTCAAAAAGAATTTAATGAGTTAGAAACGTACGCAAAAAAATTAGATAACATTGATCAATTACAAAAATGGGATGGAGCTTATTATGCAGAAAAGCTAAAAAAAGAACGTTTCAATTTAGATCAAGAAATCTTAAAACCATATTTTAAATTAGAAAATGTAATTGATGGTGTTTTTACCATCGCTACTAAATTATACGATTTACAGTTTAAAGAAGTCTTTGATATCGATAAATACCATGAAAATGTAAAAACATATAATGTTACTGATACTAACAATAATTTTATTGCTGTTTTTTATGCCGATTTTCATCCACGAAAAGGAAAACAAAATGGAGCTTGGATGACTTCTTACAAACCACAACAAATTAAAAACGAAATTAACGAAAGACCTCATGTTTCCATCGTTTGTAATTTTACAAAACCAACAGAAACAAAACCATCTTTGCTAACTTTTAATGAAGTTACTACTTTATTTCATGAGTTTGGTCATGCATTACACGGAATGTTAGCAAACACAACATATAATAGTTTATCAGGAACTTCTGTTTCTTGGGATTTTGTTGAATTGCCCAGTCAGATTTTAGAAAATTGGTGTTACGAAAAAGAAGCCTTAGAGTTGTTTGCAAAACATTACGAAACTGGAGAAGTAATTCCGATGGAATATGTTGCAAAAATAAAAGAATCTGCAAGTTTTCATGAAGGTATGCAAACACTTCGTCAATTAAGTTTTGGATTGTTAGATATGCAATGGCACGGACAAAATCCATCAGAAATAACATCTGTAAAAGAATTTGAAAATGAGGCTTTTGCTGAAACAAAACTATATCCAGATGTTGCAGAAAATTGTATGAGTACAGCTTTTTCTCATATTTTTCAAGGCGGATATTCTGCTGGATATTATTCGTATAAATGGGCAGAAGTGTTAGATGCAGATGCTTTTGAATATTTCTTAGAAAAAGGAATTTTCAACAAAGAAGTTGCTGCAAAATTTAAAGAAAATGTGCTTTCTAAAGGTGGAACAGAAAAACCAATGGAATTGTATAAACGCTTTAGAGGACAAAAAGCAAAACCAGATGCGCTGTTAAAAAGAGCAGGTTTAATTTAGTATTCAGTTTGCAGGAGCAGTTTACAGTAACATGCTTACTGTTACTGCTAACTATTTTTACTTTCAATCCACTTACTCATATATTTGGTGCTTTGTAATGTTTGATGTTGGATTAAATTTCCTATAAAATTTCGAGTTCTATGAGCTTCTATATTTTTTTGAAGAGATCCTAATCGGTTTATAAATTGCTCGCCTATTTTTTCTTTATTATATAATTGATTGATTATTTGAACTCCGTTTTTTTGAGATTGATTCCATCTAACTTCATCTTTATACAATTCGATTGCTCTTTCTGCAAAAACTTTAAAATCATCTTCTACAAAACCATTCCACGGTAAACCAGCATGCATTCCTTCTGCTCCAATTGTTGTGGTAACACTTGGTGTTCCACAAAGCATCGCTTCTGTTAATTTTCCTTTTATTCCTGCTCCAAAACGTAAAGGAGCTAAAACTACTTTACTATTCTTAACTATTTCAATAGGATTTGTTGTGTATCCTTTTACTAAAAATCCTTCTTCCTTGTTGTGTAATTCTAATATTTGTTGTGATGCATAAGCACCATAAATGTGTAATTCTGTATTTGGCAATTGATTTCTAATCTGTTTCCAAATAATTTTTTTTAACAACAAAACAGCATCAACATTTGGTGCGTGTAAAAAATTACCAATGATAGTAAAATGGTTTCTATCTTGAAAAGGCTTCCACCTTTTAATGTCTTTTTGTTCAATCCTGTCTAATAAAAAAGGAATATGATGTAAAATTCGTTTATCAATTTTAAAAACTGATTCTAACAATTCCATTTCAAAAGTTGAAATAATTAAAGACAAATCGCAACGATAAATTGCGGCAATTTCTCTTTTTGCAATCCCAGAATTCAGCAATTTTTCAATGGTAAAATCTTCTTGCTTTTTTATGGATTCTTCCCTTACTTTACGCAAACAGTGTAAATCTTCTGTATCTAAAATCCGAATTGCATTTGGGCAATTTTCTGCTACTCGCCAACCAAACTGTTCTTCCATCATAAAACGATCAAAAATAACTATTGTTGGATTTAATTCTTTTACAAAAGCATCAAAAGAAGATGAATTTAGTTCAATAGAAACCTCATCAATACCAATCGCCTTTAAATCAAATGCTTTTTCTGTTTTTTGAGTAGTTGTCGCAAATATAATTGTAGCTTTTTGCTTTAAAAACAACTCCATTAATTGCAGCATTCTACTGCCTGCAGCTGAAGAATTTGGCTCAACCCAAACAGCCCCAATAATTAAAACCTTTTTTTTAATCAATTATTTTGCTTTTAATTGCTCTGCATACTTAGACTGGGCTCCTTTTGCCCAATCTACAATTAGCTTTACTTGAGCATCCGTAAAATTTGCTTCAGAATGTGTCCATGTATAAGAATCTAAAGGCATTTTTTTCTTTTCAACCTGTTCAAAAACCTCTTCCATTTTGTGCTCTTTACGTTTTAAAGAATATTCAGCCCATTTAGAAAAATTTAACTCTTTAGAACCTTCTTTTATATGATCTGCCATCCAGTAATTAACTGGGGTTATTGAACTATACCAAGGGTATTGAGTAGAATTAGAGTGACAATCAAAACAAGATTCTTTCATGATTTTATGAATTTCATCTGGCAGATTTGTTTCTTCAATAAAAGTTGTTAAAGACGCTAAGTCTCCTTCATTTTTTTCAGGTCCAAAAAATTGAGCCACTATTAAAACAAATAGTAAAGCCCAACCAATTTTTTTTACGATTTTCATTTGTATATCTTTTAAAGAAATAAAGATAGTAATTCTTCTGTATTGCAAAGAATTTAAACAATAATGTTTACTTTTGTATTCCAAAATTATATTAAAAATGAAGTACGATATTATCGTTATTGGTTCTGGACCTGGAGGATATATTTCTGCAGTAAGAGCTTCTCAGTTAGGGAAAAAAGTTGCAATCATAGAAAAATACTCAACTTTAGGTGGAACTTGTTTAAACGTTGGATGTATTCCATCAAAAGCATTATTAGATTCTTCGCATCATTATTATGATGCCGTAAATCATTTTGAATCTCATGGTATTTCTGTTGAAAACCCAACTTTTGATTTTGCTAAAATGGTAGAAAGAAAAGCTACCGTGGTTGAGCAAACTACAGGCGGGATTAAATATTTAATGGATAAAAATAAGGTGGATGTTTTTGAAGGATTAGGTTCTTTTATAGATGTTACTCATGTAAAAATTACAAAAAACGATGGTTCTGAAGAAACCATTGAAGGAATAAATATTATTATTGCAACAGGCTCAAAACCTTCTACGCTTCCTTTTATCAACCTAGATAAAGAACGCATTATTACTTCTACAGAGGCATTAAAATTAAAAGAAGTTCCAAAGCATTTAATTGTAATAGGTGGTGGTGTTATTGGATTAGAATTAGGCTCTGTTTATAAGCGTTTAGGCGCAGACGTGACTGTGGTAGAATATGCAGACAAAATTACACCAACTATGGATGCTGATGTTTCTAAAGAATTACAAAAAGTTCTGAAGAAACAAGGAATGAAATTTGCAATTAGTCACGGCGTAACTTCTGTTGAGAGAAATGGAGATGAAGTACTTGTAAAAGCTACAGATAAAAAAGATAGAGAAATTGAATTTACTGGTGATTATTGCCTAGTTGCTGTTGGACGTAAACCTTATACAGAAGGATTGCGTTTAGAAAATGCTGGTGTAAAACTAAATGAAAGAAATCAAATTGAAGTAAACAACCATTTACAAACTTCTGTTTCTAATATTTATGCAATTGGTGATGTTATAGAAGGTGCAATGTTAGCACATAAAGCGGAAGAAGAAGGAGTTGTTGTTGCAGAGTATTTAGCTGGACAAAAACCACATATAGATTATAATTTAATTCCTGGTATTGTTTATACTTGGCCAGAAGTTGCTGCAGTTGGTAAAACTGAAGAGGAATTAAAAAATGTTGGTGTAGATTATAAAGTAGGAAAGTTTTCAATGCGTGCTTTGGGAAGATCTAGAGCAAGTGGAGATATTGACGGATTTGTAAAAATATTAGCAGATAAAACTACGGATGAAATCTTAGGAGTTCATATTGTTGGCGCTCGTGCTGCAGATTTAATTATGGAAGCTGTTGTTGCTATGGAATATAGAGCTTCTGCAGAAGACTTAGCTAGAATTTGTCATGGTCATCCAACATATTCTGAAGCAATTAAAGAAGCTGCAAAAGATGCTTGGGACGGAAAACCTTTAAATGCTTAAAATATATTAAGGACGTAATTGAAAACTATCTTTAATATTTAGTTCTCGACTGCGCTCAAATAGACAAAAAAGTAACTTTATGCTGAATTTATTTCAGTATCTAGTTGCTTTTTTGTTTATCTATCATCTAATCTATGTAGCAACCTTATACTTTGATGAAAATTCTTTTCTTGTAGAGAACATAACCAACAAATACATAAAAACTCACCACAGCTAAAGCATAACATAAAGACGCCAATTTATCTATAGAAATTATACTTGTAAAAAATGTTTTATACAGCCAACCATGAATTGTTGTATCGCCAATTTTGGTTAAATAGAATACTTTAGTGATAAAACTTGATGTAAAAAAAATACCAATTGCATTAGAACCTACATAGTTGAAAATTGCTCCAAAGGATTTTTTCTTTACGTCATTTATATAATATAAAATACTTAAAAAAACGGTAGCCCAACCAGCAGTTACCAACACAAAACTACTAGACCAAATTGCTTTATTAAACGGAAACCATACATTCCAAATATATCCAAGTCCAATCATAATTGCTCCTAATAAAAACAATATAAATGTTTTCATATAGTTTTGATACAGAATGACTTTGCCTATTAATACTCCAATTAATGCAGTTGCTATTGATGGTAAAGTACTTAGCAATCCTTCAGGATCATAATCCTTTTTCCAAATATGTCCTTTCATTATTGTAACATCTACATAATTAGCCCAATTATTTGTTGCTCTATCAAAAGTCGGAGTTGTTCCGTCTGGCAAAGGAATAAACCCTAGCCAAATCCAATATCCAAATAATAAAATTATTACAGTCGCCAAAAGAACTTTCCAATTAAAATTCACACTTAATATTGCAGCAAAAAAGAAAACGACTCCAATTCGCTGTAAAACACCAGGAAACCGTAATCTAGAAAAATCTTTTATAAATGGTAAATAAGGTAAAAAAGCAGCAAGAAATAATCCTAATCCAATCAGCTTTAAACTTCTGATTCCTATCTTTTTATAAGTCTCTAAATTTGGCGTTTTATTTTGATATGCAAATGCAATTGAGGTTCCTACAATAAACAAGAAAAACGGAAAAATTAAATCCGTTGGCGTATATCCGTTCCAATCTGCATGCAATAATGGAGGATATACATGAGCCCAAGTTCCTGGCGTATTTACCAAAATCATGGCAACAATTGTTAAACCTCTTAATATATCTACAGATTCAATTCTAGTATTCATTTTTATAGTGCAGTTGCTTTAATTTTTCCCCAAGTTTTAATCAATAAGTATCCAGAAATAATTGCAGATATGGTTGTGCTTGCGGCTAATGTTGTTTCTCCGTAAATCCAATATCCTGTTGTAAACATGCAACTATATATTAAGATACAACCTAAAATCATTGCTAAAATACCAGAAGGCACATTCCATCCTTCATTTTTATTATGTACTAATTCAATACCTTCTTCATCTGCTTCTTTAATAATTTTTGACCATCCTGGCCCACCAGGTTGGGTTCTTTTATAAAAACTATTTAACACTTCTTTAGATTCAGGTTTTGTGACTAAAGTTGCCGTTACCCATAGTATAGTAACAACTGCTACTACAAACGGAATTTCTGCCCATTCTGGAAAAACACCCAATGCTGATTCTTTTGAACCAAACAAATAACCTCCTAGCGGTGTAGCTTTTATAGCAATTGATAAAATTCCTGAAGCAAACATCGCTGTAATTTCTGTCCAAGAATTAATTCTCCACCAAAACCATCTTAAAATAAAAATTAATCCAGTACCAGCTCCAAATAATAACATCATTTCAAAAACCTCCATTGCATTTTGCATTAACAAAGCCAAACCAGCACTTAATATCATCAACAGTACAGTAGAAATTCTTCCTACTGCTACCAATTTTTTCTCAGATGCTTTTGGATTGATATGTAGTTTATAAAAATCAAAAACGATATATGATGAACCCCAATTTAATTGTGTTGAAATAGTACTCATATATGCAGCAATTAAAGAAGCTAAAACGACCCCTAATAATCCGCTTGGTAATTTTGTTAACATCGCAGAATAGGCTAAATCGTGCCCTAATTTATCTGTGGGAATATTTGGGAATGCTTCACTAATACTTGCTAGATCTGGAAAAACAACTAAGGATGCTAATGCAACAATAATCCATGGCCATGGACGTAACGCATAATGCATAATATTAAAAAAGAACGTTGCTCCTATTGCATGATTTGCATCTTTTGCCGCCAACATACGTTGCGCAATATAACCTCCACCTCCTGGCTCAGCTCCTGGATACCAAGAACTCCACCATTGCACTGCTAAAGGAATAACCAATAAAGTAATTACCCCTTTGGTATTGTTAAAATCTGGAAAAATTGATAATTTATCTGCAACATTTTCATTTTTTAATAAAGCTTCCAATCCCCCAACTTCTGGCAAATTAACTAAATATACTGCTGCCCAGATGGCTCCACCCATAGCAACAAAGAATAAAATAAAATCGGTATAAACAACTCCTTTAAAACCTCCAGCAGCACTAAATATTACGGTTATGAATCCGGCACTTACTACTGTTTGCCAAGGCTCTAATCCTAACATGATTCCACCAATTTTAATTGCTGCAAGTGTAACTGCCGACATGGTAATCACGTTAAAAATTACTCCTAAATAGAGTGCTCTAAACTTTCTTAAAAATTTAGCAGGTTTCCCTCCATAACGGATTTCATAGAATTCTAAATCTGTATTTACATTCGATTTACGCCATAATTTTGCGTAGACAAAAACGGTAAGCAATCCCGTAATTAAAAAGGCCCACCAAACCCAGTTTCCAGAAACTCCATTAGTTCTCACAATATCTGTTACCAAATTGGGTGTGTCTGTAGAAAATGTAGTTGCTACCATAGACACCCCTAATAACCACCAAGGCATTGTTCTTCCTGAAAGGAAAAACTCTGTTGAGTTTTTTCCTGATTTTCTTGAAACGTAAATCCCAATAAATAGTGTAATTGCAAAAAAGAAAATAATTAAAACGTAATCTAATGTACTTAATGAAACCATTGTGTAATTTTTGAAAGTTGTAAAGTACTACTTTTTTGAGAATATAATTGCAAAATAAATTGAAGCTCCCAAGTGTAAGATTTGTATTTTTGCATTGCATGCAACGAGTACAAAAAAGTTTTTTAATAGAGTCTGTTGATGAGTTTAAATCAAAACTATTGGTTTGGGCACAACAATATGAAGCTATTTCTTGGTTAGATTCTAATCAATACAATCAAAAATATTCTTCTTTTGACGCCATTTTAGCGGTTGATGAATTTACCTCTATTCAAACAGATTATACCAATGCTTTTGATAAATTAAAGGAATATCAATCTATCACAAATGATTATTTATTTGGGTATTTGAGTTACGATTTAAAAAATGATGTCGAAAAATTTTCTTCTACCAATTTTGACGGCTTAGATTTTGCTGATTTGTACTTTTTTCAACCTCAACGTATTGTTTTTATTAAAGGAAACGCTATTGAGTTTTCCTATTTAAAAATGATTGACGTAGAAATAGATGCTGATTTTGAAGCAATTTTAACGACAGAAATTCATCAAGAAAAAAAATCAACTACAGAAGAAATAAAAATCAAACTGAGAATTCATAAAGATGAATACTATCAGAAAGTCAACACTATTTTAAATCATATTCATCGAGGAGATATTTACGAAGCTAACTTTTGCCAAGAGTTTTATGCTGAAAATGCAAGCATTGATCCTTTAAAAGTGTATCATCATTTAAATAAAATTTCTGAACCTCCTTTTGCTACCTTTTTAAAATGTGATCATCACTATTTATTGTCTGCATCACCAGAAAGATATATAAAAAAAATAAGAACTAAAATTGTGTCTCAACCCATAAAAGGAACTGCAAAAAGATTGATTAGCAAAGTAGATGATGATCAAATTGCGTTTGACTTGGCTAGAGATGAAAAGGAACGGTCAGAGAACATTATGATTGTAGATTTGGTGAGAAATGACTTGTCAAAAACCGCGATAAAAGGTTCTGTAAAAGTTGAGGAATTGTGTAAAGTATATTCTTTTAAACAAGTACATCAATTAATTTCTACGGTAGTTTCTGAAGTAGAAAACACAACGCATCCTGTAGATATTATTAGAGAAACTTTTCCGATGGGAAGCATGACTGGTGCTCCAAAAATTTCTGCAATGAAAATTATTGAAGAGCAAGAAGAAACCAAACGCGGTTTGTATTCTGGATCTGTTGGTTATTTTACTCCGAATGGAGATTTTGATTTTAACGTAGTGATTAGAAGCATTTTATACAATGAAGAAAATAAGTATGTTTCCTTTTCTGTAGGTGGTGCTATTACAGCAAAATCTACTCCAGAAAAAGAATACGAAGAATGTTTATTAAAAGCAAAAGCCATGAAATATGTGCTTACAAATTCCGATTACTAATGATTATCGACCAAGACGAAAAATTTCATAAAACAATTGCATCTATTGAAGGAACTCATCAAGTTCAAGATGTTTTTAATACATTTATTGCATTGTATCCAGAAGATTGGAAGCAACTAAAAATAAATTATTCTAAATTTAACCGAAGTAAACAATTTAGCAAAACAATTCCATTACCAAAACCAGAAGTTTCTTTGAAAAAAATGATTCAAGTTTGGCTGTCAAAAAACAAAAAATTACCTATATAATGTTCATCAAAAAATATCTTTTTTTAAGTTTATTATTCTTGAGTTTTTCTTTAAACGCTCAAAAATTAACCTACGTAAATCCGTCTGAAGTAGATATGGATTCACTCTATATGCATACAAAAGTAGATTCTCTTATTACAGATGCTATCCAAAAACAGGCATTTCCAGGAGCACAAATTTTAGTAGCTAGAAGCCATAAAATTATTTTTCATAAAGCGTATGGTTTTCATACATATGATAGCGTTCAAAAAGTACAATTAAACGATTTGTACGATATTGCTTCTGTAACAAAAATTTTAGGTCCGTTACCAGCAATAATGAAATTGTACGACGAGGGAAAAATCGATTTGGATGTTCCTTTTAGTACCTATTGGAAGCCCTGGAAAGAAAGAAGCGACAAGAAAAATTTAACGGTTAGAGAAATATTAGCACATCAAGCTGGATTAAATCCGTATATCGTTTTTCTGAGTGAAGTTTTAACCAAAAATAAGCATTTAAAATCTCGTTTTATAAAAGCAAAATCTAAAAACAACTATACAAGTCAGGCTTATGACAACATTTTTGTAAAAGATAGATTTAAAAACAAAATGTATCGTCAAATAAACAGGTCTAAAGTTTCTGATGAAAAAAAATACAAGTATTCTGGATTACCTTTTTTATTATTTCCTAAAATAATTTCTGATATCACTAACGAAAATTACATCGATTATTTACAAGAAAATTTTTACAAACCATTAGGTGCAAACACACTTGGTTTTACTCCAAAAACTAAAAATTTTGTGAATAATATTATCCCAACCGAAGTAGATTCTTTGTTTAGAAAAGACTTAACAAAAAATTGGGTTCATGATGAAAATGCTGCTTTAATGGGCGGAGTTTCTGGTAACGCTGGTTTATTTGGAAGCGCTTTAGATTTGGCAAAAATAATGCAAATGTATTCCAATTATGGGTATTACGATTATAAGCAATACATTTCTAAAAGCACCTTAAAAGAGTTTACAAAAATTCAGTTTCCAGAAAACGAAAATCGTCGTGGTTTAGGTTTTGACAAACCATTAATTGGCAATGATACTTTGCCGATTAATAAAGCATATCCGGCACCAGAAGTAAGTTCAGAAAGTTTTGGTCATTCGGGTTTTACAGGAACTTTTGTTTGGGCTGATCCAAAGTATGATTTGGTTTTTATCTTTTTATCAAACAGAGTGTATCCTAGTAGAACTCATGGAAATATTTACAATTTAAATGTAAGACCAAAAGTGCAACAAGTTTTTTATCAAGCAATCAACAAGTCAAAAGAATAGCCTAGTTTTGCCAATAAATGTTAGAAAAATTACAACAACATATCAATCTTAAATTCTCTTTTTTAAAGGAGAAAAAACTATTGATTGCCATTTCTGGCGGACTTGACAGTGTTGTATTAACGCATTTATTACACAAATTAAATTTTGATATTTCTTTAGCACATTGCAATTTTAATTTACGAGGAATTGAAAGTGACAACGACGAAGTTTTTGTAAAAAATTTAGGAGAAAATATTGATATAAAAACATTTACTACACACTTTAAAACTGAAAAATACGCACAAGAAAATCAGTTATCAACGCAAGTTGCTGCAAGGAATTTACGTTATGATTGGTTTGAGGAAATAATCAATCAACATCAATTTGATTTTGTTGTAACAGCGCATCATGCAGATGATAATTTAGAAACTTTTCTCATCAATCTAACCCGCGGAACTGGCTTAGAAGGTTTAACTGGAATTCCGGAATTGAATGGCAATATTGTGCGTCCTTTTTTAATTTTTTCTCGTGATGAAATTGAAACCTATGCCACAGAAAACACCATTGAATGGAGAGAAGATAAAAGTAATGCTTCTATAAAATATGTTCGAAATAAAATACGACATCAAATTGTTCCTGTTTTAAAAGAAATTAATTCTACGTTATTAGAAAGTTTTCAAAAAACATCTGAGCATTTACAAGAAAGTCAGCAACTAATTGAGGCATCAATTTCTAATTTTAAAAAAAAAGTAGTTGCTGTTTCTGAAAACGGAAACATCAAAATTGACATTACAAAAATTCAAGAAACTAACAATCCAAAGGCATATTTATATCAGCTTTTAAAAGAATTTGGCTTTACAGAATGGAATGATATAACTCATTTACTTACTGCACAATCTGGCAAAGAAGTGGTTTCTAAAACACATCGATTATTAAAGGATAGAGATTTTTTAATCCTATCAAAAATAGAAAAAAAAGCAACAAATACTGTCTTTTTAATTTCAGAAAATACAGCAGAAATCAAGAACCCAATTCATTTAAAAATTTCTGATGTTTCAGCAATTGAAAACGAAAATAATACAACTATTTATGTTGATAGAACTAATATTTCTTTTCCTTTAACTTTAAGAAAATGGCAATATGGAGACTTTTTCCACCCAAAAGGAATGCAAGGGAAGAAGAAAATTTCTAACTATTTTAAAGATGAAAAATTCTCTTTATTGGACAAAGAAAATACCTGGTTATTGTGTTCTAACAATGCTATTATTTGGGTTGTGGGACAAAGACAAGACAATCGTTTTTTAGCAGATAAAAACACTGCGTATGTTTTAAAAATAGAACTTTGCTAAAAGCATAAAGCTTTGTTAATTTTAGGCAATCTCCTATTAATAAACTTCACGTTTTAAGTTTTTAAAAATTGATTTTGTACTTTTATCAATCATTCAATAAAAAATTATGAAAAAAACAATTCCCCATAGCATTTACCTAGCCTTATTATTTCTTTGCACCAATGCAGCAAATGCTCAACAAATTAACTTAAACGACCCATTACCAGTAGACAAAACTTTTAGAAAAGGTGTTTTACCTAATGGAATGACTTATTATATTAAAAGCACCGATGTTACTAAAAATGTAGCTAGTTATTATATCATCCAAAATGTAGGTTCTATTTTAGAAAAAGATAACCAACAAGGATTAGCTCACTTTTTAGAACATATGGCATTTAACGGCACAAAAAACTTTAAAGGAAAAGGAATACTAAATACATTAGAAAAACACGGACTTATTTTTGGTCGAGATATTAATGCATATACTAGTTTTGATGAAACAGTTTATAATGTAAATAATATTCCTACAAAGCCAGAACTTATCGATACAGGTTTATTGGTATTACATGATTGGTCTAATTATTTATCACTTACCGATACAGAAATAGATGCAGAACGTGGTGTAATAAAAGAAGAATGGAGAACACGCCAAAGTGGAGGAATGAGAATTCTTCAACAGAATATTGGAACCATGTTTAACAATACTGTATATGCTAAACGGTTACCAATTGGCTCTATGGATGTTGTTGATCATTTTGAATATAAAGCACTTCGTGATTTTTATCACGATTGGTATAGAACAGATTTACAAGCAATTGCTATTGTTGGAGATATTGATGTAGATGAAATAGAGAAAAAAATTATAAAACAATTTTCAAAAATACCAGCAGTAAAAAACGAAAGAAAAAGATTTGTAGTAGAAATACCAGAAAATGAAGAATTAATCTATTCATTAGCTAAAGACAAAGAAGTTACTACTTCGCAAATTAGTTTTGGTATTAGACACCCTAAATCATTAAAAGATGAAACGGTTGCTGATTTAAAAAATTCATTGTTAAATAGTATGGTAACATCTATGCTGTCTACAAGACTGAGAGAAATTTCTCAAAAACCAGACGCCCCTTTTTTAGGTGCTGGAATAGGATATAGTAGTCTATCAAGAACTACAAATTCATTTTCTGTAGGGATTTCTCCAAAACCAAATCAACAACATGAAGCTTTTAAAGTAGTATTCGATGAAATACATAGAGCTGTTAAATTTGGATTTACACCTGAGGAAATTAAAAGAACAGTTACTCAATTTACAAGTTTTTATGAAAATCAGATTTCTAAAAAAGATGATATTTCACATGGAATACTTATTCAGAATATTCAACAAAACTATTTAGAAAACGCTACAATAACAGATATTGAAAAAGAATTTGAACTTATAAAGGCTATTTTTAAAGGTTTAACTTCTAAAGAAGTACATCAAGCTATTGAAAGTTTATATTCTAAAAACAATAGATCTATTACCGTTACAGGAGTTGAAGGAAAAAACAACTTAACAAAAGAAGATGCTTTAGCAATTATTAATGCTTCAGAAAATGATGCAAGTCTTACTGCATATTCAGATGGATTTAGTGGAAAAACGTTAATTTCTGGACTAAAAATCAACGAAGGAAAAATAGTTAAAGAAGATACTAATAATGCTATTGAATCAACAACATTTACGTTGAGCAATGGCGTTATAGTGCATTACAAATTTGTAAATAAAAATAAAAATGATGTAGAATTAAGTGCAATTAGTTTTGGCGGTCTGTCATTAATAAAAGATGCAGATTTACCTTCTGCTAGTTTACTAGGAAATGTAATTCAACTTTCTGGATTAGGAGATTATTCTGCTACAGATTTACCAAAAGTTCTTGCAGGAAAAACAGCATCAACAACTATTGGTCTTTCAGATTTAACAGAAAGTGTTAGTGGTTCTTCTACCACAAAAGATGTAGAAACTTTGTTACAAATGATTCATTTACGTTTTGTAAAACCTCGTTTTGACAAAGATGGATACAAAGTACTAATGAATAATTTAGACAACTTTATCATTAGAAGAAGTGAAATGATTGGTCAAAAAATTAGCGATAGTATTACTGTAACATTATATGGGAAAAACAATCCTAAGAGAAGACTGTTTAACGAAACTCTTGTTAAAGATATTTCTTTTGAGAAAATTAAATCGATTTACCTAGAAAGATTTAACAATGCTGCAGACTTTGAATTCTTTATTGTAGGTGATTTAAAAATTGATGTTCTTAAACCTTTATTAGAAAAGTATATTGCTAGTATTCCAACGAATAATACCAAAGAAGAATGGAAAGACAATTCAATTTCATGGGTAAGTAAGAAAATAGACAAAGACATTTACTTAAAAATGGAAGACCCTAAAAGCACTGTAAGAATTTCTTATAAAAATGATTATACATACAGCTTAAAAAATGCTTTAATAGCTGATGCATTAGGAGACATCTTACAATTAAGATATACAGAAACTTTAAGAGAGCAAGAAGGTGGTACATATGGAGCTAGAGCAAGTGCTAATGTTTCTCAAAGACCTACACAAGAAGCAAGTATTTCTGTAAGTTTTGATTGCAATCCAGATAAAGTAGAAACACTAGTTGCTATTGTTCATCAAGAAATTCAAAAAATTTCAAATGGTATCATAAAACAAGTAGATGTTGATAAATCTATCACTAATTACTTAAAAGACAGAAAACAACAGAAAGATTATAATCGGTACGAAATGAGTTTACTAACAAACTACTTTCGCGAAGGGTATAACATGGATGACCCTAATAATTTTGAAAACATCGTAAATTCAATTACAGCTAAAGATATTCAGAAATTCACACAAAAATTATTAAAAAACGCTCAACAATACGAAATTGTTGTTAAGCCATTTGATAATACGTTGAAACAGTAATATGAAAAAAATACTATTCGTAGTTATTCTTTTATCAACATGGGTTTGTAAAGCACAAATAGAAACTCCTGTCACTTGGTCTTCGTCTTTTGAAAAAATTAGCGAAAACGAATACGATTTAATTATATCTGCTACTATTATTCCTGGCTGGCATCTTTATTCTCAATTTACAGAAGAAGGCGGTTCTTTACCAATAATTATTAGGAAAGGGAAGGAAACTGAAGATTTTAAATTAGTTGGAAAAGCTGTAGAAAGCGACACTATAAAAAAGTTTAGTGATGTTTTTGAAGTATACGAATCTTACTTTGATAATAGTGCTGTCTTAAAACAACGAATTGTATTAAACAACGCAACAATTAATGAAGTTAATTTAAATTTAACAGGACAAGTTTGTAAAGAAATTAATGGAGTTTGCATTCAAATTGATGAAGACTTTACATTTACTTTTAAAGGAACAGCCTCTATAAAAGAGGCTGTTGTTTTAGATGAAAAAAGTAAATTATTAAGTGATAAATTACAATTAGATCTAAAAAATGTTGAACTTTTAAATAACGGAAACGAATCAAATTCAGGTGAGAACTCAAGCTTACTAAATATTTTATTACTAGGTTTTGTTGGTGGATTATTAGCACTTTTAACACCTTGTGTTTTTCCTATGATTCCCTTAACGGTTTCCTTTTTTACAAAGCAATCTAAAAACAAAAGTAAAGGAATTACCAATGCTATTTTATACGGATTATTTATTGTACTCATCTATATTTTATTAAGTCTTCCTTTTCATTTTTTGGATGGTTTAGATCCAGAAATATTAAACAATATTTCAACTAACGTTTGGTTAAATGTTTTCTTTTTTGCCATTTTAGTCTTTTTTGCCTTTTCATTTTTTGGATATTACGAACTAACATTACCATCTTCTTGGGGAGATAAAATGGATTCTGCATCTGGAATCGGCGGAATTATTGGAATCTTTTTTATGGCATTAACATTGGCTATTGTTTCCTTTTCTTGTACCGGACCTATTTTAGGTTCTTTGTTAGCGGGTTCATTAACTTCTGATGGAGGAGCAATGCAATTAACGGCTGGAATGAGCGGATTTGGATTGGCATTGGCATTACCATTTGCTTTATTTGCATTATTCCCAGGATGGTTAAATTCGCTGCCAAAATCTGGAGGATGGTTAAATACCACAAAAGTTGTTTTAGGATTTTTAGAATTGGCTTTTGCTTTTAAATTCTTATCAAATGCTGATTTAGTAGAACATTGGGGGATTTTTAAACGTGAAATTTTTATTGGAATATGGATTTTAATTTTTGTTGGATTAGCACTTTATCTATTTGCTAAAATTAAATTCCCGCACGATTCTAAAATTAAAAAATTAAGTTTTTCTAGAGTCTCATTTGGAGTTTTAGTGATCGCATTTGTTGTGTATTTAATTCCTGGAACAATGAAAAATCCTAGTTGGAATCTAAGCTTATTAAGCGGTTTTCCACCGCCACAATTTTATAGTATTTACGAAAAAGACACCGATTGTCCCTTAGGTATCAATTGCTTTAAAGATTTTGATGAAGGCTTACAATATGCAAAAGAAAACAACAAACCTATATTGTTAGATTTTACTGGTTGGGCTTGTGTAAACTGTAGAAAAATGGAAGAAACCGTTTGGGTAGAAAACGATATTTTTACACTTATAAACGAGGATTATGTACTTATTTCTTTATATGTTGATGACAGAAAAGAACTGCCAGAAAATGAGCAATTTAATTTTATAAAGAAAAACGGAAAGCTAAAAAGAATACAAACTATTGGAGATAAATGGGCAACATTTCAATCTATCAATTTTAAAACTGCTTCGCAACCCTATTATGTTTTAATGAGTCCAGAATTAGAGATTTTACATGCTGCACAACAATATACAGATAGAGACACGTATTATAATTGGTTAAAAGAAGGTTTAGAAAAATTTAAAAAATCTTCAAAATAAGTATTTAGATAAAAATAGAATTCAGATAATTTGGTTACTTTTATAAAAAAGTAACCAAATTATGAAAACAAAATTTGTATCAATTTTAGTTCTTTTGTGCTTCACAATTACCTCTTTAGCACAAAAAAGAACAATTCCAACAGACACAACAGTTGTAACAAACCATACAACAACTATTAAAGGTGAAAAAATTAATTACACCGCTTATACAGGAACACAACCTGTTTGGGATAATGAAGGAACCGCAAAAGCGACCTTATTTTACACCTATTACAAACGAACAGATAATGTAAACACTACAAAAAGACCTTTGCTTATTTCATTTAATGGCGGCCCAGGTTCTGCATCCGTTTGGATGCATTTAGCCTATACAGGCCCAAATGTTTTAAATATTGACGATGAAGGGTATCCTGTACAGCCTTACGGCTATAAAAACAATCCTTATTCTGTGCTAGATGTCGCAGATATTGTTTTTGTTAATCCCGTAAATACTGGTTATTCTAGAATTGTAGAACGAGAAGGCAAAAAAGTAAATAAAGAAGATTTTTTTGGCGTAAATGCTGATGTAAAATACTTAGCAGAATGGATTACCACTTTTGTTTCTAGAAATAATCGTTGGGCGTCACCAAAATATATTATTGGAGAAAGTTATGGCGGAACCAGAGTTTCTGGTTTAGCAAACGCATTGCAAAGTAATGAATGGATGTATTTAAACGGAGTTATTTTAGTTTCTCCTGCAGATTACGGAGCGAAAAATTCTGATAACGCAGTCGCTTCATCTATTGATTTTCCATATTTTACTGCTGCAGCTTGGTACCATAAAATGTTATCGCCTGAATTACAAAACAAAGATTTATTAGATGTTTTACCCGAGTCTGAAAATTTTGCAATTAATTCTTTAATGCCTGCAATTGCAAAAGGTGGATTTATAAGCGATACAGAAAAAAATCAGATTGCAGAAAAAATGGCATACTATACTGGTCTTTCTAAAAAAGTAATTTTACAACACAATTTAGAAATTCCGAATAGTTTCTTTTGGAAAGAATTATTAAGAAATAAAAGTGGTAAAACTATTGGAAGATTAGATTCTAGATATATGGGAATCGATAAAAAAGAAGCTGGTGATTCACCAGATTATAATTCAGAATTAACTTCTTGGTTACATTCATTTACTCCAGCAATCAATTTGTATATTAAAGAACATTTAAACTTTAAAACGGATGTAAAATACAATATGTTTGGCCCTGTTCATCCTTGGGATTTTAGAGACAATAACACACGCGAAGAACTACGTAAAGCAATGGCAACAAATCCGTATTTAAACGTATTATTTCAAGCAGGTTATTATGATGGTGCAACTACTTATTTTAATACAAAATATACCATGTGGCAAGTTGACCCGAGTGGAAAATTGAAAGATAGAATGAGTTTTAAGGGGTATAGAAGTGGACATATGATGTACTTACGTAAACCTGATTTAAAGACTGCAAATGATGATATTAGAAACTTTATAAAAGCAAGTTCATCTAATGGAAAACCTGCAAAATATTAATTACAAATAAAACATAAAAAAAGCAGCTACAAATGTAGCTGCTTTTTTTATGTCAGATATTATTTTAATAACTCATCGGTCTTCCTGGTGGTCTTCCTCCTCTAGATGATGTGCTTTGTGGTGTACCTAATGTATAGGTTAAACTTAACATGTAATAAGTTCCTAACACATCTTTAGTAGTTTCTTCAAAGTAGTTGTCTGAACTGTTTCTAGAAAACCCAATACTTTTGTTTAATAAATCTAACGCTGTTAGTTTTATATTCATAGCTTTTGATTTTAAGAAATTGTATGAAACAGAAGCATTCCAAATTGGCACAGATTGATCAGTTCCAAAATTACTATCAGTATAAATATCGTATTTATATTGAGTGTTAAAGTTGAATGCTTTTGTGATATTCCAATCTGATTTTACATAATAAGATTGTTGAATATACTCTCTATCTGAAGTTGTTCCAGAAAACGTTGTATTGTTTTTTGTAATATTTGCTCCTACAGAAAAATCGATATTATCTTTCGTGTTATTTTCTAACGTAACTCTATAAGTTGTATTATTAGAATTAGTTTTATTATTTACATTATTAATTACAGATTGATAATTACTAGTAGAAACATTTACTCCTAAATTATATCTTATTCCTAATGTTTTTAATCTGTTTCCAAAACTAACATCGGCACTAAAATTATCTTTTTCTCCTAAGTTTACATAACTGCTTGTTTTGACTCTTGTAGCAATCTCTGTATCTTCTTTGTTTACAATTGCATCACTTGTAGTACTATAGCTTAAGTGAGTAAAGAAACTAAAGCCAGTAACAAAATTGTAATTACCATACATCCCAAATAATGAATGACTTGTTTCTGGAGTTAAATTTTGATTTCCTTTTCTAATGTACAACGGATTAAAGTTGTTGATTACAGGAGAAACTCTACTTAAACTAGGTAAATTTAAAGATTTACTATATCTCAAGAAAGCCCAGCTTCCTTTTTTAGGACTATATCTAATTCTAAATGATGGATTTACACTAGAATATGTTTTGTTAAAAGAAGGACTATTTTTCAATCCAAAATTCTGTGTTTGTTCTTCAAATTCAGTTCCAAAGGTTATCGATGTTTTTTCATTGTTATATTTATAATCTACATTACCATAAGTAGATCTTTTTTCTTCAAATAAATCTGCAGTAAATGTAGATCCAGCATTTGGTGCATTATTTAAAATTTGAGATTGATCTGTATATTCATCTTCATTCTTCAGTTTGATTCCTGTACCAATTTCAATAAAATGATTATCGTTTAACGGCTCTGTATATTGTATCCCAAAATCAAAATCTCTTCCTTTATTGTTGCTTTTCTGAGTACTTTCTGTAATCTCATCAGTTTTCGATGAATCGGTATAATCTTTTGTGTTTTTATTTCCGCTTGCGTTATCACTTTTATTAGAAGAAAAATCTAATTCAAATTCAATATTACGTTTGCTTGTTTTGTTAAATCTTGTGATGTATTCTAAATTAAGACTTGCGCTGCTACTTTTGTTATCGCTATTTGAAGTTCCAATATTGCCTAATTCTTTAATATTATTAGCGTCAAAAGCATCAAAAGTACTTAAACTATTTCCTGAAGTATTACTAGAATTTAATCTTCCTCTTAGTACAATTGTTTTTAAATCACTAGATCTATCTATATAACTAAAGTTTGCTTTATTCGCTTTTGTTTCACTTTCGCTATTAGATCTACTTTCAGAGTATAATTTTTGATTTCCAATAAATTCTGTTCTTTTAGAGAACACATTTCCAGATTCAGAATTTGTATAATTATAAAAGTAATCCGCATTTAAATTTTGTTTCTTTTTTAACTCATATCCTAAGTTAAAGCCAGCAATTCCGGTAGTTATAAATCCAGAAGAACTTCCGCCACTTCCACCTCTACTAACTCTAAAACCTCCACTACCACCACCAAAAGACATAATTTCAGAAATATCTGAACCAGAACTATTTACGTTATTAGCTCTAGCAATAATAGAAACTTGTAACTTTGGTGAAAAACGGTTGTAATTTAAACTTGCTAGGTAACGATCATCTGAACCATAACCCCCTTGAAATTTACCAAAAGCATTTACTTTTCTGCCGTCTTTTAAGGTTAAGTTAATTACTTTAGTTCGGTCAGAATCTTTAACTCCTGTTAATCTAGATTTATCACTCATTTCATCAATTAACTCAATACTTTTAATTGCATCTGCAGATAAATTTTTTAATGCAACAGAAGGGTCGCCACTAAAAAATTCTTTTCCATCTACATAAACTTTAGAAACATCTTCCCCTTGAGCTTTTACTTTTCCGTTTGCATCAACTTCTACACCAGGTAGTTTTTTTAATAAATCTTCTACATTATCATCTACTCTAACTTTAAATGCTTTGGCATTAAACGCCATTGTATCTTTTTTAATAATAATAGGAATAACAGCCGTAATATTTACTTCATTTAAAGTATTGTCTAATTCTTTTAATGTGATTGTGCCAAAATCTAAAGATTTTCCTGCAAAATCAAGTGTCTTTTGATATACTTGATACCCTAATAAATTAATTTGAAAGATTCTTTTTCCGTTAGAAATATCTACAACTTTAAAATTCCCTTTACTATCTGTACTTGCATAACTAACTAAAGTAGAGTCTATAGCATTTAATACAGCAACAGAAGCAAACTCTAGAGTGTTTTTCTCTTCATCTATTATTTTACCTGAAATACTTTGTGCAATTGTACTTGAAGAAACTAATAATAATGCGAATACTACTAGTTTGATTGTAATTGATTTAATCATTATTTTTTGTTTGGTTTTGTTTACATTACAAGCTATTTCCAATAGCTTCTGCTTTGACTTTCAATATTTGTAAAGGTTTAACTACAATTTCTTTTTTAATATTTCTTTAACATTTATCATTTCAAATGCTTTAAAATTTTAAGACGTAAATGTATGGAGCTTATATATATCAACCTCTTTTTAACAAAATTTAACATGCTAAGAAAAGCAGGGTTTTGATGATTTGGTAAGATTTTATCTAAAATTACCAAAAAGAATTAAATATGCTCTAATTATTGTCTTCTTTATCATTTTCTTTATCGTTTTCTTTTAGCACTTCTTTTTTTACAATGGTGCCACTAGGATCTAAAACTACTTCCATTTTTGTTTCTCCTTTTTCAATTTCAATTTCATAAACCTTTCCTTCTTGGGTTTCAGAGATTTCTGCTGCTTCAATATCATAACCAGGAAAAGCTGTCATTAAAGCTGTTTTTACAACGTTAGGTATTTCTTTTACCTTAATTTTATGCTCCGTTTCTTTCCAAGTGCCTCTTTTACTTTTTGTGGTACTTTTTCTCCTGAAGAAAAAGCAAGCATCGTGCAGGCTAAAAATGTACCTAAAATTACTTTTAATGATTTTATTGCTATCTTATTTAAGATTATTAATACTGTAAATGTACCACCCAATTCTAAAGATTATTTTAAGAGAATCTAAAGTGTTTTTGAATTAACGTACTTTTAACAAAAATAGTGTATCTAGTAAAAGATACACCATAATTAAGGCTTTATTGTAAAATTCTGCTATTAATCATTATCAGAATCCTCTTTGTCTTCATTGTCCTCTTTGTCTTCTTTCCTTTTGCTCTTTTTTTACAATGGTTCCTTTAGTATCAATAACTACTTCCATTTCAGTTTCTCCTTTTATAATAATAAATTCATAAACTGTCCCTTCAGTAGTTTCAGAAAGCTCCATTTCCTTAGTGGTAATTTTTTTTAACATTTATCAATTCAAATACTTTAAAATTTTAAGACGTAAATGTATGGAGCTTACATATATCTCAACCTCTTTTTAACAAAATTTAACAAGACTTTAATAGTGTAAAAAAGTTAAAAAAATTTCTTACTTTTAAGAAAAAGAAAAAATGCTAGTTAAAGTTTATGGTGTACCGTCTTTGGCATAGAAGCTACCACTATTACCGTTGAAGTAAATATTGATAAAGGAATTAGGTATCATCTGGTTGGATTGCCAGATAATGCCGTTAGAGAAAGTTCCTATCGAATTTCTGCAGCCTTAAACAACAATAATTACAAGCTTCCCGGAAAGAAAATCATCATCAATATGGCTCCTGCCTATATTAGAAAAGAAGGCGTAGCATACGATTTAACGTTGGCAATGAGGATTTTAGGTCTTCAAAACATTTTAATGAGTATTCTTATTTTCACATCAAATTAACTTGATTCATAATAATTTATTATATTTGATTAGGGTGTGATTGGAATTCATCAGTAAAATAAACTGTTCTTAATGATATTCTTATTTTTCTCTCTAAAAACTAAATTAAGAAATCAAATGCAAAAAAGTGAATCACTTTCAGAAGTAAAAAACTATATCGATGGACAATTTGTCCCGGTAACTATCGGGAAGAACAATCAAGAATCTTTGGACGTTATAAACCCGCAAAATGGGGATGTAATTTCTTCCTTACCTTTATCGACCTATGATGATGTTGATAGGGCCGTTAAAGCTGCGGCAAAAGCCTATCCCGCTTGGTCTGAAATAACCTTTAAAGAACGTGTTCAAATTTTCTTTAACTATAGATCGTTATTAGAAAAAAACATTGAAGAACTAACCAACCTTGTCGTATTAGAAAACGGGAAAGTGTATGCAGAAGCAAAGGCAGAAGTTTTAAAAAGTATGGAACTGTGTGAATTTGCAGTATCAATACCTCAAATAATTGTCAATGAAGTTCAAGAAGTAAGCAAAGGAGTAGAATGTAGAATTGAACGTAAACCTTTAGGGGTCGTTGCTTCAATCACGCCCTTCAACTTTCCAAATATGGTACCACATTGGACCGTTCCAAACGCATTAGTTTTAGGAAATACAATGGTAATGAAACCTTCTGAAGTAGTTCCTTTGAGTACGGTTCGTATGGCAGAATTATTAAAAGAAGCCGGATTACCTGATGGCGTTTTTAATATAGTAAATGGTGGTAAAGAAGTTGTAGAAGCGATTTGTGATCATCCAGATATCAAAGCAATTTCTTTTGTTGGGTCTACCAAAGTGGCTAAAATAGTATACCGACGAGCAACATCAACTTTAAAAAGATGTGTTGCACTTGGAGGTGCTAAAAACCACTTACTGGTGTTTCCAGATGCCAACCCTGAAATGACAGCTTCAAATGTGGTTGCTTCCATGTCAGGATGTGCAGGACAACGTTGTATGGCAGCTTCTGTAATGGTTGGTGTTGCAGGAATTGATCATATCATTGAAAAAATGATTGGATATGCAAAAGAAATAATTCCCGGTGAAAATTTGGGTTCTGTTATTACAGCACAAGCTAAAGAACGAATAGAAAGTTATATCACGCAAGCAGAAAAAGATGGCGCCACCATTTTATTGGATGGCAGAAATACAACTGTTCTAGGAAAAGAAGGAGGGTTCTATGTAGGTCCAACTATTATTGACCATGTAACAATAAATATGTCTGTTGCTAGAGAAGAAATTTTTGGCCCTGTAATTTCAATTATTCGCGCAAAAGATCTTGACGAAGCTATAGAAATCGAAAACGGTTCCAACTACGGAAATGCAGCTGCAGTATTTACACAAAGTGGCGGATTAGCAAAACAAGTTATGGAAAGAGCAAGCGCAGGAATGATAGGTGTAAATATTGGTGTACCTGTACCGAGAGAGCCTTTTTCTTTTGGAGGCTGGAACGATTCTAAATTTGGAGTTGGAGACATTACTGGAAGAAGTTCTATTGAATTTTGGACTCAAAACAAAAAAACAACCGTCAAATGGAATCCAGAAGCGCAAACCAACTGGATGAGTTAACGATCATTCCTGCTTAGGCAAGAATCTTATGAAATTGAACTCAATATTTTAATTATAATTATTTATGCTTAATGAACAATCAACAAATCATAAAAGACAATCTTGATTACACTTTATTTTCTTGGGGAAAACAAGGTGGATTAAATCCAATTAATGTTTCACATGCAAAAGGGTCATATATATATGATCGAGATGGAAAAAAATATCTAGATTTTTCTTCTCAATTAATGAATGTAAATATTGGCCATGGTGATCAACGTATTACAGATGCAGTTGCTAATCAAATGAAAGAAGTGAGTTATGTGTATCCTGGAATTGCTACAGATGTTCGTGGAAAACTTGGTAAAAAAATAGCCGAAATTACTCCTGGAAATTTAACCAAAAGCTTTTTTACTCTTGGCGGTGCTGAAGCGATAGAAAATGCTATTAAACTGGCTCGAATATATACAGGTAGGCACAAAATTATTGCGCAATATAGAGCGTATCATGGTGCGACAAATGGAGCAATATCTGTTGGAGGAGATCCTAGAAAGTTTGCTGTAGATCGTTATGCCATGCCAAATATAGTGCATGTTGAAAATCCGTATGCGTATCGTTGCCCTTGGAGCTCTTCGTCTATTGAAGAGTGTGGAGAACGTGCTTTTGCAAACTTAGAGCGCACTGTAGAATTGGAAAACCCAGATAGTGTTGCTGCTATATTACTTGAAGGGGAATCAGGATCTTCAGGTTGTATTAAATATCCACCGATGTATTTAAAGAAAGTACGAGAGTTATGTGATAGGTATGGAATTTTATTTATTGATGATGAAACGATGAGTGGTTTTGGTCGTACAGGAAAGATGTTCGGTATAGATCATCATGGTGTAACGCCAGATATTATGGTTATGGCAAAAGGAATAACCTCTGGCTATTTACCACTAGGAGCAGCTGTAGTTACTGATGAGATTGCAAAATATTTTAATGAGAATCCTATGATTATTGGGTTAACTTATTCTGCGCATCCAACCCTATGTGCTGCCGCATTAGAAAATATAAAAATTATTGAAGAGGAGAACTTGGTAGAACGAGCTGCCGAAATGGGTAAATATATAGAAGCTGAGGTAGATAAATTAAAAGACAAACACCCTTCTATTGGTGATTTTAGAAATACAGGTTTGTTAGGTTGTATAGAGTTGGTAAAAAATAGAGAAACTAAAGAACCTATTACGCCTTGGAATGCAAAACCCCATGAATTAGAAGTCACCAATAAAATGGCGGCAAAAATTAGAGAATTGGGCATGTTTACCTTTGTGCGATGGAACTTTATTTTTATCGCTCCACCACTAAACGTTAGTAAAGAAGAGGTCGATGAAGGGCTTAAAATTATTTCTCAAGCAATTGCCATTGCTGATGAATATTGTTATTAAAAAATAAAACTCTATGAATAAAGACATCTCTAGCTCACCATTATATAGCGAAGATTTAGCTCCAGTTCCTGCAAATAAAAGGACTTGGAGCAAGTGGCATTTGGCTGCAATTTGGGTTGGAATGGCTGTTTGTATTCCTACTTATTTATTAGCTTCATACATGATTAAAACTGGACTAAATTGGTCTGAAACTCTAATTATTATTGGTTTGGCTAATTTAATTATTACCGTTCCGATGGTATTAAATGGGCATGCAGGTGTAAAATACGGCATTCCTTTTCCTGTAATTGGACGCGCTGCATTTGGAACAAAAGGAGTTCATTTAGCTTCTGTAACTAGAGGAATTATTGCCTGCGGATGGTTTGGGGTTCAAACTTGGATTGGTGGATTGGCTATCTATGCAATTTTTAATGCAGTTACTGGAACAGATGGTGAATTAGGCTTATCGATTGGGAAATTTGTTGGTTTTGGCATCTTTTGGATCATTAATATGTATTTTATTTGGAAAGGAACTGAAAGTATCAAATGGCTAGAAACCTACTCCGCTCCTATTTTAATTATAATGGGCGTCGCCTTGATTTATTGGAGCTATGCAAAAGCAGATGGATTCTCGATTGTATTAAATCAAAGCATACAGTTGGGAAAAACAGCAGCATCAATTACTAAAAAAGAGGATGCCTTTTATCTCAATTTGAATGCATTAAAAAATAAAGAAGGTGACCTAAAAGCATCAGAATATACTATTATTTCAGATAAGAATAGTACTTGGAAAGAATATACAAGTGAACCTATTTTAATTTATAATACTGAGAATGTTGAAGTACAATTCAGAAATAATGAAGTAGTATCAAGCATTGTAATTGTAAATTCAACTATAGTAAGTTCAAAAAGTGGTTCTGATAGCAAACTTTGGAGCTACTTATTATGGCTGACAGCAATGGTAGGGTTTTGGGCAACCATGTCTATCAGTATTGCAGATATCACACGGTATGCAGCCACTCAAAAAGATCAAATAGCCGGGCAGTTTATTGGATTGCCAGCCACAATGATGTTGTATTCATTTGTAGGAATATTTGTAACATGTGCAGCCGTTATTAATTTTAAAGATATTTTAATTGCTGATGATGCGCCTTGGGATCCAGTTTCACTGATTTCTAAATTTAAGAATCCAGTGATCGTAATTGTTGCACAAATATTTATGTTGATAGCGACTTTAAGCACCAATATTGCAGCGAATGTAATTGCGCCATCCAATGCTTTTTCTAATCTATGGCCTAAAAAAATAAGTTTTCGAACTGGAGGAATGATTACTGGAGTTTTAGGAATTTTAATTATGCCATGGTGGTTATTAAACGAAATTTCTGGTTTCTTAATTTTTGTAAGTGGCCTATTAGGACCTGTGTTAGGAATCTTAATTGCAGATTATTATTTAGTCAGAAAAAAGAATTTAGAATTAGCAGAATTGTATAAAGAACACGGTGATTATTCATATGGGAAAACGGGATTTAACAAAGCAGCGATGATTGCGTTATTTACTGGTGTCTTTTTGGCCTTGATAGGTTATTGGGTTCCTGCACTGAATTTCCTGTATTCTCTATCTTGGTTTACAGGGTTTATCATTTCGTTTGTATTATATATTGTATTAATGAAGAAAAACAAATAAAAATGTCAATCTTAATAAAAAACGGTCAACTAGTTACTGCGTCAGAAACGTATATCGCAGACATCTTTATGAAAGGAGAACAAATTGTTGCTATTGGTAAAGACTTAAATTATACTGCAGACAAAGTAATTGACGCTAGTGGAAAACTTGTTTTTCCTGGCGGAATTGACCCACATGTACATTTAGATATGCCATTTATGGGGACATATTCAAGTGATGATTACGAAACGGGAACACGTGCAGCCTTGCATGGAGGAACAACAATGGTCATCGATTTTATTTTACAAACACAAGGAGATACGCTTCATAATGCATTGAAAACTTGGCAAGGAAAAGCACAAGGAAAAGCGATTGGAGATTATTCCTATCATATGGCTGTAACCGATTTTAATGATAATGTTGCGAAAGAAGTTGTGCAAATGATTGAAGAAGAAGGAATCTCTTCTTTTAAAACATTTATGGCATACAAAGGAGCGCTTATGATTGATGATGGTCAGATGGTACAATTGATGAAAGTAGTAAAAGAACACGGAGGTTTGGTTACTGTTCATGCAACCAATGGAGATATGATTGACTCATTGATTTCAAAAAACAAAGCAAAAGGAAATCTCTCTCCAATTTATCATTATTTATCTCAGCCAGAAGTTACAGAATCAGAAGCTTCAGGAAGATTTGCTGATATGTTAGAATATACAGGTTGCCCTGGCTATATAGTTCACATGACTTGTGAAGGAGCATTGAATGCTGTAAGAAAAGCAACGCAACGTAATCAAAAGATATTTGTAGAAACGTGTACACAATATTTAATATTAGACGCCTCATTGTATGAAAATGATTTTGAAGGGGCAAAATGGGTGATGAGTCCACCTTTACGTGAGAAAAAAGATCAAAAGGCTTTATGGTCTGGAATCAATCAAGGCTTAATACAAGTTGTTGGAACAGATCACTGTCCATTCATGTGGGAACAAAAATTAATGGGAAAAGATGATTTTTCTAAAATTCCAAACGGACATCCAGCGATTGAACATCGAATGGAGTTATTATATTCAGAAGGGGTTCATAAAGGAAAAATTTCATTAACAAAATACGTTGAGGTAAGTTCTACGAATGCAGCAAAAATATTTGGAATGTATCCTAGAAAAGGAACAATTGCAATTGGAAGTGATGCAGACATCGTGATTTTTGATCCTGAAAAAGAACATACTATTTCAGTAAAAACACATCATATGAACTGTGATTATTCAGGATATGAAGGACGAAAAGTTATTGGGAAGACAGAAACTGTAATTCTACGAGGACAAGTTGCTATAGAAAATGACCAATGCCATTTAAAAGCAGGTCACGGACAATTTATTAAAAGAGGAAAAACATCAAAAACAGTGATCTAGAAAAGTATAACCTCTCGACTGCGCTCGAGGAGACAAAAATAAAATAATGTCAGGTCGAGCGCAGTCCAGCCTAATAAAAATAAAAGATTATGCCAAGAATTGTAAAATCAGGATTGATACAAATGAGTCTTCCAATGACGGAAGGTGAAGGAACTATTAAAGAAATTATGGATGCTATGTACGACAAGCACATTCCATATATAGAAGAAGCAGGAAGACAAGGAGTGCAAATATTGTGTTTACAAGAAATATTTAACACACCCTATTTCTGTCCAGGACAGGATCGTAAATGGTATGCATCTGCAGAGTCTGTTCCTGGGCCAACTACTGAGAAAATGCAAGTATTGGCAAAGAAACATGATATGGTAATCATTGTTCCAATTTACGAAAGAGAACAAGCAGGCGTGTATTATAATACCGCTGCTGTTATTGATGCAGATGGAACGTATTTAGGAAAATATCGTAAAAATCACATTCCACATACAACAGGATTTTGGGAAAAATTCTTTTTCAAACCTGGCAACTTAGGCTATCCTATTTTTCAAACAAAATATGCTAAAGTTGGCGTTTACATTTGTTATGATAGACATTTTCCAGATGGAGCAAGAGCCTTAGGATTGAATGGAGCTGAAATTGTTTATAACCCTTCTGCAACTGTTGCAGGATTGAGTGAATATTTATGGAAACTAGAGCAACCTGCACATGCTGCAGCGAATGGGTATTTTATGGGTTGTATTAATCGTGTTGGAGAAGAAAAACCTTGGAATTTAGGCAAATTTTATGGGCAATCTTATTTTGTAAATCCAAGAGGACAAATATTTTCAGAAGCCTCTCGAGATGATGATGAATTATTAGTAGCCGATTTTGACTTAGACCTTATTGAAGAAGTACGTTCTACGTGGCAATTCTTTAGAGATAGACGTCCAGAAACCTATGGGAAATTAACAGAGTTGTAAATTATTAATAATAAATTATGAGTTGTTTTTTTTAAGAACTCATAGTTCAAAACCCAACACTCATAATTCTAAAAGATGGCAGAATATAAAAAACCAAAAACCGAAGCAGAATTCGAGAATAACTTTAAACAGAAAAACCCTCTGATGAATGATACCGAAGCCTATTATGAGGCTTCACGCTGTTTGTTTTGTTATGATGCACCTTGTATTCAAGCGTGTCCAACAGGTATTGACATTCCGTTATTTATCAAACAAATTCATACAGATAATATTACAGGAGCCTCCAAAACGATATTTGATTCCAATTGGCTAGGGAATGCCTGTGGAATCGTTTGTCCGACTGCCGTTTTATGTGAAGGAGCTTGTGTATACAACCATCAAGATGTACCGCCAATTAAAATTGGACGATTACAGAATTATGCAACTAATAAAACGATAGATGCAGGTAAAGTGATTTTTAAAGTAGGGAAACCTAATGGGAAAAAGATTGCTGTTATTGGAGCAGGACCAGCAGGAATTGCTTGTGCTTGTGAAGCACGAACTTTAGGGTATGAAGTTGATATATTTGAAGCCAAAGAAAAACCTTCTGGTTTAACTGTATATGGCATTGCTCCCTATAAAATTACAAATGAAGAGGTTTTAAAAGAAGTAGAATATCTTCAAAAACAATTAGGTTTTAAGATTACATATAATAATGCTGTCAATTCTAAAGAAGAATTGAAAAGCCTAGAAAATAAGTATGATGCCATATTTATTGGCGTTGGCCTTGGGAAAACTAGAGATTTGGGACTGGAAGGAGAAGATAAAGAGAATGTAATTGGTGCAGTTGAGTTTGTAGAAGAATTGAGAATGAAACATCACAAATTGGTTGTTCCTAAAAAAGTAGTAGTTCTTGGAGGAGGAAATACAGCGATGGATGCAGCTTCTGAAGCAGCAAGAATGGGAGCAAAAAAAACGGTCTTGGCATATCGAAATTCTAAAGAAAGAATGGGTGCTTATAGTTTTGAATATGATTTAGCGATAAGTGCTGGAGTTGATAGTTTATTCAATGTAACTCCAATTGAAATTACAGGAAACGGAAAAGTGGAAGGAGTAAAATTTGCTAAAACAGAAATGGTTGAAGGGGAACTAAAAACCAACATGAATAACACGTTCATTGTAAGATGTGATATGGTAATTAAAGCAACAGGACAGACTAAGCAAGGCCATTTGTATGATTTAATATATAATTTAGAGATTGACACAAAAACAAGAATTAAGACAAGTGATGAATTTCAAACATCAAACCCAAAGTATTTTGCTGGAGGTGATGCAATAAATGGAGGAGCAGAAGTTGTAAATGCAGCTTATGATGGAAAAATGGCAGCGCAAGGAATTCATAATTGGTTAACTAAAAAATAAAAGATTTGTCATTCCGCACTAGATGCGGAATCCATTTTGATTTAAAGATTGATTCCTGTTTTCACGGAAAGACAAACTAAAAACAAAAGTATATGATCGACTTATCAATAAATTTCGGAGGAATAAAAGCACCAAACCCTTTTTGGCTAGCATCAGCACCACCAACAAATTCAGGTTATCAAATTATGAAGGCTTTTGAAGCTGGTTGGGGAGGAGCTGTATGGAAAACGCTTGGAGTTCCTGTAGTTAATGTTTCAAGTCGCTATGGTTCAGTAAATTACAGGAACACTAGAATGATGGGTTTCAGTAATATTGAATTGATAACAGATAGAACTTTGGCAGATAATCTTCGCGAAATCGAAGAGGTGAAAAAATATTTTCCAGATCATGCTGTAATTGCATCATTAATGGTGGAAAGCAGAGCTGAATGGGAACAAATTATTAAAGATGTTGAAAATGCTGGAGCAGACGGAATTGAACTCAATTTTGGGTGTCCTCACGGAATGTGTGAGCGCGGAATGGGATCTGCAGTTGGGCAAGAACCAGAAGTTTTAAAAACCATAGTTGGTTGGGTAAAAGAAGCTGCCAATATTCCTGTGATTACAAAGTTAACTCCAAATATTTCTGATATTGTTCCTCCTGGATTAGCAGCTCTTCAAGGCGGAACGGATTCGATTTCATTAATTAATACTATAAAAAGTATTGTTGGAATAGATTTAGACACGTATGCTCCATATCCAATTGTGGATGGAAAAGGCACAAATGGAGGGTATTGTGGGCCTGCAGTGAAACCAATTGCCATGAATATGTTGAAAGATTTAGCACAACATCCCGAAATTGGAAAAATTCCTTTATCTGGAATTGGGGGTATTGAAACTTGGCGTGATGTAGTAGAGTTTATTCTTTTAGGCGCTACTTCTGTGCAAGTGTGTACTGCTGTAATGCATTATGGATTTGGTATCGTTAGAGAAATGGAAGCTGGTCTGCGTCAGTTTATGGAAGAGAGAAATTATAATACCATTTATGATTTTGCAGGAAAAGCCTTGCCAAATGTTACGGAATGGAAGCATTTAAATTTAAAACATAAAGTAGTCGCTGAAATTAATCAAGATAAATGTATAGGTTGTGAACTCTGTTATATCTCTTGTGATGATGGAGCACATCAAGCAATTTCTTTGTCAGACGATACTTTAAATAGAATTCCGAGTATCATTGAAGAAAACTGTGTAGGCTGTAATTTGTGTTCTTTGGTTTGCCCCGTTGAAGATTGCATTACCATGGTAAAAAGAGATGATGGCACGGAACATAGTACTTGGAATGAACGTACGTTGAATGACGACATTCCTACAACTTTTGATGACGACAGAGCTGGAGGAAAAGATCATTTTGTCCCAAAACCTTCTGATGCGTTGAAAAAAAAAAATTAGTGCAAGTATCGTTAATTTTATCATTGTCTTTTTTTCTTGAACGAAGTCGATTCTAACAACTTGCTCTAAATTCTTCATTTGACAAATGTATGATGCCCAATATGACCTTATTACTTTTTTTAACATTCTAAAAAGAACCCATATTAAGAGGCAAAAAACAGATATATATTTTTTTTCTTACTTTAGTAACGAAAAAGAAAAAAAATGCTAGTTAAAGTTTATGGTAGTGCCGTCTTTGGCATAGAAGCTACCACTATTATCGTTGAAGTAAATATTGATAAAGGAATTGGATATCATCTGGTTGGATTACCAGACAATGCGGTTAGAGAAAGTTCTTATCGGATTTCTGCAGCCTTAAACAACAACAATTACAAACTTCCTGGAAAGAAAATCATTATCAATATGGCTCCTGCCGATATTAGAAAAGAAGGTGCTGCGTATGATTTAACAATAGCTATCGGAATTTTAGCCGCATCAAAACAAATTAAGTCAGAACATATTAATGAGTATATTATTATGGGAGAATTGTCTTTAGACGGAAGTTTACAAACCATAAAAGGCGCTTTACCGATTGCTATTAAAGCAAGAGAAGAAGGCTTTAAGTATTTTATTGTACCCAAAGCAAATGCCAAAGAAGCTGCAATTGTTGATAATTTAGAAGTTTTAGGAGTAGATAATATTATGGAAGTTATCAATCATTTTAATGGTGATGAAAAAATAGCACCAACAATTGTTGATACAAGAGCCGAGTTTTATAAAAATATTGATTTCCCAGAGTTTGATTTTTCTGATGTAAAAGGACAAGAATCAATCAAACGTTGTATGGAAATTGCTGCTGCTGGTGGGCATAATATTATTCTCATTGGCCCACCAGGATCAGGGAAAACCATGTTAGCAAAACGATTGCCTTCTATTTTGCCTCCAATGACCTTACAAGAAGCCTTAGAAACCACCAAAATTCATTCTGTGGTTGGTAAAACAAAAAATAATGGATTGTTATTTCAACGTCCGTTTCGCTCTCCACATCATACAATTTCTGATGTTGCTTTAGTTGGTGGCGGACAATATCCACAACCAGGAGAAATTTCATTATCTCATAATGGTGTGTTGTTTTTAGACGAACTTCCGGAGTTTAAAAGATCTGTTTTAGAAGTGATGCGGCAACCTTTAGAAGATAGAGATGTTACCATTTCTAGAGCAAAATTTACAGTTACCTATCCTTGTAGTTTTATGTTAGTGGCCAGCATGAATCCAAGTCCATCAGGATATTTTAACGATCCTAGCTCGCCAATGACATCTTCTCCACAAGAAATGCAACGCTATTTAAGTAAAATTTCTGGTCCTTTATTAGACCGAATTGACATACATATAGAAGTAACTCCAGTTCCGTTTGAAAAATTGACTGAAGAACGAAAAGGAGAAAATAGTGTAACAATCAGAAAACGTGTTACTGCAGCAAGAGAAATTCAATCTGAACGATTTACCGAGCTGGAAAACGTGCATTATAATGCACAAATGAGTGTAAAACAAATTAGAAAATTCTGTAAACTATCTGATGAAAGTCTGTCTTTATTAAAAACTGCTATGGAAAAATTAAATTTATCTGCTAGAGCTTTTGACAGAATTTTAAAGGTAGCTAGAACAATTTCAGATTTAGAAGCTGCTAAAAATATATCTCCAACTCATATTGCAGAAGCCATACAGTACCGAAGTTTAGATAGAGATGGTTGGTTGGGTTAAATCATATAAGGAATCACAAACAAATAATACAAAATCAGTAAAACCACAGCAAAAATATTTAATACAATTCCTGCTTTTACCATTTCGCTCACTTTCACATAACCACTTGCAAAAACAATAGCATTTGGTGGCGTTGCCATTGGCAACATAAATGCACAACTACTTGCTATGGTAACCGGGATTAATAAATTTAAAATAGGAATATTTAAACCGATTGCAATACCTGCAACAACGGGTGCTGAGACAGCAACCAAAGCAACATTACTCATTAATTCTGTCATAAATAACATTAAAATAATTAACAACGAAACTGTAAATAAAATATTAAAATTTCCAGCAGCGATTGTCTCTGTTACTAATGCTAACAAACCACTTGAGTCCATGCCATTTGCAAGCGCTAAACCTCCACCAAAGAGAATTAAAATTCCCCATGCTAATTTCTCAGTGTCTTTCCATTGAAGGATAAAATTTCTTTTGTTGAAATTCATAGGAATTGCAAACAATGAAACTGCACCTATTAAACTGATAATTGTATCAGATAATTTTAAATCAGGAAAAATACTGTTGATAATTGTTCTTGTAACCCATAAAAAAACGGTGATTGCAAAAATTAATAAAACTCTTTTTTCTTCTTTGGATATTTTTCCTAGTTTTTCAACTTCTTCGGTTATTAAATTTGCTGATGATGAAAACAAAATACCCTTACTTGGAAACATCAGTTTTACCAAAACAAAATAAACAGCAGCGACCATAACTATAGAAAATGGCAGACCAAAACTCATCCAAGTTAAAAAAGAAATTTGAATGTTATATTGATTTTCTAAAAGCCCAATTAAAACCGAATTTGGTGGTGTACCAATAACTGTTGCTATTCCTCCAGCATTTGCAGAAAAAGCAATTCCCAACATAATGCTCAACGCAAAATTTTTATCGCCTTTTGTAAATCCTTCTTTATCATCAATTAAAAGTTTTATAACTGATATTGCGATAGGCAACATTACAACTGTCGCTGCAGTATTGCTTATCCACATACTCATAAAAGCAGTTGCAATCATAAAACCCAACACCACTTTATTAGGTGTTGTGCCTGTAAATTTTACAATATTTAACGCGATTCTTTTATGCAGATTTACTTTTTCTAATGCCAATGCTAATACAAATCCCCCAAAAAATAGAAAGATAATCGGACTTCCATAATTGGCTCCCACATCTGCTATTTCCATTACTTTTAAGAGCGGAAAAAGAATTAATGGCAACAATGCGGTTACCGCAATATGTACCGTTTCCGTAATCCACCAAGTAACCATCCAAAGTGCAACTGCAATTACAGCATCCCCTTTTTCTGAAACTAAAAAGAAAGGAAGGTTAACAATGATTAAAAATAAAAGCGGTCCGGAAAGTAATCCTAGTTTTTTAGTGAGTTGCATTTGTTTGGGTAATTTCTCTGCAAAATAAGAAAAAGTATTCTTTAATAAACATCTCGATACAAATTTAAATAAAATTGATTTTACGTGACTATTTATGCTCAAAAAAAGGCGATGTATTATAAAATGCAATGCCCTGCGTTAAGGACAGCAACGGCATCCTTTTTTTTAAACCTTATAAATTATCGTCATTACGAGAGAAACGAAGTAATCTCTTACTTCAAAAGAGATTGCCACAGTTTACAAAAAAGTAAACTTCGCAATGACAACATAAAAAAAGATATAGCGGATAGCCTGTTAAAACGCACAAAAATAGAAAAAGGAGATTGCCACGTCATTCTTCCTCGCAATTGTAAAGGTTAACTAATTCGCGGACAGTTTTGATTAAATTTATTAGGAGCAAGACCGTTTAAACTTTGATGCGGTCTTTCCTGATTATAATAGTACAAATATTGTATTATTTCTTCTTTTAAATGTTCTT
>JBDNGO010000044.1:0-11109 GCA_041689245.1 Flavobacteriaceae bacterium | reverse complement strand
TTAATTGTTCAATATATGAATTTCTTTTTATCATATTTTTAGGGCTACAACCATAAATACTGTGTAAAAATAATTGTTTTTATGGATATAACCTTAAAAAGTTATTTTATTTTCAATTTTATGTATTTTCTTGAGGGAGATTGGTGTGACATGGCATAGCTCTGCGCTTCGCCCAAAGCTTCCAACTTCTCCTTCCCAACGGAAATGGCAGTGACCTCAAAATGGTTTTTCATAAAATCAAGTTGGCCCTCTAATAGTTTTGCTAATGAAATGGGAACTGTGGTGATACGGATGAGTTTATTTTTCAAGTTGAGTAATTAAGTTTTTTAATATCTCTTTTGGAGTATTTAGCGGTTCATTATACCAATTTCCTTGCCTGTCAAAATAGCCACCTGCTTGCAAAAGAGTATGATGTGAGAATCCATAACTTATTTCAATAATCTTACCTTCTCCTGTTTTATTATCAACTACATAATCATAACCCATGCATTCGAAACCTAATTCTTCAGAAGTTTTAAAAGCTGAATTAATTACATTTTTTGTAACTTTTTCTTTTTCATAAAATATATCCCCACCACCTGAAGCTCTGAATTCTCCTTGCCGTATATTTCTACCAATAAAAGATAATTTATCTCCTACAACGACTATCTTCAAATCATAGCCATCATTTGGGACGAACTCTTGCAAATAAACATACCCTCTTTCTACATTAAACTTTTTAGCATTTGATAAAGATTTTAAAAACTCAGGAATTCTCTTCGCTCTATTTATAAATGTTTTCAAGCTTTTTGAAGATTTGATATTTGAGGAAGCCTTATACATCAAACTTGGTGCACTATTCAGGCCTGAAGTGAACATTTTTTTTCCATAGCTTTTTAATTCTTTAGCTGTATCTATTTTTTTTACATTATGCGAACCAGAACCATTTCTTAATTTTGCAATTATTGGAAAAGAAACTTCATTATTATTAATAGCATATTTTAAATCGTTATAATTATAATAATAAAAAGATTTTGGTATCGGGGCCAGAATACTTTCTAACAAATAGGTTTCCGCCAACTTGTCATCAAAATGCCAAGCATCTTTAGAAGAAGGAAAAACTTTTTTATCATGGTATTCTAAAGTATTCAATATATTCTTGGCCATTAACATATCTTTAAAAGAATAGTTGCTATAATGCCAAAGTATTATATCAAATTCCAATAATTGCATTACCACTCCAATTTTATAAGGATTAATAATTTTATAATATAGATTATTATTTTCACAATATTCTTTCCAGGCTAAACTCCAATTGGTTGAATGAAGTTTTTCTACCTCATTATATAAGATTGCAATTTTCATATTATTTACTAAGTATTTTTTTTAAAATTTCACTATGTGCTTCACATCTCATTAGATTGAGAGCTAATATATTATGTTTGCTCTTAAGCAAAGAAACAGGCAATACACCTTTCATAAACAAAGCTCTGAAAAAGAAGTTTTTAATATATAAGCTTGATAAATAGAACTTTTCTTGAGAAATAATATAATTTTCCCACTCTTGAAAGAAAATTTTATCATCTACAATTTTCGAACTTAAGTAGTTAACTTTTTCTAAAAAAGTTTCTTTTTCTCTACCTTCCAATAAAACAAGCGTACTATTTTTTTCACGTCCTTGCAAGTGAGGTATTAATTCTATTGCAAAATCATCCTCTTTATTATTTAAAGATAAAACTACACTCATTCCTTCTGTCCAGATACCCTTTTGATATTTCTTTTTATAATCAAAAATAAAGTTACCTAAACTATATAGAATAGGTTTTCCTTCATAATATTCAAAACCACTAATACAATGCGTATGATGTGCTACAATTGCATCTGCACCACTCTCTATAAAAAATCTAAACCGTTTTCTTTGTTCAGGGGTAGGTAGCTGATAATGTTCTCTACCTCCATGATAGATTAGTATAATTTTATCTACTTCATCCTTTAACCCTTGTATAGCTTTAATGTTTTCGATAAAATCAAACGTATTGGCTCCAGGTAAAACATCTGTTGCAGCACAGAATTCATTTTCTGCAATATTAATAAAGCCTATTTTTATTCCCTTAATTACTGTAATAAAAGGTTTAGAAGCTTCAAGACTATTCTTACCAGCACCTACTGTATCAAATCCAATTTCCTTAGCAAACTTAAGTGTATCTAAAACACCTTGCCCTGAATAATCTTGAATATGATTATTAGCAAATGTCAATAAATTAAAACCTGCAAACTGTAACGCCTTTAGTGAATTTAGGTCTTCAGTTTTTATGCATGGCCCAGTTTTAGATATTTTTTGATTAGATAATGTTAGTGGACATTCAAAATTAACTACAGCATAATCTACATTCTCTACTATTTTATTAAAACCATTAAAAAGTTCGTCATATCTTTCTTCTCTTAAATATTTCTCAGTTCTACCAATTGGGCAATAATCCCCACTTACAAGTATTTCCATAATCTTAATTATAATTCAAATAGGTGTATTTATATTTACAGGTAAAAATCCATTCCTTCAATGATAATCCAGAAAATATTTCCATACCAAAAGGTTGGCGTCAATAACAATATTGGTAATAATCCATTTATAAAGACAATATTAAAAGAAAATACCGGCAATGCCCATACAATTAACCTTTTCATATTTTCCTCTTTATAAATAGCATAAAACTTCCCCATAAGTAATATCATAAATAAATGAGCAATACTAAGAAAACGTCCGCCGGAAGGAATTGAAGCCGCTATAAATGCTACAGTGTAAAAGAATAATACAAATGCAAATAATCGTGTATATTCTGTTTTATTTCCTATCATTCTTTTCATTAGCTTTTGCATAAACAAAACAGTTACAAAAACATAGATTTTAATCCCGTAGCCAAAATATTTTTGTACACCCAAGAAAAGTGAAGATTCGCTTCTGCTGTCAACCAAACTTGCAACCTCCGAGCTATTGACATAATCCATACGATTTCCTACAGCACCAGACAACATATCTGTTTGACTTAAAAAACTTAAATTTATCATATTTGTTTCTAAAACCCACGACGCTATAAATGCTAGAATAAATAGGTAGAATAATATTGGACGAACGCCTTCTTTACTATAGAGCATCCGTTCTACAAACTTATAGGCTATTAAAACAGGAACCATAAGGATAAAACCATAGTGAAATAAGGGTGTGATTAAGATACCTAGTAGCCAACCTGTTCTTTTTTGAACAATATATTTATAAGTAGAATAGAATAAGACCATAGCCCCTGTATTGAATCTAAAACTATTAATATTAACTAAAGAAACATACGTAAAGAACACAAGAGCTAAGATAAATACATATATATCCCATTTAGAGCCACGTTCCCTTACAAAAACCCTTAATGACAGATAACTAAAAATGCCATAAATAAGACCCGCGAACGCATACATTACTTTAGGATTATTAGAAAATATTGATACCACGTAGAATAATAATAGTCTATACAGGTCTCGCAATTCCCCATCCCGATATAGTTGTATAATAGTATTGTAATCGAGTGTATTATCAAATCTCAGAAAAGCCTCTGCATATCGATAGGAGTCTGAGGAATTATTTGAAAATGATATTGCATATCCAAAAAGCATAGCGAATCCCACATATACTATTGCACTACTTTTTGAACGTATATTAAACAATGCCGCAAAAAAACCTGTTATGGGCAGAATAAATAGTAATGGAAGGCCCAAGCCAGCAATTTTCTTAAACATAATGTAGTAAGTTATTTTAGATTTTTATTTTTAACTATAAAGGTCTCTTTTCGATTAAATAAATACAAAAAAAGGAAAGCAAAGAATTTTAACACTTAAAATTAATGATGAATTCTAAAACTATTACAATTGAATTTATAAAATGGATGTGTAAACTTCTTTTCATTCCACTTAATTAATTTTCATTAAATAGCTTTCCAAACAAAACACCTTGATGTTCCCTATCAAATTCAGGGAAAAATTTATTTTCTAAACTTTCAGATAAGATACCAGATTTATAATCAACCATAATTTGTTCGAATGTCTCAACAGATTGACTAAGATCAAAATCAGAAGTATCAAAATTCCATCCTAATTTATTTTCTGAAATAATTTTTGTTGGTTCAGACGTTGCAGGGGCAAAATTCACTATCGGTCTACGCGCGCCCAAATATTCAAAAAATTTAATTGGCACTCCTGTATAGTGCGTTGACTTATTTCCTACTATTAACCATAATAAATCAGCAGAGACTAAATGCTTGAGCACTTTGAATCGTGGTATATTACCTATAAATTTTATAGAGGCGAATGATTTATATTTTTTCACCTCGTTTATTAATTCATTTTCAAAGTTGCCTGCTATACAAATTTCAATTTCATTTGAAGATATTTTTTCTTTTTCAATTAATTTGTCCAATATTTTTAATAAAGTGACAGGAGATCTAACTCCTCGATAAAAACTTCCAGCATAAAATATGGTCAATTTATCATTTTGTGTTTTGGTAATATTTAAGTTCTCAAAATCTGATATATCAAATCCATTATATATAACTCTAAATTTATAATTAAACTTAGAATAATAATTTGAATAAATATCTTGCATGGAATACGAGATAAAAGAAACTTTATCTGATTTTTTTATAACCGAATATTCTAATTTTTTATTAATAAATTGTTTTAAATTTCTAACACTTTTAATTGTTTCTAGATAATGAAAATCTCTCAACTCACTTATCCATGAAATATTACTATTTCTTGCCTTTATAAATTTACCAATTAAATGATTAGAAAAAGATGGAGAAGTTGTAAATACCAAGTCCGATTTATAAATTAGATCTTTATTTTTTAATAGGTACATACATACTTTAGGATACCAAAAAATAGCTTGATCTGGAACAATCATTGAAGATAATAAATTGAACAATACAGACTTTATTCTATTTTTTAAACTTTTCTTGCCATGCGTCTTATATTTTTTTAAAGTAGAGGCCCCCCTTCCTATTAAACTGTTAATTTTGATTAATTTAACTAAGGGCAATTCAGGATCAAAACCTTGATTAATCCCCCAAGAGACATCTGCATTGCCACAGGTTATTACGGTGACTTCAAAATTTTCTTTATTAAGATATTTTGCTACTGTATAAGGTCGCTGCGCAGCCGGCACATTTGATGGTGGATAAGAATATGAAATTATTAATATATTTTTCTTTTTCATGTTTTTAAAAATTAATTAATGTCTCAACTATTCTTTCACTTGTTTTACCATCTCCGTAAATTGGATTGGTATAGTCAAGTTCATTTAACAAATTGTTTAAAATAATACTCGCAATATCATCATTTTCAACATCGATTAACCTATTACAACCTGCTTCAATTAACTCAACCCATTCTGTTTGATCTCTCAGGGTAAACCCTTGTTTCTTAAAAAAGTATGCCTCCTTTTGCAATCCGCCACTATCTGTTACGACTCCTTTTGAATTTTTAATTAAGGAAACCATTTCTGGGTAACCAACAGGTTCAATAATATGAATATTGGTTTTTATCCCATAGGAAGTCATGAGTTTTTTAGTTCTTGGGTGCAACGGCAATACAACTGCATATTTTTCATTAATAGTATCTAAAGACTTAAATATTTTGGTCAGCTTACTTCTATCATCGGTATTTTCAGCTCTATGAATAGTGGTTAGAATATAATCTTTTGGAAAAGACGCTGCTTGTGATGTAGCTAAATTAGTATAAAACAATGCCGCATCATACATGATATCACCTACGTTCAAAATGGAGCAGTCAATGTTTGCATAGCCTTCTTTTTCCAAGTTATCTATTGCCTGTTGTGTAGGGCAAAACAAGATATCACTTACTCTATCCGTTAAAATTCTATTCACTTCTTCAGGCATTTTCATATTAAAAGATCGTAACCCGGCTTCAATATGAGCAACTTTTATATGCAACTTTTTAGCTGCTAAAGCGCCCGCTAAAGTTGAATTTGTATCACCATATACCAACAACCAATCAGGGTTTTCAGCTAATAATATTTCTTCAATTGCTTCCATCATTCTTCCCGTCATAGCACCATGATTTAAACTATTAATGTTTAAATTATAATTTGGTTTTGGGATTTGCATCTCAGTAAAAAACACTTCACTCATATTGGCATCAAAATGTTGACCAGTATGCACAATGATCTCTTCAATATTGTCATGCTTTTTAATTTCCCTACTCAGTGAAGCTGCTTTAATAAACTGTGGTCTTGCTCCTATTATGGTTACTATTTTCATTTTTATACTATGCTATTATATAGTTTTATTATTCTTTCAGAAATAACGTCGTCACTGAAATTATTGACTACATACTTTCTAATATTTTCTGATATATATTGGTCTTTATTTTCAATAACACTACGGATACCTTCAGCAATAGCTTCAGGTGTATTGCTAGCTATAATAATACCCACATCCTCTGTTACAAAATATTCAGGGCCTCCCGATTTAGTTGAAACAACGGGTAACCCCATTGACATAGCTTCTATTAAAACTATTCCAAAAGTTTCATGTTTACTTGTATGAAGATATAAATCAGATTCATTCAATATTTGTTTCACCTCATTCCTGTTTTTATATCCTAATATTTTAATATAATTAGTTGCATCATAATTTAGAATAAGATCTTCCAACTCTTTTCGAATAGGGCCTTCTCCAATAATATTTAGAAAAATATTAAACCCTTGATTATGAATTATATAAATTGATTTTATAGCAAGATTTATTTGCTTTATTGGAATAAGACCTCCAATTATTGAAATCACAATTTCTTCACATGTCTTTTCTATACTTTCGGGTTTAAAAAAGGATGTGTTAATTGAATTCGGTATTATTTCAATAGGAGTATCTGTAAGTCCTACCATGACATTTGCTAGCGATGCGCCAACAGCTATAAGATGCTCTGCCTCATCATATACTCTAGAAATAATTTTTAAATTACGTATATTAACAGTAGAAACTAATGATGAACTATGTTCTGTAACTATATAAGGAATTCCATATCGTTTTTTAATCTCTAAAGCAATTAATCCGCCCCAATACGTATGTGCATGAATTATGGCAGGCGTCTTATTATCTTTAAGATACATTTTAAACATTTTAACATGTTTGTATATCCAGATTTTTCTTGATATTGAAAGTTTTAATGGTAAATGAATTCCTTTTTGATTATAAACTTTAAAATTATCAAATTCATTAATTGATGTTTTGTTTTTAAAGAGTTTTATTAAATTTCTTAGGCTAAAATTAGAACTAGCATCATAAAACAAAACAGATGGTATTACATCTGTATTTTCAACAAGAGCCTTTGTTTGTTCTCTTACAAAAATTCCATACCCTGGATTATTAATAGATGGGTACCAAGGAGTTAAGACAATTACATTAATCATAATATTTTTTTATAGATAAAAATAGATTAACTCTTAATCCTAGATTTTAAAAAAATCATGATTTTTTTAAAATCGGATAATGTTATAAAAAAATAATTTTGGTGAGGTAATATTTTTAAGTAAGTCATGCGATAATAAATAAATATTGTACTTACAGCAAATGATAGCATTGCAGCTAAAGATGCTCCTTTAATTCCATACAATGGAATAAGTATAAAATTTAATGATACCAGAAGAAACAACCCAAGCATATTCGACCAAATATTTACATTTTGCTTTTCAATTGACATGTTATAAATTTGAAAAAACTCTTTAAATCCAATAAAACCAATTCCAATAATAAAAATTTGAAATGGAACAATTGAATTAACAAATTCTTTCCCATACATAAAAGGAATTAAAATATGAGAAGAAATTATTAAAAATGAAATTATCATTAATATTATTGTTGCATTAAATCTTGAAAACATAGCTAATAATTTTTTTCTTTCAAAGCTAGATTTAGAAGAAGAGAGATATGGGAACAAAACATTCTTTAACGTCATCGGAATTTGCAATACTAAATCTCCAAGTGTTACAGCAACAGCATAATAACCAAGTTCCCGTGTATCAAGTAAATAACTAATAATCCAAATATCCGATTTTCTCCCTAAAAAACTAATCAAAATCACAACAAGACCAACACTTGAGTATCTTAAAAATGGTTTCAATTCCAAAAAAGAAATTTTGAAACTTGGTACAATTTTCACTTCTCTTATAAAAAACACAAATGTAGATAACATTAACACTATCAAACAAAGTATATGTGCAAATATTAATTGAATTACAGAAAAATTAATATTATAATTCATATGTACCACATAAAGAATTAGAAATAAAAAAAGTCTAAATATTGAATAAATTAAGGTTGAATAATAAAGGTCTTTAAAAAACTTCAATCCCTTTAAAAAAGAACTAAATATTTCTTTTAATTCAATAACAATAATCATTAATAATAATAATCCTGCATAAACGATAATATTACTATTTGGTAAAATAACCATTGTAGACTCCAATAAATAAAGTACCGTTAGTATAATTATAGATAAGATAATACTAAAAATAAATATTATAATTGAAAGCCCCAGTATTTTATCTTTATTTATTTTAGCTTTTGAAACGAATTGTATTATACTTACATTCAAGTTCAATGAACTAACTAATACAATAAGTGCTGAACTCGCTTCTAAAATACTTAAATGACCCTTTCCTTCTGCTCCTAAAAGTCTAATAAAAAAAATACTTGACGCAAAACCAAGAGTCAACGAAATTATTTTAGATATAGTTGTAAATAACGAATTTTTAAAAATTTCGTTTAGCATTATAATGTTCTTGTCTTAATAATTTGAGCAGGAACTCCACCTATAATAACATTATTTGGGAAATTTTTTGTTACAACCGAATTGGCACCTATAATAACATCATCACCTAAAGCAAAGCCTTCTTTAATAAAAACCCCATCTCCGATCCAACATCTATTTCCAATATATATATCTTTTTCTATTTCCTCATGAGTACCGCTTTCATCATTATAGACTTTTGACATCCCATGTGTTCTCGCTTTTATTGAAACTCTATAACCTATTGAGCAATTTTCACCAATTCTCACAATTGATTTTTCACCTGCATAGATTTGTGCTTCATTTATATAGGTGTGATTTCCAATAATAATATTATATTTTGAACCTGATAATTTACACCTATTCCCTAATTTTGCTTTATTACTGATATTTGGATACAGTTTTTTATGATACTTAAGTGAGTTTGAATATAATTTATTAATTATTTTAACAAATAACACTCCAAACAAATAAAAATACATTTTCTTCATTAGTCAATTTCCTTAAAATAATTTAATGTAATAAATTTTTCTTTTTTATCTTTCAAACGGATGTTTCGCCAACGGTTTTTTTACCAACGGATGGTACGCTCCTTTTGCACCTATAGGTGTTGCATGGCGTATATTATGCACTATCTCAATTGCTTGGCGTGGGGCTTCTAGCCCATAGCCTTTGCCGGCTATAATTTCCTGGTACGATACTGTGTGTAAATCCGTAAAGCCACCACTAAACTCCAGTTCTTCACCTTCAATGGTTATGGAACGATAAGTGGTTTGCCCTTTAGCTTTTACTTCATCTGGCAGGGTGTCTGCATTGATGGATAAGAACCAGCGTACACGTGCTTTTTCAAATTCTAAATACCCTGCAGAACGGTCGTGTGTATTTACGTGTACTACGTTTTGTTTTAGGTCGCCAAATATCCAGGACAGCATATCAAAAAAGTGTACACCAATGTTGGTGGCTATGCCTCCAGATTTGGTAACATCACCTTTCCAAGAGGTGTAATACCAATGTCCGCGAGAGGTTAAATAGGTAAGGTCTACATCGTAAATTTTATCTTTAGGCCCTTTGGCTATTTTTTCCTTTAAGGCAATAATGCTTGGGTGTACGCGTAATTGCAGAATGTTCCAAATTCGCTTCCCCGTTTCTTGTTCAATCTTTTTTAATGCATCAATATTCCAAGGATTTAAAACAAGAGGTTTTTCACAAATGGCATCAGCACCCTGTCTTAAAGCAAATCGGATATGAGAATCATGTAAATAATTTGGAGTACAAATACTCACATAATCCAACGAAATGTCTTTTTCAAATTTCAGTTTGGAAATATGACGGTCAAAACGCTCAAATTCAGTAAAAAAATCGGTATTTGGAAAATAACTATCTATAACTCCTACGCTATCAAAAGTATCTAATGCCGCTATAAGATTATTGCCTGTTTCTTTAATCGCCTTCATGTGTCTTGGAGCAATATATCCTGCTGCTCCTATTAATGCGAAATTTTTCATATTGTAATTATTAACTTATTCTTATTACTAAATTATCCTTTTCTAACTTATATGTTTGCTCACTTTCTGGACAAACTGCAAAACCTTCATTATTAAATTTTAATCTATGCCCATATTCACTAACCCATCCTATTTGTTTAGCAGGATTCCCTACTACTAAAGCATAAGGAAGTACCTCTTTAACTACAACAGCACCTGCGCCAATAAAAGCATATTCACCAATATTATTTCCACAAACAATTGTTGCATTGGCTCCAATTGAAGTTCCTTTTTTAACAATAGTTGTGGAATATTGTCCTCTTCTGTTAATGGCACTTCGTGGATTTATAACATTCGTAAAAACCATTGAAGGACCTAAAAAGACATCATCTTCACAAATGACTCCTGTATAAATGGAAACATTATTTTGAACTTTAACATTATTCCCCAAAATAACTTTCGGAGATATTACAACATTTTGTCCAATATTACATTTTTCACCAATCTTACAGCCTTTCATTATATGTGAAAAATGCCATATTTTAGTTCCATTTCCAATTATACAATCCTTATCAATAATTGCGGACTCATGGGCAAAATACTTCATTTTTTATATTTTAAAACAAATTACTAAGAGAAATTTTTTCTATGATTTTCCTGATTGAAACTTTCAAAAAAATATCCTCTACTATCTTTAAAAAGTTTAGGCTCAAGTATAAAACAGCCTTTTAATTTGGTCTCAGTCAGTTGCATAATAATTCTTATAAAAAAAGACTTTATAAAAAATCTTTTTGGC
>JBDNGO010000043.1:0-23373 GCA_041689245.1 Flavobacteriaceae bacterium | reverse complement strand
TAAAATAATACAGGTTTATTCCTGCATGCAAATACATTGCTGGTACATTTTTCTCTTGCATTAATCGGCAAGCTTTTTCAATTCTTTGCTGAAATTCTTCTTTTTTTATAGGTTGAACTAAATGCGCAATAGGTTGAATTGATTTTAATTCTGCTTCTATGGTTGATCCTCCGATTCCTTTCATTTTTTTATATTTTTTATCAATGCTTCAATTTTAATTGGCATTGCGATTGTTAAATTTCTATTTACGTCTTTCTTTTTTAGAAGCATCAAGAAGAAACTTTTTTGGTGTTGTATCTATCTTACACTAAAATTTTCTATCTGGATGAAATGGATTTAAATCTAAACTTGTTTTTTTATCTGAAACAATTTCAGAAACTAATTTTCCTGTAGCTGGCCCTAAACTCCAACCCATCATTGCATGACCAGAAGCAACTGTTAAATTATCACATTTAGAAGATTTCCCTATAAACGGCAGGCCATCTGGAGAACAAGGTCGTAATCCGCATTGCGCATCATTTTTCTCTTGCTCAGTGATTTCTAATCCGCTGTAAAATTTTTCACTTGCTTTAGCTATTGCATTTACTCTAACTGGATTTATGTCATGATTAATTCCTCCTATTTCCATCGTTCCAGCAAAACGCGTAAAACCAGACATGGGTGTTACAGCAACTTTTGCTTCCATTAAAATTGTAGGCATTGTAATTCCTAACTCTCTTGCTACGTTAATTCGATATCCTTTTCCTGCTTGAATTAATAAATTTAATCCTGTTTTTTTTGAGACTAATGGACTCCAACTTCCAGCAGCTAACACAACTTCATCTGAAGTAATTTCTCTTTTATCTGTAATTACTTTTGTAATTCTTTTGTTTAATATTTCTACATCTATTACTTCTTCGTTTGCTAAAACCTCTACTCCTAATCCTTTTAAATGCGAAAGCATTTGTTGCATAAAATCAGATGGACTTGTGTGTGCATCGCAATCATAAAAAATTGCTCCTTTGATGTTCAAATTTGCATTTGGCTCCATTTTCTGTACTTCTTCCTTGGATAAGTTTTCTGCAGATAATCCTTCTTTAATTGCTCTTTGACCAACTTTCCATTCGCCTTCACCAGCTTTATCTGTTTGATAAGCCATTAACAAACCTTTACGTTCGTAGTGAAAATCAAATTCATTAGAAGCTTTTAAATCTTCGTACAAATCTCTTGTCAATAAATTAATATCTCTAATTACTCGAACAGAACTTTCTACTTTTTTTGCATTCGCCGATTTTTTAAAAGCCCAAGTCCATTTTAAAAATTCTGGATCTAATCTAGGTTTTACATAAAACGGACTTGCAGGATTAAACATCCATTTAATTCCTTGATTTATTATTCCTGGATGCGCTAACGAAATAAGATGACTCGGTGTAATATAGCCAGCATTTACATGAGATGCTCCGCTTGTAAAATCTGATTTATCAATAACGGTAACTTGATGTCCTTCTTTTTGAAGGTAATAGGCAGAACATAATCCAATAATTCCGCCACCAATAATTACTACTTTTTTACTCATTGATTAATTCCAATTAAAATTCCAAATAGGTGTTGCTTCTAAAAGATGTTCTACAAAATAATTCCATCTTTTCTTTAAAAAATATTTTTGATATTCGCCTTGATATCCATGTGTTTGACTTGGCAAAATCAACAAGTCAAACTCTTTATCTGCTTTAATTAATTCTTCAGCTAATTTAAACGTAGCAGAAGGATTTACATTATCATCTAATCCGCCGTGTACTAATAATAATTTTCCTTTTAAATTTTTAGCATTTGTAATATTAGAAACGTTTTTATAGGTTTCATCAATCGGCCAACCTTGATACATTTCTGGCCACCACGCTTTTTCCATTCTAAAATCGTGATCTCCAGAACTTGCAACTCCAACTTTATAAAAATCTGGAAATCCTAATAACGCTCTTCCTGTATCATATCCACCAGCAGAATGACCGTAAATTCCAACTTTATCAATATCTATCCAAGAATATTTGTTTGCTAAATGTTTAATTGCCAACACATGATCTTCTAAGTTATTCCCCATATTCTTATACGAATGATTATGAAATTCTTTAGAACGACCAGAAGTTCCTAAGCCATCAACTCTAACAACTATAAATCCTAATTCTGCCAACGATTGATCGCTAAAAACATTGTCAAAAGATTTTGGAAAACGTTGTGTATGCGGACCTGTATAAGTTGCATCTATAATTGGATATTTTTTTGAAGCATCAAAATTTGTAGGTTTCCAGAAAGCTCCATAAATGGTTGTTTTACCGTCTTTTGCAATCATTGAAAATGTTTCTGGAGTTATATAACCTCTACTTTCTGCATCTGAAATATCTGCTTTTGTTAATGCTGCTAAAATCTCCCCTGTTGATGCTTTTCTTAAAACAGTTTCTGTTGGCGAATTTATAGTGGAAATATTATCTGAAAAATAGATTCCATTAATTGAAAAAGAAACTTGATGATGCTTATTTTCTGGAGTTAACAATTGTTCTTCTCCTTTAAAATTTACTTTATAAACTTGTTGATGATATGGATTATTATCTACTTCTTTACCAGAAGCTAAATAATAAATCATTTCATTTTCTTCGTCTATGTGTTCTATACTATTTACATAATAATTATCGCTAGTTAGTAATTTTGTTGTACTGGTTTTAAAATCGAAAAGATGCAATTGTCTCCAACCAGTTCTTTCTGATAAAAAAATAATTTTTTGGCTATTTTCTAAAAACCGATATTCAAAATTATCAATATTTGTCTTTGATATTTCTGTAATTAGAACTTTTGACTTTCTAGTATTTAAATCTACCTGAACAATTTCATTTTTTTGAAATCCTCTGTATGGAATATGAGCTAATGCAACTCCAGATGTATTTGTCCATTGGCTACTTACAGAATTGACATGTGTATTTGTAGGTAAATTAGATTCTACTTGTTTTTTTGTTGTAACATTAAAGAAAATAGGTTTTAATTTCACCACCGTTGTATCACCTGGAGAACCACGATAATATGATAATAATTCTGGTTTAAATACATCCTCTTTACTCCAATCTAACAAATACATTTTTTCGGCAATTCTTGTATCTACAGTATTAGCAGAAATCCATTTAGAATTCGCAGACCAATTTACATTAAAGCGCTTTGGTCTTTCTCCGTTTTCTCCCTCCATTTTATCATACCAACCATACCAAGAAGCGTATTCGTATCCTTTTTTTCCATCAAAACTTAATTGATATCTTCTTTTGATTGAGGTTGATTTGATGTACAAATTATAGTTTTTTACAAATGCAATCCACTTTCCGTCTGGTGATGTACTTTCAAATTCATTTACTCTTTTTCTTTCTTCTTTTTTCTCTTCAGCTAATTCATACGAATCTGTGTTTACAACAAAGTTTTTATTGTTGGATGAAAACGAAAATCCGTTTTCAGTTCGCTGAATATTTGTTAAAGAAATTTCATCTGCTTTTACATCGCCATTCGTTAGTTTATTTAAAACTTCTGTTAATTTTTGCTGATCAAATAAAGGTTTTACCTCATTTTCATTTTTAAATAAAACCTTTTTATACGTTTTTTTGTTTTTGCTATAATCTACAAACCAAAAACCAGAATTATCATCAAACCAATTAGCTTTTGTGTTTAAATTAAACGCCGTTTTGTTATTATAATTAGCATCCATAAAACTTACCGCGCTTTGATAATTTTTATCAGAAATTTCATTTTTAGAATTGGTACAAGAAGCAAAAACTAAAACTATAAGTACTAATGATTTATATCGTTTCATAAAATCTGTATTTTATTAACATAAGATTCTGAACCAAGTTTAGAATAAATTAAATTACCTGAAATCCATACGCATACGGATCATCTTCATCATCAATTATAATGTTATTATAACCATAGACTTTTGCCCAACCTTGAATACTTGGCACAATGGCTGCTTTGCCATCTACTAAGGTTGTTTCTTCTTCTACACAGCCAATAAATTTGCTTCCAATAAAACTTTCGTGAATAAATTTCTCTCCTAATTTCAATTTCCCTTTAGCGTGTAATTGTGCCAATCTTGCTGATGTTCCTGTTCCGCACGGACTTCTATCGATTGCCTTATCACCATAAAAAACAGCATTTCTTCCTGATGATGTTGGATCAATCGGATTTCCTGTCCACAAGATATGCGTTACGTCTCTAATAGTTTCATTTTCTGGATGGATAAATAGATTTGGATATTTCTCATTGATTCGATTACGAACTACTTGAGAAAACTGAATGATTTTTGAAGCAGTAAAATTGTGAACACCAGAAAAATTTTTCTGTGGATCTACAATTGCATAATAATTTCCTCCATACCCAACATCGAAAGTAATTTCTCCCAATTCAGGACAATCAACCGTTAAATTTTCTGCCGCTAAATAACTTTTTACATTGATTAATTTTACCCAATCTACTTTTTTACCAGTTTGTCCGTATTCTATATGAACCAAACCTGCTGGTGCTTCCATTTTTATTTTTCCAGGAATTTTTGGAGTAATTAAACCTTCTTCAATTGCAATAGTAATTGTACCAATTGTTCCGTGTCCACACATTGGTAAACAACCTGATGTTTCTATAAATAAAATGGCGAAATCGTTTTCTGGATTGTGCGGCGGAAATAAAATACTACCGCTCATCATATCGTGTCCACGAGGTTCAAACATCAATCCTTTACGAATCCAATCGTATTCTTTTAAAAAATGTTGGCGTTTCTCACTCATATTCTTACCAATTAAATTGGGCCCGCCACCAGCAACAACTCTAACGGGATTTCCGCAAGTATGCGCATCAACACAAAAAAATGTTTTTCTACTCATTTTTATTTTTTGCTATATAACCTTCTATTCTTGATTCTAAAATTGATAAGGTAACCGTTCCTTCTGCTAAAACTACTTCATGAAATTCTCTAATATCAAATTTATCTCCTAATTCAGCTTCTGCTTTTTTACGCATTTCACGGATTTTAATTTCTCCCATTTTATACGACAATGCTTGTCCTGGCCAAGAAATATATCGATCTGTTTCTGTAGTGACTTCGTGCATAGATAATGCGGTATTAGATGCCATATAATCTATCATTTGTTGACGCGTCCACCCTTTTGCATGAACTCCAGTGTCTACGACTAATCTACAAGCTCTCCACATTTCATACGTTAACTGACCAAATTTTTCATACGGAGTTGTATAAATATTCATTTCATCAACTAAATATTCAGAGTACAATCCCCAACCTTCACCAAAAGCTGACAGGTATAAATCTCTCCTAAATCTTGGAATTGTTTTTGGTAATTCATTATTCAAAGACATTTGTAAATGATGTCCTGGAACAGCTTCATGTGCTGTTAACGCCGGAATTGTATATAAAGTTCTGCTTGGTAAATTATAGGTATTCACCCAATAAAATCCTGCAGTTGTTTCACTTCTAGAGCCTGAATATCTTCCACCAGTATAATTTGGTGCAATTGCAGCAGGAACAGGAACTACGCCATAAGGTTTTCTTGGTAATGTGATAAAATATTTTGGCAGTTCTGCGTCAATTCTTTTTGCAATATCTCTCGCAAACATTAATAATTCTTTTGGAGTCTTTGCATAGAATTGTTCATCTGTTCTTAAGAATTGTAAGAAGTCTGCAAAAGTTCCTTTAAAACCTAAATCTTTAATTATTTGCTCCATTTCAGATTTAATTCTTGCAACTTCTTTTAATCCGATTTGATGAATATCATCTGCATTATATTTTGTGCTCGTTGTATAAAAATTGATTCTATTTTGATAAAATTCTTTTCCGTTCGGAATCGAACTTACACCTAAACCTTTTCTGGTGTTAGGAAAATATTCCTCTTCAAAAAAGGTTTTAATTTTTTTGTATTGCTCTATCGCATTTTCTTGAACACTCTTTTTTCCAACTGCAATAATCGAATCTTTTAATGCAACTGAAAATGTTGAAGGTAATTTATTAAATGGTGTGTAAAATTCGCTCATAGTTACATCATCAACAATATGTTTATTATACGTGTTTTCGTATTTATAAAAAATCTCTTTTGGTTGAGAAATACCTTCTTTAATTCCAGCTCGTAACAAGTTTAAGTTGTAATCAACTCTTTTTGGTAAATCGTCTAATTGCTTTAAATACTCGGCTACTTGTTTTTTGTTTTTAAAACTTCTATTTGAAATACGACTTAAATTTAAATGAAAAGCAGATTCATTTGTAATAGGATTTAGATACATTTTATACGTATGAGTATCTAGTATATCTTGCAACACAAACAGCAATAATTCTCTAGAAATTTCATCAGTTTCAGACAGATCTCCCACAGAAACCGAAGCTAGTTTTTCTTTTAATTTTGCTGCAAAATCAGATTCTTCTTGATAGTATTTAATGGTGTTTTCTGCCGATTCATTTCTATTAAAATCATACTCTCTAGGTTTTTCATATTCGTTAATAATCGACTGTAATTGATCGCTTGACGAATTATTTTTACATGCCGAAAAACTTATTAAAAGTAAAAGCCCAAAGAGTTTAATTATTTTCATTTGTTTAAATTTTATTAGTAGTTTTTACTCCGTTTACGTTTCTTAAAATATTTAACGGATTTTCATTTTTCAATTCCAATGGCAATAAATTATTTGGCCAAGATTGAAAACTAAAAGGTCTCACCCAACGTTTAATCGAATCTACTCCTACTGCTGTAAATCTAGAGTCTGTTGATGCTGGATACGGACCACCATGCTGCATTGACGGACAAACTTCTACTCCAGTTGGAACGCCATTAAAAATAATTCTTCCAACTCTATTTTGCAAAGCTGATACAATTCCAGAATTTGAAGAAAGCTCAGTGTCAGTCCCAATAATTGTTCCTGTCAATTGTCCTTCTAATTGTTCAATAATTTGTTCTAATTGTGCTGTATTTTCACATTCAACAACTAAAGAAAAAGGACCAAAAACTTCATGATGTAATGTTGAATTTGCTAAAAATGTAGCTCCATCCACTTTAGAAACAATTTGACGTCCATAATTACTTTTAGAATCACCTGAATAATCAGCTAATACTTGAATTCCTTCTTGAGAAATAGCTTTTGCTTTGTTCCTTTCATACGTGCCAACAATAGTTGGATGCAACATACAAGATGGTTCTACTTTCACAATTTCTTCTGCTAATACTTGCGTAAACTCATTCAATCCATCACCTTTAATTGCTAATAATAATCCTGGATTTGTACAAAACTGCCCAGATCCTAAAGTAATAGAACCTGCATATGTTTTTGCCCAATCTGTTGCTTTTGTTTGTAAAACTTCTGGTAAAATTACAACTGGATTGATAGACCCCATTTCTGCAAAAACCGGAATTGGCTCTTCACGTTGCGCTGCTAAATCAAATAATGCTCTACCTCCACGAATACTTCCTGTAAATCCAACTCCTTTTACCTTCGGATGTTTTACTAATTCTTGTCCGACTTCAATTCCACTACTATTTAAATTAGAGAAAACCCCATTTGGCATTCCAGTTTTTTCTGCTGCTTTAATAACAGCAGATGCAACTAATTCTCCGGTTCCTGCATGCATTGGGTGAGATTTTACAATTACTGGACAACCTGAAGCTAAAGCTGCGGCTGTATCTCCACCAGCTGTAGAAAATGCTAATGGAAAATTAGATGCTCCAAAAACAACAATTGGTCCTAACGGAACATTCATTTTTCGTAAATCTACTTTTGGGATTGGTTGTCTTTCTGGTTGAGCAGTATCAATTGTTGCTTCAACCCAAGAACCTTGTTCTATATGCGCAGCAAAAGCTCTTAATTGCCCAACAGTTCTTCCTCTTTCTCCCATTGCTCTTCCAGTAGGAAAACCAGATTCTGAAGTGTAAACTTCAATCAATTCATCACCTAAATTTTCAATTTCTTCTGCGATTGCTTTTAAAAAAGACGCTTTTTTAACTCCAGAAATTGATTTATATGTTTTAAAAGCTTCAGATGCTAATTGTACTACTTCGTTAATTTCTTCTGAAGTTGCTTCCGTAAAAATAGTAGAATTCTTTGTATTTGTTTCTGGATTAAACGTTGTGTACGTTTTAGTTCCTTTCGCGGAAAGTTGATTTCCTATATAATTTTTGCCTGTTATCATTATCAATGTTCTTATTTATGTTTTAAGTTAAGCTTTCTGAAAATCAATTCTATTCACCTAACCATGATTTTAATATTTTTTGTTGTAAAATACTTGGTTTTTCTATTTTACTCAAGGTATATTCTTTCTTTTTATAAACAGAATTAGTTTTAAATTCTAATTTTAAACCTCCAAGATTTAAATAGTTATTATAATCTAACTCTTTTGTAGTATATATATATTCAAATAAAGATTTTAATGGAGTTTCTGCAATGATTTCACAAGCTTGTTGAAATTCTGCATCACTAAATCCACGTTGCTTTTTTTTGTAATATTCCCAATATAAAAATCGCATTACATCATCAAGTGATTTTTTATTTTCTGTAGCATTTCTAATTGCAAAATCAAATAACAATCCAACAATTGGCCCTTTTTGATAATAGGAAATCGATTCTCCTTTACTTGTATTACCAAAAGGTCCATCTCTCCATGTTTCGTAACTGGCTTGAGCTAAAGATTGAAACTTTCTACCTGGGTTATTCTCAAAAGTGTTGATATTTTTTTCAAAATTTTTAAATAACATTTCTTCATCAAAAAGTTTTGCTCTTTTTACAATTACATATTCGTAATACACAGAAAGACCTTCGCTAATCCAAAGTAAATTAGTTTTACTTCCTTTTTCGTAATCAAACGGTCCAATTTCTATAGGTCTAATCCGTTTTACGTTGTAATGATGAAAATATTCATGCGCTAAAAAATTCATCATTTTATTCATACCTGCTTTTGTTTTAAGTCGATTTCCATCAAAACTAACTGTTGTATTATTTAAATGCTCTATTCCTCCATTTCCTGGACCAATTGCAATAAAAGTGTATTTTTTATACGGAATATCTCCAATAATATTTACCGCTGATTGTACTATTGACTTTAGATTGTTAATAAATTCTTTTTTATCAAAATCGCCCATTTTATAACCAATAAAGTGATGCTCAACTCCATTTATTTTAAATGATTGTAATTCTTCTAAATTACCTGTAAGAATTGGGCTGTCATAGAGGATATCAAAATCTGAAGCAATAAATTCATTTGTAGTTCCATCTACTAATTCTAAGCCCGTTGCAATTTTATTCCAATTTGTGTCTTTTAAAATTTTTACATGAACTGGTAGATTTAAAAATCCATCTACATACAAAAATGAGTTCCCACCAATTAAATATCCATGATTCTCATCTACATAACTTGTTGCTACAAATTTTAGTTTGGTTTTTATATCATAAGTTATTTTAAATGATTTATTTTTAACGCCATTAACCTCCCAAGTGCTATCATCAATTTTAGAAATTGGAATTTCTTTTCCGTTAGTATCTGCTGCTAAAATGTTATTTACGTTTTTGCCGTAATCCATTATTTGATAATAACCAGGCATCCATCTTGGCATTTTAAATTGTATGGAATTTTGATTCCAACCAGAAGTGTTTAATTCTACGTGGTAAGACTTTGTATTTGTCTCTGGAAAAGAAACTGTATAAGAAAAAATAGGCGTTTCTTGCTGGGCTGAAACATGAATACTTGTTAGTAATAATAGAACCAATGCAAATCTAATATTCTTTATAGTTAATATCTTTTTAGACAAATAAAATTTCATTGATACTTTCATCATTTCTTTTAATTGATTTTTTATTTGTCTTAGCATTAAAATATTAATCCCTTTTACTTAATCTTATTTTTTAAATGTGATTTGACATCAACAGGTTTAAAAACCACTTTTGTTGATCTTGGATGTTTTTCTAGCACTATTTTTGAACGAATTGGTGTCATCTCAAGCATGTATTTAATAACACACTGAAATTAGTTCAGTCTCAAATTTTATAAATTTTTATACGCTGGCAACATTGGTCTTGTTTTTAAACCATTTTTTATAATTGCAAGTACGTTTTCTCTTTCTGTTCCTACTAAAGGTAAACGTGGTTCACGAACATTTTCTGTTCCAATTCCTGTTGCAACTTCTGCCAGCTTAATATTTTGTACTAATTTAGTGTTTATATCTAACTCTAACAATGGTAAAAACCAGCGATAAATTTCTAAAGCTTCTTGATGTCTTCCTGCTTTTTCTAATTTATAAATCGCTACAGTTTCTGCCGGAAAAGCACAAACCAAACCTGCAACCCAGCCATCTGCTCCCATAGATAAACTTTCTAAAGCCAACGTATCTACTCCACTTAAAATTGCCAACCTGTCTCCAAATCGATTTTTAATACGAGTAATGTTTGATAAATCTCTAGTTGATTCTTTTACTGCTTGAATATTTGGGCAATCGCGCAACAATTCTTCAAACATATCTAAGGTGACTTCGATTCCGTAATCTACAGGGTTGTTATACACCATAATTGGCAACGTAGTACTATTCGCAACTTTTTTAAAGTACAACGTTGTTTCTCTATCATCTGCTTTGTAACGCATTGGAGGCAACATCATTAATCCTGATGCACCATCTTCTTTTGCTTTACGAGCAGCATCAATTGCAGCTGTAGTAGTTTGTTCTGCAATGTTGATAATTACTGGAACTTTACCTCCAACAATTTCTACTGCTTTTCTTATTAAAATTCTTTTTTCCTCATCCGTTAATGTACTAGCTTCTCCTAAGGTTCCGCCTAAAATAATTCCGTTAACTCCCGCATTTAATTGCGCTTTGATGTTTACTTCAAAATTTACTAAATCTAACGTATCGTTATCTGTAAATTTAGTCGTTACTGCTGGCATAACACCATTCCATTGTATACTCATTGTACTTGTTTTTTTACAAAGTTACTTTAGTTTTCTCTTATTTGATTCCCTAATACTATCTATATGTAATACTTTTTTAACTTTATTTTAAACACCTTTTAAGTATTAAAGTGAATATTTGCATATATTTGTATTTTAACTATCTTTATAGATAATTTTGTAAACATGAAAGTTTTACCATTTAAAATTCCGAAAGCGAAAAATATTTCTTTGATTTATCAAGAGGATAAAGGAAAAATATTGTACGATAAATTGCATCAGCATGAAGAAATTCAATTGTGTGCTATTATAAAAGGAGAAGGAAGTTTAGTGGTTGGAGATTCTATTAACGAATACAAATCTGGCGACATTTTAATTATAGGAAGCTATGTGCCACATGTTTTTAAAAGTGACACTTCTAATTGTAAAACTACATTTATGCAAACGTTGTTTTTTACAAAAACTTCTTTTGGCGAACACTTTTTTGAATTAGGAGATTTTACAGAAATTCAACAAATTTTTACTATTAGCCAATCTGGCGGAATTTTAACCACCAATAAAAAGGTGGTTTTAGAATTATTTCAACAACTTAAAAAAGCTTCTAACTTACATCGGTTTATTCTGTTCTTAATAATAATTAGCAAATTACTAAAAGCAGAAATAAAACCACTTTCTACATTTATTTATCCAAAAAAATATTCTGATAATGAAGGAAAACGCATGAGTAATATTATGGAATATACCATGAACAGCTTTCAAAAAGAAATTAATTTACACACAATTTCAGAAATTTCTTATATGACTCCGAATGCTTTTTGCAGGTATTTTAAACAACGAACCAATAAAACCTATTTTCAGTTTTTGATAGAAGTTAGAATTGAAAATGCGTGCAGGTTATTAAAAAATAAAGATTTGTTGATTACAGAAGTTTCGGAAAAATCTGGATTTAAAAATATTTCAAATTTTAATAGAAAATTTAAAGATAATAAAGGAATTACTCCTTCAAAATTTAGAAGTTTACATTAATATAAGAACTATCACTTCAAGTAATTCTGTATAAACAGAATTGTACTTCGATCAGCGAAGAACTATCGAAAAGTCTTACAAAGTTATTTGACTTCGACTACGCTCAGCCAACAAAATTTGATGTATTTACTCTAAACTTCTCGATACAATTTTGTTTTTATATCGTTCTACTCCATAAAACAAAACTACTCGGAATGACAATATAAAATAGATTTTCGTTTTCGGAAATCTATTTTTAGTTTACGTGAATCTGAATTGGAATTTGATATTGTGTGGCAACCGGAATTCCTCTTTTTGTTGCAGGCAACAATGTTGGTAGATCTTTTAAACTCGCTGTAATCAAACTATCAATTGCAGGAATTTCCTTTTTTAAAACATCAGAAGTAGTAATTTTTTGAATAGCTATTTTTCCTTTGTTGTTGATTAAAACAACTACATTAATTGTTTCGTTAACAGGGTTTTTAACTTCAATATTGTTTTTTGCTAGTCTTTCAGAAATATGTTTATGAATGGTGTTTCTAAAACATTCTGTTTTTTTTGCTTTATCAATAAAGCTTTTACAGGCTTCGAATGTTGGAAAAACATCTACCGAAGAAAAATCGATTATAGTATCTACTTCTTGTAATTGCGATTTCTTTTTTAAATTAAAATACTCGCAAGAAGTACTTATAATAACTAAAAACAATAGAGAAATTACTCGGGTTCGCATGTTGTAAATTTACAAAGTAAAAGTACAATTTATAAACTGTTTTAAAAAATGAACTTAAAATAAACACAAAAGGTAGAAGCGAACTTCTACCTTTTTTATAAACTCAACAATTTTCCCTATTTACTCTACGTTAAAAGAAATTGGAGCTGCCTTGGTTTATTTTTGGTTTTTTATCAGCACAACTTGGGAATATAAATCGACCTTTTTTTAGATAGGTATGTCATTCCTGCGGAGGCAGGAATCTATCATTTATCAGTTTAGATTCCTGCCTCCGCAGGAATGACAAATCAATATAAATTTTTAAAAAGAAATGGATTTAATAATTTTTAATGAAGCTAGTAAACAAGTTTAGCCCTGATTGAAGTGGCATCCTTTTTTATATCTTATTAAATTAACGTCTTTACGAGGAAGTATGACGAAGTAATCTCTTCGAATTAAAAAATTACTTCACTTTGTTCGCAATAATATTTAAAGTTTGCAACATAAAAAAGATATAACGGAAAGCGGGAAATAGCTTCAAAAAAAAAGCGTCCCATCTCAGGGAAGCTTTCCATTGGTTAACAAAACCACGGCACTTTTATGAAAGTGCCAAAACAACACAACTAATTGCTGCTTTTATAAAAAGCAACCTACAAATATACAAGGTTTTTTTAAACTAACAATCCCTAACTAAAAATCTATAAAATTTCTATAAAGAACTAGATTGCTTTATTATGTAATTGATTGTATCTTTGGGCTTTTATTATAATTATCCTATAAAGAATACCGCATTATGCAATTATCAGAACAAGAAGTTGTACGAAGAGAAAAACTATCAAAATTACGCGCATTAGGAATCAATCCTTATCCGGCAGATTTATTTCCTGTAAATCATACTTCAAAACAGATTAAGGAAAATTATGCAGAAAGTAAACAGGTAATTATTGCAGGTAGATTAATGTCTAGAAGAATTCAAGGAAAAGCTTCTTTTGCAGAAGTACAAGATTCTGAAGGAAGAATTCAAGTCTATTTTAATAGAGATGAAATTTGTGCTGGCGAAGATAAAACCCTCTATAATGATGTCTATAAAAAATTATTAGATATTGGAGATTTTATTGGAATTGAAGGAGAATTATTTACGACACAAGTAGGAGAAAAAAGTGTGCGTGTAAAAAACTTTAAATTATTAAGTAAAGCATTAAAACCACTTCCATTGCCAAGAACAGATGCAGACGGAGTTGTACACGATGCTTTTACAGATCCAGAATTACGATACAGACAACGTTATGCAGATTTAGTTGTAAATCCGCATGTAAAAGAAGTATTTGTAAAACGAACAAAATTGTTCAACGCAATGCGTTCTTTTTTCACTGATGCAGGATATTACGAAGTAGAAACACCTATACTTCAACCAATTCCGGGAGGAGCAGCAGCAAGACCATTTAGTACACATCACAACTCATTAGATGTTCCTATGTATATGAGAATTGCTTGTGAATTATATTTGAAAAAATTAATTGTTGGTGGGTTTGACGGTGTCTTTGAATTTGCAAAAACATTTAGAAATGAAGGTATGGATCGCACCCATAATCCTGAATTTACCATGATGGAAATTTATGTGGCTTATAAAGATTATAATTGGATGATGGATTTTACCGAAAAACTATTAGAGCACTGTGCTTTGGCTGTTAATGGCCGTTCAAATACAGTTTTTGGTGAACATGAAATCGACTTTAAAGCTCCCTATGCAAGAGTTACAATGACTGATTCAATAAAACATTTTACTGGGTTCGATATTAGTGGAAAAACTGAAAATGAGATTCGTATTGCTGCAAAAGGAATGGGAATTGAAGTTGATGACGCAATGGGTAAAGGAAAATTGATCGATGAGATTTTTGGCGAAAAATGTGAAGCCAATTACATCCAGCCTACTTTTATTACAGACTATCCAAAAGAGATGAGCCCATTAACCAAAGAACACCGTTCTAATCCAGACCTTACAGAACGTTTTGAGTTAATGATATGCGGAAAAGAATTAGCAAATGCATATTCAGAATTAAACGATCCAATAGATCAGCGTGAACGTTTTGAGTATCAATTAAAACTAGCTGCAAAAGGAGATGATGAAGCTACAGAATTTATCGATTTTGATTTCTTAAGAGCCTTAGAATATGGAATGCCGCCAACTTCTGGAATGGGAATTGGAATGGATAGATTAATTATGTTTTTAACAAACAATCAATCCATTCAAGAAGTAGTATTCTTTCCTCAAATGAGACCAGAAAACAAAACTGTTTCTGTAGAATTGAACGATGAAGAAAAAGTAGTGTTAGAAATCATTACTAAAGCAGAAAAAATAGACTTAAACGAGTTAAAAACTCAATCTGGTTTGTCGAATAAGAAATGGGACAAAACAATTAAACACCTAACAAAAAATAACGTTGCAAAGGTTACAAAAACTGACGAAGGTTTTTTTGTAGAAGTTGTTTAATAAAAAAACAACGAAAAAGAGAGAAACAAAAAAACAAATTAAGTTTGACATAATCAATGTATGCTACGATTCGTAAAATACTGCTTCTTAGTTTTTCTATATTTCTCTTCACTTCTTGTTTAGAAAGTGAAATAAACTATATCAATCAGCCAGAAAATCAGCAACGATATGATAGCCAAATTTTTCAAACAATTACAATAACAGAAGATGTTCATTACGGAGAAAATGTTACTTTAGGAGGAGCAACAATTGGTTTGTCTATGGATATTTATCAACCGGAAAACGATACAGAAATCAATAGACCTTTAGTTGTTTTAGCACACGGCGGAAGTTATATTTTTGGCGATAAAAAAGATTTTACAGAAGTAGCTTCATTTCTTTCAAAAGCAGGTGATGTTGTGGTTTCAATCAATTATAGATTATTAGATATTACACCAACTCAACTCGCTTTTAAGCAAGTTGTCATGAATTCTGTTGCTGATATGAAAGCTGCTGTTCGTTATTTTACAAAAGATAAAGCTACAAACAACGTTTAAAAATTGATTCTTCTAAAATTTTTATTGGCGGTTATTCTGCTGGAGCAATTACAGCATTACATTATGCCTATGTTAATACCGATGCAGAATTAACTACCATTGACGGAACTACTTTTGTAGATTATGTAAACTCAAAAGGTGGTTTAGATGGTATGAGCGGAAACGAAACATTTCCTTCTTCAGTAAAAGGAGTACTCAATATTTCTGGAGCTTTATTTAATTCGAATTTTATAAACACTAACGAGCCCAATTTGTATAGTATTCATGGAACAGAAGATTTGGTTGTTCCTTATTTACAAGGAAATGTGAATAATACTGGTATTATTGCTGATGGTTCTGGAATCTTACATCCTTACGCTACTTCAATTGGATTATCGAGTCAATTAAAAACAATTCAGAACGGAAAACACGACGCTTTTTTAAGCTGCAATTCTTGTTTGATAAAAATAAGAACTTTCTTGTTTTCTCAACTTCAATAATTTATTTGATATTCTATTATTTTTTTTATCTTTCGAGCCGCTAACCAATTACCATTTTGAAAAAAAATCTATTCCTAATTTTTATAATTAGTACTACAGCCCTATTTGCACAAAAAACAAAACAAGTTTTTGTAAAATATATAAACACTGAAATTAACATCGATGGTTTATTAAACGAAGCTGATTGGGGAAAGGCAAAAACTACCACAAATTACTGGCAATATTTTCCGTCAGATTCTTTAAAAGCAAAAAATCAAACAGAAATAAAAATGATGTTTGATGACAAGAGTTTATATATAGCTATTAAGGTACATGCAAAATCAAACGATTTTATCATTCCTTCTTTACGAAGAGATTTTAGAGCTTCTGGAAACGATAACGTAACTCTCATTTTTGACACGTTTAATGATGGTTCCAATGCTTTTTTCTTTGGAACAAATCCTGCAGGAGTTAAAAGAGAAGCCTTGCTTTCTGGTGGTGGAATCGATTTAAGAGGATTTAATTTAGCTTGGGATACCAAATGGGTTTGTAAAACACAAATTTTAGAAAATGCCTATGTTGCCGAAATTGCGATCCCTTTAACCGCTTTTAAATTTAGAGAAGGAGAAACCAAATGGCGTTTTAATAGTTATCAGTTTGATACACAAGACAACGAAAAAAATACTTGGATGAACATTCCTCAAAATCAATTTATATTTAGCTTGGCTTATATGGGCGAAATGATTTTTGAAAAACCACTAGGTAAATCTAGAGCACCAATTGCAATTATACCGTACGTAAATACTTTTTCTGGAAAAGATTTTGAAAATAATAATTCAATTAGTGATGTAAAGTTTGGTGGCGATGCGAAATTTGCCATTGGCAATAGCATGAATTTAGATCTAACTATCAATCCAGATTTTTCTCAAGTAGAAGTTGATCAACAAACAACAAATTTAACTCGATTCGAAATATCGTTACCAGAACGCAGACAGTTTTTTATTGAAAATAGCGATTTGTTTGGAGATTTTGGAGATTCAAGAGACGGAAATCCTTTTTTCTCAAGACGTATTGGAATCGGCAAAGATAAAAATGGCAAATCAATAGAAAATGGAATTATTGCAGGTGCAAGGTTAAGCGGGAAATTAACTAATAATTTACGTTTAGGGATCTTAAGTGTTCAGACAGAAGAAGATATTGCAAACGAAATTCCGTCAACAAACAATTCTGTGATTGCAATTCAACAAAAATTATTTAGCAGATCTAATGTTAGTTTTTTGTTTATTAACAAACAAGCTACAAAAGACTACAGCTTTTTAGCACAAGAAGATAAATACAATAGAGTAATTGGTGTAGATTACAATTTAGCATCAGAAAATAATACGTGGAACGGAAGATATTTTATTCACAAATCCTTTTCCCCAAACACAAACGGAAAAGACATTTCTGCTGGTGTTTCAACGGAATACAATTCAAGAAATTTCAAAATAAGATTAAGTGGTGTTTATATTGAAGATGATTTTAGATCAGATTTAGGTTTTATCAGAAGAAGAGATATCATAAAAATTAGTCCAAATTTCGAACGCACTTTTTATCCTAAAAAAGGAAAAATACAAAAACACACAATCTCTGTAACACCAATTTTTATTTGGAAACCAGAATTAGGGTATGAAAATTCTGATTATACAATTATTAGTCAGTGGAAAATTGATTATAACAATTCAGCCAATTTAGAGTTTTCTATGTTTAATCGGTATACCTATTTATACGATGGTTTCGATCCTACTAGAACAAGTTCTAAAGAATTACTTGCAAATATTGGATATTCTTATACAAGTTTTGAAGCAAAATATAGATCAGACATGAGAAAACAATTTTCGTATGATATTTCTCCTTCAATTGGTCAATTTTATAACGGAAACAAATATTCTTTAGAAGGAAATTTAAATTGGAGAGTAGAACCCTTTTTTCAAACAAAAGTACAAGTAAATTACAATTACATCAGCTTACCAAGCCCTTACGCAACAGCAACAATTTGGTTAATTGGACCTCGATTTGATGTTACGTTTAATAAAAGTTTATTTTGGAATACCTTAATTCAATACAGTAATCAAGGCCAAAGTTTAAGCGTAAACTCAAGATTACAATGGCGTTTTGCTCCGTTGTCAGATTTATTTATTGCTTATAATGATAACTACAATACAAACACCCCTTTAAGTCCACGATTTAGATCAATTAATTTAAAGTTAACCTATTGGTTAAATTTATAACCTCTTTAACATTTATTTAAGAATCTTATTTTTTATAAATAGTAAATTTCGAAACTAATTTTTAATTACACTAACCATAAAATATAAATCATGATACAAAAAGTAATTTCGAGATTATTAGTTGTTTTATTTGTTTTTGGTATTTCTGTAAACGTTGATGCACAGCGAAAAAAGAAAACAAGCGAAAAAGACACAAAAGAAGAAGAAGTAAAACCAGCACCAAAACCTAAAAAAGGAGAAATTCAACCTTATGCAGATGTTGTTACAAAAGAGGTGAAAACAGACATCGGTTTATTCAGTGTTCATAAAAAGGATGAAGCATATTTATTTGAAATACCAGATTCTCTTTTAGGAAGAGAAATGCTTCTGGTAACAAGAATTGCTAAAACTGCAAGCGGACTTGGTTTTGGTGGTGGAAAAACAAACACTCAAGTTTTACGTTGGGAACGCAAAGACAAAAAAATCTTGTTAAGAGTTGTTTCTCACAACATTGTAGCAGATGAAGACAAGCCTGTTCATGAAGCAGTTGTAAACTCTAATTTTGAACCTATTTTATTTGCTTTTCCTATCGAAGCAATTAACAAAGACAAAAATGCTTCAGTAATTGATGTAACCGAATTATTTACTACAGATGTTGAGGCTATTGGATTACCTTCTTATTACAGAAAAAATTTAAAAGTATCTAGGTTAGATACTAAACGTTCTTTTATTGACAGAATAAGTAGTTATCCTCAAAACATAGAAGTAAGAGATGTAAAAACATATTTAGCTGGTGCTCCATCATCTAATACAAGCTTAGGGTCTATTACTTTAGAAATGAGTAATTCTATGATTTTATTACCAAAAGTCCCTATGAAGCGTCGTTACGAAGATTATAGAGTTGGTTGGTTTGCAAGATCTCAAGTAGATTATGGTTTAGAAGACCAAAAAAGTAAAACAGTTAGCTATTTAGATAGATGGCGCTTAGAGGTTAAAGACGAAGACATCGCTAAATTTAATAATGGTGAATTAGTAGAGCCTAAAAAACAAATTGTTTATTATATAGACAGAGCAACTCCAGTAAAATGGAGAAAATTCATCAAACAAGGAATTAATGATTGGCAAGTAGCTTTTGAAGCTGCAGGATTTAAAAATGCAATTATTGCAAAAGATCCTCCTACAATAGAAGAAGACCCGGAATGGAGCCCAGAAGATGTACGTTATTCTGTTGTACGTTATTTAGCGTCTCCGATTCCAAATGCAAACGGACCACACGTGAGTGATCCTCGTTCTGGAGAAATTTTAGAATCAGACATTAACTGGTATCATAATGTAATGAGTTTATTACAAGGTTGGTTTTTTGTTCAAACGGCAGCTATTAATCCAGAAGCTCAAAGTGTTGGATTTAAAGATGATGTTATGGGAGAGTTAATCAAATTTGTTTCTTCTCATGAAGTTGGACATACTTTAGGTTTACCTCACAATATGGGAAGTAGTTCTGCATATCCTGTAGATTCTCTACGTTCTGCTAGTTTTACAAAAAAATTCGGAACAGCACCATCAATTATGGATTATGCACGTTTTAATTATGTTGCACAACCAGGAGACAAAGGAGTTGCTTTAATGCCAAATATTGGAGTGTATGATAAATATGCAATCTCTTGGGGATATAGACCAATTTTAGGAAAAACTGCTGAACAAGAAAAAACAATTTTAGATGACTGGATTTTAAGACATGCTGGAGATAAATGGTATCGTTTTGGAAGAGCTAATGGAGTTGATCCAAGTTCACAAACTGAAGATTTGGGTGACGATGGAATTAAAGCAAGCGAATATGGGGTTGCAAATTTAAAACGTATTGTTCCTAATTTAATGAAATGGACTGGCGAAAAAGGGGAGGACTATTCTGACTTAAAAGAAATGTATGGTCACGTGCTTTCTCAATTTAACAGATACACAGGTCATGTTACTACCATTATTGGTGGAGTTTATGAAGACAACAAAACATCAGATCAAGCTGGAGTAATTTATACAAATGTTACTAAAGAGCGTCAAAAAAGCGCTTTAAAATTTATCAACGATGAATTATTTAACACGCCTTCTTGGCTAATAAATAAAGCGATTATTGATAGAACTGAATCATCTGGTGTTACAGATCGTATTAAAGGAATTCAATCAAGAATTTTAAATAATATTCTTAGTGATCAACGAATTATTAGAATGGTAGATAACGAAACATTAAATGGTTCTAAAGCGTATACTGTTATTTCTATGATGTCAGATTTACGTAAAGGAGTTTGGGCAGAGTTGTATTCTAGAAAATCAATTGATACTTACAGAAGAAATTTACAAAGAGCTCATATTAGCAGATTAGGAACTTTAATGTCTAAAGGAACTGATATTTCAGACATCAAATCTGTTGTAAGAGGAGAATTAAACAGAATTAAAGGCGATGCTAAAAAAGCAATTGCAACTGCACCAAATACAATGACAAGATATCATTTACAAGATGTTGTAGAAAGAATAGATGGAATATTAGATCCTAAATAAGCTTTTAGAATTCTTTTTTAAAAGTAAAACCTCATCTTAATTGATGAGGTTTTTTTTATGCTGATTGTAGGCATACTTCAATCAATTCTAAAATAAAATCAACTTTCTTTGTTATAAACACCTGTAATTTATCGTTATATAAATAACATGAACAAGATAGATTTTAAGCTTAAAGTATTTTCATTATCCGAACGCTTGTTTCCTTTGGTTACGCGTATGCTTGGAAGCAGTGCAAATGCAGAAGATGCTATTCAAGAAATAATGATGAAACTCTGGGCTAAACGCAAAAAAATTGCGAATCACCCTAATATTACAGGTTTTGTATTCTTAACAGCTCGAAATCACTGTATTGATTTATTAAGAAAAAAAACGTTCTTATTAGATGATTCTTCTGTTCCGTTTAAAGCTTTAGCATCAACAAATGAGCATATAGAATTAGAATGGAAAGAACTAAATGGTATTATTCAAGAAGTTCTTAAAAAGTTGCCCGAACAACAAAAAGAAGTTTTTATAATGAGAGATATTGATGGTTATGAGTACACCGAAATAGCTTCTGCAATGCAACTTAAAGTAGAGAATATTAGAGTTTTGTTATCACGTGCAAGAAAACAAGTACGTATCGAATTAGAAAAAACATATAGCTATGAAAGAGGAACATATTAAAACTTTAATAGAAAAGTATGAAGCGGGAACGAGTACTTTAGAAGAGGAACAATTTTTATTTGAGAACGCAGAGATCTCAGAAGCTACGATGCAAGTATGGGGAACTTTTGTAGAACGCAACAAAATAGCAGTACCAAATAATTTGAATACTACATTATGGGATTCTTTTCAAAAGAAAAAGAATAGAACCCGTAGTGTTAAAATTGGAATGATGTCTGCTGCTGCATCGGTTTTACTCTTGATTTCACTTTTTATTTACAACCCAGAACAAAAAAAACTCAGTTATAATGAGAAAGAAATATTATTGAATGAAGCATTAAATATGATTGCTGACACAGCCCAAATTAAAGCAAAACAGCGTATCATTTATGAAGGTGATCTGATCACTATTTATTCAAGCAACGAATAATTTATTCAATCTAACATTAAAATTATTATTAATTAAATATTTAAAATTATGAAAAACTTATTACTTACTACGTTCTTAATGCTATTATCAATTTCACTAACTCAGGCACAACAAAACAACGAAAAAAAGGATGAAAACCAGAAACAAGAGAGACTTATTGTAAAGGTAAAACAGGAGGGTAAACCTGAGATTTATGTTAATGGAAAGAAGTTCGATTTTCCCATAGAAATAATAGATCAAAGTAAAATTGAATCTATATCTGTACTTAAAAATGAGCTAGCAATAAAAGAATACAATGCTCCTAATGGTGTTATCTTAATTAAAACCAAAAACACAAAAGAGTCATCTAACTTTAATACTAGTGGAATTAAAGAGAATCCCATGATTATTGTAGATGGAAAAGTGACTGACAAAAAAGTTTTAGAAAAACTATCTCCTGATAATATTGAAAGCATTAATATTATTAAAGATAAGCAAGCAATGAAAAAGTACAACGCTACTAATGGTGTTATAATTGTTACCACTAAAAAGAAGAGTTAATCTAATTTGTTTCATTATAAAGTGATATATAACAGTAATAATTACTGTTATACTGATAACGAAAAGTGAAAAAACCTCGCATATTTGCGAGGTTTTTTTTATGAGCTTTAAGGCCTCAAAAAAAAATCTAAAAGGATTTTATATGGTTCTCTATAAACAGGTAACTCGGTATGTAATGCCATTTTTAAAAAATAAAAACCGACCGCTTACGCGGTATAAATTAAATTGATAAATAACTAAATAATTAAAAAGCTCGAACTGCACGCACACTGATCGTGGCGTTCTTATTGGAGTTGTACTGATTACCATTGGCGAAATCCTGCCTCCACGCGTTATTGGTATCGTGCTCCGTAGAACTCCAATAGGAATTAGTAGTAAAACCGTCAACCGCAACACGTTGTAAGTACAATAAGTTTAACTCGTGTTTAGAGGGTAAATACCAGTCGCCGTAAGTAACACCATCTACAGTCACGGAATACTCGTTGCAAACAGTTGCAGCAAAAGCATTACCGTCAACCGGGCCTTGGTTAGCAATAATGATGGCGGTATTTTTTAAACCAGCACCAATACCATCTGCTCTGGCACGGGTATTAGTATTTGTGCTTCCATACCATCTTATCCCTGCGCTTTGGTCGGCAGTGGCTGCTATTACACCGTGTCGCCCGCCATCATACACAAAAAATACAATGCCGCCACCATAGGTATCGCCAATGGCATGTGTTGTAACACCAACTTTTAAAGTGTTCGCTGCTACATCTGTATTTGCAGAAACTAATGCTTCTGTATACCCAACCTTAGCGGTGTTTGCTGCTACATCTGTATTTGCAGAAACTAAT
>JBDNGO010000042.1:0-11024 GCA_041689245.1 Flavobacteriaceae bacterium | reverse complement strand
TCTGTATTTTAGAATCTCTTCAGGTGTTTTCAAACAAAAAACAAATTCAAGCAGTGTGCGTAGGATTGTATTTGCAGCCGAGGTCTTAGAGGGATGCACGCTTGCCTGGGAAAGGCGAGAAGTGAATCCCTTCTGTATTTTCAGAACTCATTTAAGGATTTTATTTTGTAAAATATTGAAAAACATATACTTATACTTATTATGTCCGTTGAGTATTTTGAAAATTCTGTCAGTTCGAGTGAATTTCACGATTGAAATGAGTCGAAATTTGTGCTTCGACAGACTCAGCAGAACTATTGAGAATACGGATTTTAGGTATAAACGGGTTCTCAATACACTTTTTTAGTACCTTTTGCTTGTTTCACAAGCTACTTTCAATCAAAATGTATTTTGATTTCATCAATGCTCAGTTTCCAGAAATCACTCGAATTGATATTGTACTGTATCTTTTAAATCAAAAACTAGGTTGGATACCAGAACATAATTTAATTTCTTTTGTGAAAATTTGCGAAGAAAGATCAATGACTGAAATACGGAGGGTATGTAGCTCTAGTTATTTTTGAGTAATTTATACATTCAGTGTGGTGAAGATATTGTAGAGGGTACCTTAAAGAACGGCTTATTTAAAAATAAAGATTTAACCTACCAAAAATGTAACTCCTTATATTGAAAAAGATTAAACATTTAAGTGTAAAAATAGTTGAAAATCAATTAATTTAATACCATTTGATTTTGAATAACTCAACCATTTAAATTTTAAAGCAACTAGTTTTAACACAATTTTAAGTAGAAATGACGAAGCATTTTTCTAACTTTCTTATCTATAATAAACGATATTTAAATCTAATTTCATAACAAATGAAAAGAATTATTAACAAATGTATACTAGGAATGTTTCTTTTTGTGAATTTTATCAGTTTGAGTCAAACCGGTTCTAATCAAATATTAGAGCGAACAACCATTAATTCATTTAATTTACAATCAAAAGATTTAGTTGGAACAAGTTATATTAATGAAGGTTTTCTTCCTGCTAAACTCGTAGATGGTCATGAAACTTATTCTATGAGATATAATGCATATAAAGATGTGTTTGAGGTAGAAAGAGAGGGTGAATTTTTTTATTATTTACCAAAAAAATTCGACTATCCAGTTACTTTTATTGATGATAAAAAAGTATATCAAGTATTTTCATATGAGGAAAATAATAAAACTACTTCTGGTTTTTTTGTGGTTTTAAGTAAGGGTGAAAACAGCTCTTTACTGTTAAAAGAAAAAATAAATTTTCATGAAGAAGTAAAGACTGAAAGTGAATTAGATACATACAAGCCACCCACTTTAAAACGTGCAACAGATACGTTTTTCATTGGCTATAAAAACAATACTTCAATGAAGTTACCGAGAAAAAAAAGGAGCTTCTTTAAAGTATTCTCAAACAAATCAAATGAAGTTGAATCTTTTGTTAAGAAACAAAAACTCAGTTTTAAAAAGAAAGAAGATTTAATTGAAATATTCACATATTACAATTCTTTAAAATAGCCGTTTTACCTAGCGCGACTAATTATGAAATTTGTGCTTCGACAGACTCAGCAGAACTATTGAGAACACGGATTTTAGGTATAAACGGGTTCTCGATACATCACGCTTTGGCGTGACACTCGAACTGACAGTGTAACGTATATTCTAAATTATACTGCACAACAACGAGTTTGTTCTCTCTTTTTTATAACGATAAAACGCTATGAAATTTACCGTCTGCATCCCTGTATCGTAAGATACTGAATTTTTACGATGTTGTTTGTAGATCTGATATTGCAGCAAGAGTCACACGTCATATTCAGAAGATAGTTTAATAGAAGATGCTACACAAGATGTTTTAGAGGTGTTATATTAACTTCAACTACAATTCTAAATAGTGCTGTAAAATGCACTTTTAATGTTTTTTAGCCTTTATCAAATATAGAAACACACTAATAGTGCATTAAAAAGCACTTACGATGCGCTTATTTTAATTAAAAAGTATATATTTACATAAAAAGAGCCATATAATGCACTCGAAATATTTAATAAAAACGATAAAAGCACGTAGAGACATGCTAAATGTTACTCAAGATGCACTTGCAGACCTTTCTGGTGTAGGGTTGCGTACTTTAAAGCAATTTGAAAGCGGTAAAGGGAATCCAACTTTAGAAACCTTACACAAATTAGGGAACGTATTAGGTATGGAGTTAACGTTTACGGTTAAAAAATTAACCACTAAATAATGAGGCAAGCAGAAGTTATATACAAAAAAGAAACCGCTGGCTTGTTAACGCAGTTAGATGATGGTAGTTTTGTCTTTACATATCATAACCATTGGTTTCATAATACAGATACACCTTCTATTAGTTTAACCCTGCCTAAAACGCAACAAGAATACAGGTCTAAATACCTATTCCCGTTTTTTTATAATATGTTACCAGAAGGTTCTAATAAACAAACAGTTTGTTTTGGGAATCGTATAGACACCAAAGACCATTTTGGAATCTTAATAATCACTGCAAAACAGGATACTATTGGCGCTATTCAAATTGAAAAAATAGACAAGTAATGGCTTTACCAAAAATAAAACAGTGTCCAGGAACACTTAAAGAAGGTTATAGTAGCTACAGTAACACTGCATTAAAACGGGTGTTTCAAGGAAAAAGGGTGGCTCCAATATTATTGTACGATTCGCCAGCAAGCAATGAAAGGACAGACGCTTTGTTTACAGAAAACAGAAAACGTATGTCTATTTCTGGTGTGCAAGAAAAATTTTCAGTCTTACTAGAAAAAAATAAATTACGTTTAATACAAGAAGGAGAACAAGGACAGTATATTTTAAAACCCATACCAAGCGTCGGTAAAAATGCACATCAAATGCCAGCCAATGAGCATGTAACCATGCAAATTGCGCGTCAGGTGTTTGCTATTGAAACCGCAGAAAATGCACTTATTTTCTTTAAAAATGGGGCGTCAGCCTATATAACAAAACGCTTTGATGTTAGAGACGATGGAGGTAAATGGGGACAAGAAGATTTTGCTTCATTAGCAGGTAGAGTACCACAAACACATGGCGAAAATTTTAAGTATGTAGGTAATTATTTAGAACTTTTTACCCTATTAAAGAAGTACACACCCTCATATGCAATAGAGTCTATCAAATTATTTAAACTGATACTCTTTAATTACTTGTTTTCTAATGGAGATGCGCATTTTAAAAATTTCTCACTAATAGAGACGCCTTTGGGCGACTTTAAATTAAGTCCTGCTTATGATTTATTAAATAGTAGATTACATATAGACGATAATGATTTTGCTTTAGAGGACGGTTTATTACCACTCCATTTAGCACAAGGTAAAATTACAACGCAGTTTTATCGTTTAGGCGAACAAGCGGGTATTTCAAAAAAACAAATAGAAAAAACAGTTAAAGTCTTAACGTCTAAAAACCAAGAGGTAATAAAATTGATTAAAGCTTCATTTTTAGACGAAAAAGCAAAAAAAAATTATACACAAGCTTACCAAACAAGATTAAAAAAAATAGTAGAACCATGAGTTGCCAATATTCAGAAGGCGGTTTAATAGAAAAAGCGCTTAAAAATTTAAAAACAGCATCTTTATACTTGTTATGCCCGTTGAGTATTTTGAAAATTCTGTCAGTTCGAGTGAATTTTGCGATTGAAATGAGTCGAAATTTATGCTTCGACAGACTCAGCAGAACTATTGAGAACACGGATTTTAGGTATAAACGGGTTCTCGATACATCACGCTTTGGCGTGACACTCGAACTGACAGTGTAACTTCTATTTTAAAGCATACTTTACAACGGGTTTGTTCTCTCTTTTTTATAACGATAAAACGCTATGAAATTTACCGTCTATATCCTGTATCGTAAGATACTGAATCGTTATTCTGTTGGATGTAGATCTGATATTGCAGTAAGAGTCACACGTCCAAATCCTTCATTACCCACCAAAAAAAGCCTTAACAGTTTCTAAAGGGTTTTTCGTTTACAAGAAAAAATAAGTAGGGTAAAATGTGTTCAGTAACCTAAAGTAATAAACATAAAAGCAGCCTGTATTTTTTTTAATATCAAAATAGTGCTTTTAGGGTTGTCGTATTTTTGCAATGATCTCTTGTAAAATGTCTTGTTAGTAAGATAGAAACGATTAACTTTGCTCTGGACTTGGTTTTTTAGATTTGCTATATCGGTTAAAAGAAAAACTATTTTTGAGAACGTAAAAGGTAAGAAAATAATAAGAGTTTTGCCTATCCCTACTCTTTTTTTAAAGAGTTTGTGTATTGGGTGCCGGAAATAAATATAAATGAAAGAGATAAAAATAGGGGTTATAGGATTGGGGTATGTTGGTTTGCCATTGGCGAGGTTGTTTGCAACAAAATATTCTGTAGTAGGTTTTGATATTAATCAAGAACGCGTAACAGAGTTGATGTCTGGCAAAGACAGTACGTTAGAGGTGGAGGATTCATCTTTAAAAGCGGTATTGGTAGATGTAATTTCTACTAAAAAAGGGTTGTTTTGTACTACTGATATTGAAAGCATAAAAGCATGTAATTATTACATCATCACAATGCCCACTCCGGTAGATAAAAATAACAGACCTGTTTTAACACCACTACTAGAGGCCAGTAAAACGGTTGGAAAAGTCTTAAAAAAAGAAGATATTGTTATTTATGAGTCTACTGTGTATCCAGGGGCTACTGAAGAAGATTGTATTCCGATTTTAGAAAAAGTTTCTGGATTGGTATTCAATAAAGACTTTTTTGCAGGCTATTCTCCAGAACGGATCAATCCAGGAGACAAAGAAAATACGATTGACAAAATTTTAAAAATTACATCGGGTTCAACGCCTGCTATCGCAAAAAAGGTAGATGCTTTGTATAAATCTGTTGTTACTGCAGGTACGCATTTAGCACCTTCTATTAAAGTTGCTGAAGCCGCTAAGGTAATTGAGAACTCTCAGCGAGATATCAATATTGCTTTTGTAAATGAGTTGGCAAAAATATTTAACTTAATGGGAATTAACACCCATGATGTGTTGGAAGCAGCGGGGACAAAATGGAACTTTTTACCTTTTAAGCCAGGCTTGGTGGGAGGGCATTGCATTGGTGTAGATCCCTATTATTTGGCTCATAAAGCACAAGAATACGGATATCACCCAGAAATAATTTTAGCAGGTAGAAGAGTAAACGATAGTATGGGAACCTATGTAGCGTCAGAAGTTACTAAATTAATGATTAAGAAAGGGGTAGCGGTTAAAGATGCAGCAATTTTAGTATTGGGAATTACCTTTAAAGAGAATTGCTCGGATGTCAGAAATACACGGGTGGTAGATGTTGTAAAGGAATTAGAAGATTTTGGAACGAAGGTTACCGTTTATGATCCTTGTGCAAACCCAAAAGAAGTATGGGCAGCCCATCGTGTCATCTCTCAAAAAACGGTGCCTGATAAAAAATTTGATGCCATTGTATTGGCTGTTTCTCATAAAGAGTTTAAAGAGTTGGATTTAAAAATACTTCAAAAACAGACCAGTATAATTTATGATGTAAAGAATTATCTTTGCAAGGAAATTGTAGACAAAACATTGTAAGCTCATGAAAAATTTCGCATTGATAGGAGCTGCAGGCTATATTGCTCCACGACATTTAAAAGCAATTAAGGATACAAACAATAATTTGATTGCTGCATTAGATAAATTTGATAGTGTAGGAGTGCTAGATGGTTATTTTCCGAATGCTGATTTTTTTGTGGAATTTGAGCGATTTGATCGTCATATCGAAAAATTAAAAAGGCAGTATAATACCACGTTAGATTATGTAAGTATTTGTACACCCAATTATTTACACGACTCACATATTAGAATGGCTTTACGTAGAGGTGCAGATGCAATTTGTGAAAAGCCGTTGGTCTTAAATCCTTGGAATTTAGAGGCTTTAATGGCAATTGAGAAAGAATCTGGGCAAAACATTTACACAATTTTACAGTTGCGGTTGCATCCAAGTATCATCGCTTTAAAAAAGAAAATCGAAAAAGGGCCAAAAGATAAAATCTATGATGTCGATTTGACGTACATTACTTCTAGAGGGAATTGGTACGGTATTTCTTGGAAAGGAGATGAAAGTAAGTCAGGAGGGATCGCAACAAATATTGGGGTTCATTTTTATGATATGCTGTCATGGATTTTTGGAGACGTAAAAACGAATGTTGTACATGTAAGAGAAAAAGACAGATCGGCGGGGTATTTGGAGTTTGAAAAAGCAAGAGTTCGTTGGTATTTGTCTATTGATGAAAAAACGTTGCCTACACAAATTCGAGAAAGAGGACAACGTACATATAGATCTATAACCATTAATGGTGAAGAAATAGAATTTAGTGGAGGTTTTACAGAACTACACACAAAAAGTTATCAAGAAATTTTGAAAGGAAAAGGCTTTGGGTTGCTAGAAGCGAAACAGTCTATAGAAATTGTGCATGATATTCGAAATAATGAAGTATTAAAAATGGGAGAAAAACACCCTTTTATAAAATAGAATGAGAGTAGCAGTAGTTGGCACAGGATATGTTGGGTTGGTTTCAGGAACTTGTTTTGCAGAAATGGGAAACACAGTAACCTGTGTAGATATTGATAAGAATAAAATAGAAGGGCTTAACAATGGGGTAATTCCAATTTATGAACCAGGATTAAAAGAGCTAATAGCGAAGAACATTCATAAAACATTATTTTTTTCGACCAACTTAGAAGAGGCAATTAGCAAATCAGATTTTGTTTTTATTGCGGTTGGCACCCCGATGAGCAAGGATGGAAGCGCAGATTTATCTGCGGTTTTTCAGGTTGCAACAGCAATAGGAAAAGTGATCTCAGAACATAAAATAATCGTTTCAAAATCAACAGTTCCTATTGGAACAACATTAAAGGTTAAAGAAATTATTCAAGAGCAAATCAATACAAGAGGTATTACCATTGATTTTGATGTTGCCTCTAATCCTGAGTTTTTAAAAGAAGGGGCAGCAATCAATGATTTTATGAAGCCAGATAGAATTGTGATTGGAGCAGAAAAGGAAGAAGTCTTTAAGAAAATGAAACAATTATATAGTTCTTTTTTTAGAACTTATGACAGGTTTATAGAAATGGATATTAAGTCTGCAGAAATGACAAAGTACGCTGCAAATGCCATGTTAGCCACAAAAATTTCTTTTATGAATGAGATGGCTAATATTTGTGAAAAAGTGGGTGCAGATGTGAATCATGTTAGAGTAGGAATAGGGTCTGATTCAAGAATTGGGTATGATTTTATGTATCCAGGTATTGGGTATGGAGGCACCTGTTTTCCAAAAGATATTTCAGCACTTATAAAACTAGGAAAAGACAATGAGTATACTCCGACTATAATTTCTTCTGTACATGAGCTTAATAAAAAGCAAAAAGAATATTTTTTCGATAAAATAGTAAAACGATTTAGTGGAAATTTAGAAGGCTTAACTTTTGGTGTTTGGGGATTGTCATATAAGCCAGAAACAGATGATATGCGTGAAGCGCCTTCTGTATATATTATAAATAAGTTATTAGAAAAAGGGGCGTCGGTTAAGGCGTATGACCCAAAAGCAATGAAAACAGCAAAAAAACAGTACTTTAAAAAAGAAGAGATTGTTTTTGCTCACAATAAAATGGATGCCATACAAGATGTAGATGCGTTGTTATTACTTACAGAGTGGAAAGAATTCCGTTTAGTAGATTTTGATGAGTTGAAAAAGCAGATGAGACACCCAATTATTTTTGATGGTAGAAATCAATATCGTACCTTTGAACTTGAAAAAAATGGATTTGAATATTATCAAATAGGAAAATTGTAAAAAAAGTAATTTTTAAAGCTATAAAATTATGACGCTTAATTTAATAAACCCTAAAAGCATAAAATGAAAAAGAGAACTCAACTAGTATTAGTTTTAGTATTAATTTTTTTTACTTCTATTCTAGTAGCCCAAGATATTAGCCAATTAAAAAACGTGAATATTAGTACACTATCTGATGATCAAATAGCGTTGTATTGGACTTCTATACAAAAGAAAGGCTATACCATGGAGCAAGTAGAAACACTTGCAAAAGCTCAAGGGATTTCAGCTACTAAAATAGCAGAATTTAAAAGAAGAGTGAATACTCTAGATACTTCTTTAAAATCAACAACTAAAAAAGAGGATGTTTTAGAAGAGGAGCCTATTGCTGATTCTTTTGGATTAAAAGGAGATAAAGACCTTGAGAAAGAGAAGCCAAAAGAATTATTATTTGGTTTTGATTTTTTCAATAACCCAAAAATTACGTTTACACCTAATGTTAATATCGCCGTTCCAGAAAACTATCAATTAGGTCCTGGAGATGAAATTATGATTGATTTATGGGGAGCTACTGAAGAAACCTATACATCTATAGTTAATAACCAAGGGAATATTAAAATAGAAGGTGTTGGTCAAATTTATGTGAATGGGTTTACGATTGAAAATGCGAGTAAAAAAATTATTTCGAAGTTAAAAAATAAGCATGCCGGTATAGGCGCTTCTAGTGATAGTTATAATAAAATAAATACCAATATTACGGTATCTAAAATTAGAACGGTTCAGGTAAATATTATTGGAGAGGTAAAAGTTCCTGGAACCTATTCTTTAAACTCTTTATCTACCGTGTTAAACGGGTTGTATGTTTCTGGAGGGCCAACGAAGATGGGTACTTTTAGAGCTGTTAAATTGGTTCGGAACGGAGAAACAATTGGTGTATTAGATATTTACAAGTACTTACTAGAAGGTTCTCAAAAAGGAAATTTAAAATTACAAGACCAAGACGTTCTGTTAGTTGGACCCTATAAAAACTTAGTTAGAGTAGAAGGGGCAGTTAAAAGACCGGGTATTTATGAGTTGAAAGAAGGGCAAACTCTTGAGGATTTAATTCAATATTTTGGAGGATTTACGCCAGAAGCGTATACGAATTTATTGGTTTTAGAACGTGTTAACGGAACCCAAAAAGAGCTAAAGGAAGTGCTCATAGAAGATGCTAAAAATTTCTTGATACAAGGAGGAGATAAACTACTTATTCAAGAAGTTGTAGATAGGTATAAAAACAAAATATCTGTAGAAGGTGAAGTTTTTAGACCAGGGAATTATGAATTATTAGAGAACATGACGTTGAAAGAGCTACTTGAAAAAGCCGAAGGTGTTACCCCTGAAGCCTTTTTAGAAAGAGGCTTGTTGGTTCGGACTTTTGACAATTCAACGAAAGAAAATATCGCTTTTTCTATTGTAGCTATTTTAAATGGTACAACATCAGTTGTATTAAAAGCAAGAGATCAAATTCGTATTTTTAATAAACAAGAATTAAGAGAAAAAAGAACCATAAGCATTGATGGTGCAATTAATACGCCTGCTACGTTTGACTTTGTTGATAAATTACAAGTTGAAGATGTAATTGCCATGTCTGGTGGTTTAAAAGAAGGAGCAGATCCACAAGTGATCAATGTTTCAAGAAGATTAAAAGATGGTAGTTTTAAAACTTTGAGTAAAAACTTTACAGTTTCTTCAAAAACAAATTTAGCACTTAATGACGGGATCCCTTTTTATATAGAACCGTTTGATATTATTGATGTTCGGTATTTAAAAGGCTATGTTTCTCAAAAAAATGTAGTTATAAAAGGAGAGGTTAACTACCAGGGATCCTATGTGTTAACAAATAAGAATGAGCGAATTTCTGACTTAATTAAAAGAGCAGGAGGGTTAACGCCATTTGCATATGTTAAAGGAGCAACTCTTGTAAGGAAAAAGAAAGAGGAATCTGATAAACAAGAAGAACTATTAAAAAACATCAACGAAAAGGATTCTATTACTGACAATAAAAAAACCTTAGATAAAAAAGAAGGTTTTAAGATTGGGATTGATTTAGATGCAATTTTACATAAAGGAGCTGTAGGTACAGCTATTGACCTGTACTTAGAAGAAGGAGATGAATTATTAATTCCGTCAGAAAAACAGACCATTGAAGTAAGAGGAGAAGTATTATCACCTACTTTAGTGCATTTTAAATCTGGAAAAAGTTTAAAGTCATATATTAACAATTCAGGAGGGTTTTCTGAAATGGCAAAAAAATCTAAAATCTTTGTATTGTACAGTAATGGGGATATAAAAGCGGTGAAAAGTTTTTTATTTTTTAGATCTTATCCCAAATTAGAGCCAGGAGCCATTATATTTGTTCCAACAAATATTGAATCAAAAAACAAAATGTCAACTCAAGAAGTTCTAGGAATTACTTCAGGGTTTGCTACTTTAGCATTGATTATACAATCTTTAACAAAGTAAATTTCTGTTTTCAAAACATAATAAATAATACATGAAAGAAGAAAATAAACATTTAAACGCTACCGAAGAGGATAGCATCGATATCATTGCGTTGTTAAAAGAATTTTGGGTGGCACGTAAAACAATTCTAAAAATAACCCTAGTATTTGCCTTCTTAGGATTGTTTGTGGCTATTTTTTCAAAAAATGAATTTACGGCAGCAACTACCTTTGTGCCTGTGAACCAAGGTGGTGAGTCGATAAAAGGTAATTTAGGAGGATTGGCCTCTTTGGCAGGCATTAATTTAGGAAGTGGCACCAGTGATGCAGAAATTTCACCAGAATTATATCCGCAGATAGTGAGTAGTATTCCCTTTCAGTTAGCACTGCTGCATACACCGCTGACTATAGAGGGGCAGCAAGAACCCATTACTTACAAAAACTATTACGAAAATGTGTACAGTCCCGGTTTTTTAGCGCATCTTAAAAAATACACCATAGGCTTGCCTGGTGTTTTACTTTCATTGCTAAAGCCGGAGGGAAAAGAAACTGAAAAGAAGAACGATCCTCAAGAAAACGAACTCATTCATATTTCTTTTACTGATAATGAGTTAATAGAACAACTTGCAAATCAGATCAATTTAGAAGTAAATTCTAAAGAAGGGTTTGTATCC
>JBDNGO010000041.1:0-7594 GCA_041689245.1 Flavobacteriaceae bacterium | reverse complement strand
TTACGAAGAAACATTAGGCTTTAATACAAGAGGGAGAAACGCTAAGTTAGGAATTAGATTTCAATTTTAATATACTGAAATATGATTGCTATATAAAAAAGTCTTTAAGAAATTGAAGGCTTTTTTTATAGTATTTTATGTACTTCTTTTTTTAGAAATGCAATTGCTATTTCAGTTGCAGGTGATGTATTTTGATAAGCTAGCATCATTTTTTTTCTAAAATCTTGTGTGTTTTCACTTGTTGACGCAACTTGTTTTAATTTATTAAGTATTGCAGTTTTAGAAGTAATAATTACATTCCAACATTCATCAGAAATATATAATTGTTGTACTAAGTTATGCTCAAATTCTTGTTCTATATTTTGCAATAATAAAAACAAATAGTCATCGACAGAATCTGACTTTGGTTTTACTCGAACAAGTATTTTTATCGGGTTTATACGCTCACAAAACAATAACATTCTTTCGCATGCTTGCAATTTTATTGGTAATGCTTCTTTTTTTCTATCAGCAAACAATTCGACTTTCTGTTGACTGCTTTTTGTTTTGACATCTAACTTAAAAAAAGAGAACCCAATAATTCCGAGAATTATAATAATACCAGTTATTTCAATAAAACTAAAATCCATCAATTAAAATTTTATGAATTTATAACCATTATTTTGGTATTGAAGTAACGTAGTGATAGCAGAAAGCGCAAATTTTACTTCTGGTAAAACAACAGATTTATCAATCTTTCTAAGCATAGCTGTTTGGCCACAAGTAATAACATCTACGCCAGCATTGCTTAATTCTTTTATTAGTTGACTATTTGGATTTTCTACATTAAATGTTTCTCCAAAATTTTTAATTATTTTCCCTTTTACGCTATTGTTTTGAGATAAAACTAGAGCAGAAAGTGTTGTAAATAGAAATAAAAAGAAATACTTTTTCATGATAAAAAAAATAATGTCGTAAATGTATTTATAATTTTATGAAACTAATAAATTAAATCGATGAACATTGCCTAAATTTACGCTTTAAAACTTTCCAATTGTCAAATTATTTAGATTCTTTAAATCCTGCTCAAAAAGACGCGGTTTTACAAAAAGAGGGACCAATGATTATTATTGCTGGTGCTGGTTCTGGTAAAACACGTGTGTTAACTTACCGAATTGCACATTTAATGCAACAAGGAATTGATCCGTTTAATATTTTATCGCTAACCTTTACTAATAAAGCCGCTAGAGAAATGAAAGAACGTATTGCAAGTGTGGTTGGCTCTAGCGAATCTAAAAACCTTTGGATGGGAACCTTTCATTCCGTTTTTGCAAGAATTTTACGTTCAGAAGCAGGTAAGTTGGGTTTTCCATCAAACTTTACAATTTATGATACTCAAGACTCAGTTCGTTTAATTACGTCAATTATTAAAGAGATGCAATTAGATAAAGATAGATACAAGCCAAAACAGATTTTGGGAAGAATATCATCTTTGAAAAATAGTTTGATTACTGTAAACGCCTATTTTAATAATTCTGATTTGGTAGAGGCAGATTTACATGCTAGCAGACCTAAAGTAGGCGATATTTATAAAGAATATGTAGCTAGATGTTTTAAATCTGGTGCAATGGATTTTGATGATTTATTGTTGAGAACAAATGAAGTTTTAGCTCGTTTTCCTGATGTATTGGCAAAATATCAAGATCGATTTAGATATATAATGGTAGATGAGTATCAAGATACAAATCATTCGCAATATCTAATTGTAAAAGCCTTAGCAGATCGCTTTCAAAATATTTGTGTGGTTGGGGATGATTCTCAGAGCATTTATAGTTTCCGTGGCGCCAATATTAGTAACATCTTAAATTTTCAGAAAGATTACCCAGATGTAAATACTTTTAAGTTAGAGCAAAATTACCGTTCAACAAAAAATATTGTAAAAGCGGCCAACTCCGTAATTGAAAAAAATAAAACACGTTTAGATAAAGTTATTTGGACTTCTAATGCTGAAGGTGAGCCAATAAAAGTTATGCGTACAATTTCTGATGGAGAAGAAGGGCGGTTTGTAGCAAAATCTATATGGGAAAACATGATAAGCAAACAGTTAACAGCTGATGCGTTTGCTGTTTTGTACAGAACAAACTCTCAATCTAGAGCCTTAGAAGATGCCTTACGTAAAAAAGGAATTGAGTATAAAATTTATGGTGGAATTTCATTTTATCAACGAAAAGAAATCAAAGATTTACTATCGTATTTACGATTGTTAATTAATCTAAATGATGAAGAAGCACTTAAACGAATCATCAATTACCCCGCAAGAGGAATTGGACAAACAACTATTGATAAGTTAACAATTGCAGCAAATCATTATAAAAAATCAATTTTCGAAATTCTAAAACATTTAGATAAAATTGATTTAAAAATTAATGTAGGCACAAAAAATAAATTACAAGATTTTGTAAATATGATTTTGCGTTTGCAAATAGAATCGCAAACAAAAAATGCTTTTGACATTGCTGATGTTGTTGTTAAACAAGTACGTTTAATTAAAGATTTAGAAAAAGAAGGAACACCAGAAGCTGTTAGCAAAGTAGAAAATGTACAAGAATTATTAAACGGGATTAAAGATTTTATTACTGATAAAATTGAAATGGGGGAAGATGCATCATTAACTTCGTTTTTAGAAGATGTTGCATTAGCAACAGATTTCGATTCTGATAAAAAAGATGATACATCAAGAGTTTCTATGATGACAATACATCAATCTAAAGGATTAGAATACCCATACGTTTATATTGTTGGCTTAGAAGAGAACTTATTTCCTTCTGCCATGAGCATGAATACAAGAAGTGAACTCGAAGAAGAACGTAGATTATTTTATGTTGCTTTAACCAGAGCAGAACATCAAGCCTATTTAAGTTATGCGCAAACACGCTATCGTTGGGGGAAATTAACCGATGCTGAACCAAGTCGTTTTTTAGAAGAAATAGATGAAAATTATTTAGAATACTTAACTCCAAAAAAAATAGAACCTTCTGTAAATAGATTTGTAGATGCAAGTTTATTTGATACGCCATCTAAAACCATTCGTTTTCAAAAACCAATTGAACGTAAGAAAATGGAATTTCAAGCTAAAAAGGAACAACCTTTTATTCCGCCAAGCAAACTAAAAAAAATATCTGATTCTTTATCAGAAAACACTAATCTTTTCGATGCCAATATTACTGTTGGAACCATAGTAGAACATAATAGATTTGGGACAGGAGAAGTATTAAGTTTAGAAGGAAACGGACCCAATAAAAAAGCGGAAATTAAATTCGGAACCGTAGGAAAGAAAAAATTATTATTACAATTTGCTAAGTTAAAAGTAATCGGCTAAAATAGCTAGGGTATAATTTTTGATTACTTAAAATAAATACCTAATTTGCAAGCCTTAAAATACTACAAAAACAAACAGAGATAAAAAGCGCTATAGCTAACTATTTCAATAAACTTTAAAATGGAATTTGAACTAGAATACAACTCAGAAAGACCGTTAATGATAATACCAGAATACGGCAGACATATCCAAAAATTAGTAAATCATTGTATAGCTTTAAAAGAGAAAGAAGAAAGAAATACAATGGCAAAAGCAATTGTAGATGTAATGGGAAACCTGCAACCACATTTACGAGATGTTCCAGATTTTAAACACAAATTATGGGATCAATTGTTTATTATGTCTAATTTTGGTTTAGATGCAGATTCTCCTTACGAGAAACCTTCTAAAGAAGAATTGCAAGAAAAACCAGAATCCTTACCCTATCCAAAATCGGCTTCAAGATATCGTTATTATGGAAAGAATATTCAAGCAATGATTGATGTAGCTCTTTCTTGGGAGGAAGAAGAAAAAAGAGAAGCATTGGTCTATACAATTGCTAATCACATGAAAAAATGCTATTTAAATTGGAATAAAGATACCGTTGATGATGCTGTAATCTTTAAACATTTATTTGAATTATCTGACGGTAAAATTGATTTAAGAAATTCTGAAGAAATACTTTCTGAAAGCATGAATTTACTTAAAAAAAGAACTACTCAACAAGGTAAAAGCAATACAAAAAACTTTAAAACAACCAGAAACAGTACAGCCAACAACAACAACAACCACAACAACAATAATAGAAATAAATAATTATGGCATCATTTAAAATTGAAGGAGGTCACAAATTAAATGGTACAATTACTCCACAAGGAGCAAAAAACGAAGCATTACAAGTTATTTGTGCAGTGTTGTTAACTCCAGAAAAAGTTGTTATTGATAATATCCCTGATATTTTAGATGTAAATAAATTGATTTTCATTATAGGAGAATTAGGAGTTAAGGTTGAAAAATTAACACCAAATTCATATTGTTTTCAAGCTGATGAACTCAATTTAGAATATTTAGAATCTTCAGAATTTAGAAAAGACGGAAGTTCTTTAAGAGGATCAATCATGATAGTTGGCCCATTGTTAGCTCGTTTCGGAAAAGGATATATTCCTAGACCTGGAGGAGACAAAATTGGTAGAAGAAGGTTAGATACTCATTTTGAAGGATTTATTCGCTTAGGGGCTAAATTTAGATACAATAGAGAAGAATCCTTTTACGGAGTGGAAGCAGAAGAGCTATACGGAACAGAAATGTTGTTAGACGAAGCTTCAGTAACCGGAACAGCAAATATTTTAATGGCTTCAGTTTTAGCAACCGGAACTACAACTATTTACAATGCAGCTTGCGAACCCTATATTCAGCAATTATGTAAAATGTTGAATTCTATGGGAGCAAGAATTTCTGGCGTTGGTTCTAATTTGTTAAAAATAGAAGGCGTTAAAGAGTTAAAAGGTTGTCGTCATAGAATTTTACCAGATATGATAGAAATTGGTAGTTGGATTGGTGTTGCAGTTATGACACAGTCTGAATTAACCATAAAAGATGTTAGTTGGAAAGATTTAGGGCAAATACCAAATGTTTTTAGAAAACTTGGTATCCAACTGGAAAGAAAAGGAGATGATATTTATATTCCTGCTCAAGAAAGCTATGAGATTCAAAATTATATAGATGGGTCTATTTTAACGATTGCAGATGCACCTTGGCCAGGATTTACACCAGATTTATTAAGTATTGTTTTGGTAATTGCTACACAGGCAAAAGGAACTGTTTTAATTCATCAAAAGATGTTTGAAAGTAGATTGTTCTTTGTAGATAAATTAATTGATATGGGAGCAAAAGTAATTTTGTCAGATCCTCATAGAGCAGTTGTAATAGGCCACGATCATAAGTCGCAATTGAAAGCTACTAATATGACTTCTCCAGATATTAGAGCTGGAATTTCATTATTAATTGCAGCATTATCAGCAAAAGGAACTTCTATAATTAATAATATCGAGCAAATTGATAGAGGGTATGAAAACATAGAAGCTCGTTTAAAATCTATTGGAGCTCGAATAGAAAGAATAGAAGGTTAAAATTTAATTTAAAAAAATATAAATAGTGTCAGATTGACACTATTTTTTTATTGGCAAAATTATTGCCAATAAATTGTTTACAATTTAACGATTAAAATAAATGAGTACAGAAGAAAATAAAAAAGAAGAAGATATTTTAAACAACGAAGCTGATGCGCAAGTTGAAGTAAATCAAGAAGTTGAAGTAAATGAGCCAACGGTAGAAGAAATTATTGAAAACGAAAAAGATAAATACTTGCGTTTGTTTGCTGAATTCGAAAACTATAAAAAAAGAACAACTAAAGAAAGAATTGAATTGTTTAAAACGGCAGGCCAAGAATTAATGACAAGTTTGCTACCAGTTGTGGATGATTTTGACAGAGGTTTGGCAGAAATAAAAAAAGCAAAAGACAAAGAATTGCTAAAAGGAATGCAACTTATTAATGATAAATTAAAGAAAATTTTAGAACAAAAAGGATTAACATTAATAGAGGTAAAAGCAGGTGATGTCTTTGATGCTGACATTCATGAAGCTATTACGCAAATACCAGCACCAACAAATAAATTAAAAGGAAAAGTTATTGATTGCATTGAAAACGGATATAAGTTAGGAAATAAAATTATTCGTTTCCCAAAAGTAGTAATAGGACAATAATAAAAACAATTTACAATTATAAATGATTACCGATCATTGATAACTGATCATTGAACAATATGGCAAAAAAAGATTTTTACGAAATACTAGAAATTAGTAAATCAGCTTCAGCTGCAGAAATTAAAAAAGGGTATCGAAAGATGGCTATAAAATATCATCCAGATAAAAACCCGGATGATACAACAGCAGAAGAAAAGTTTAAAGAAGCTGCAGAAGCTTACGAAGTTTTAAGTGACAATAACAAAAAAGCACGTTACGATCAATATGGACATCAAGCGTTTGAAAGTGGTCATGGCGGTGGCGGTGGTTTTGGCGGCGGTGGAATGAACATGGAAGATATTTTTAGTCAGTTTGGAGATATTTTCGGCGGTGGTTTCGGTGGCGGTGGTCAACGACAAGCTAGAGTTAAAGGAAGTAATATGCGTATTCGTGTAAAATTAACTTTAGAAGAAATTGCCAAAGGTGTAGAGAAAAAAGTTAAAGTCCGTAGAAAAGTTCAAGCAGAAGGTGTTACGTATAACACGTGTTCTACTTGTAATGGTAACGGTCAAGTAACAAGAGTAACCAATACCATATTAGGGAGAATGCAAACCGCAACTGCATGTCCAACATGTCATGGAGCTGGACAAAGTATAGATAAACGACCAAGTGGTGCAGATGCTGACGGATTAATTGTAAAAGAAGAAACAGTTTCAATTCAAATTCCTGCCGGAGTTACAGAAGGTGTACAATTAAAAGTAGCAGGAAAAGGAAACGAAGCTCCAGGAAAAAATTCTATTCCAGGAGATTTATTAGTATTGATTGAAGAAATATATCACGAAACATTAAAAAGAGAAGGAACCAATATTCATTACGATTTATATATCAATTTTTCTGAAGCAGTTTTAGGGATTAGTAAAGAAGTTGAAACCGTTACTGGAAAAGTAAAAATAAAGATTGATCCAGGAACACAATCAGGAAAGATTTTAAGATTAAAAGGGAAAGGATTGCCAAGTATAGAGCGTTATGGAAATGGAGATTTCTTAATTCACATTAATGTTTGGACACCGCAAGAGTTGAATAAAGAACAAAATAAGTTTTTTGTGGATATGCAAGCAGATGAAAACTTTAAACCAAATCCAAATGCGTCAGATAAATCGTTTTTTGAAAAAGTAAAAGATATGTTTTCGTAATATATTTTTAATAGAAATAGATAACCGCTCAACTGAGCGGTTTTTTTATACACTGAATTCTAAATAAAGCTGTATTTTCGCAGCATAATTTAGCAGGTCAATCTTATCGCCACGTCTATGGCGTGGAGGAAAGTCCGGACACCAAAGAGTAGCATAGCGGATAACATCCGTCCAGTGTAAACTGAGGACAAGTGCAACAGAAAGCAAGTACAGTTCGGCTGTAGTGAAACCAGGTAAACTCTATGCGGTGCAATGCCACGTATATTGAAGATTGAGAACTACTCGTTCGATTTCAAGGGGTGGGCAGATCGATTCTAAAAGT
>JBDNGO010000040.1:0-3783 GCA_041689245.1 Flavobacteriaceae bacterium | reverse complement strand
ATCTCAAGGCTATACTTGTTTTCATAAATTAAATCTAATCTTCTTTTCGTATTCTTTAAACCTATTCCACAGGATTCTTCTTTATTATTATTCTTCTTCTTCAGTTGCTCATTTTTTACGGTCAGTGAGATAGCGCTATTTTCTATAAGGAGGTGAATTTTTATAGTTGATTCTACCTCATTACTAACGCCATATTTAAAAGCGTTTTCAACAAAACTTATAAAGAGTATTGGAGATATTTCTTGATCTAGAAAAGCACCTTCAATGGCAAAGTTGACTTTTGTTTTTTTCGTTAAGCGAAGTTTCTGAAACGCTACATAATCACTTATGTATTTTATTTCATTTGCCAAGGGCACTTTTTCATCCGTTGTTTCGGTTAGTACATACCTCATCATCGATGCTAATTTTGATATACTGTCTGCAGTTTTATTTGAATTTGTAAGTGCCAAGCCATAAATCCCGTTAAGCGTATTAAATAAGAAGTGTGGATTTATTTGTGCTTTGAGAGAACTAAGTTCAGCGGTTAATTTTTCTGTCTCGATTTGCTTCATTTTTTGAAATAGACGCACTCCAAATGCTATCGCAAAAACAACTAAAAAGCGACCTATGAGATTGATAAGTAATTTGGGCCTAGACGAGCTAATAAGTTCATTTTCAAAATAAAACGAAGTAATTATAAGCTTCGTACTCAAAATAGAGAGTAGGATAAAGCCGAAGAATAAACCGAAAAATTGGAGGTGCTTTTGTTTAAATAAAAAGCGGGGTATAATGTAGTGATAATTGAAATAATAAAACCCAATCGTTGAGAATCCGATAATGAAATAAATAACTAATTGCAGATGGTCATTTTCTAAAAACGAAGCAGGTTTTGGTAGTACAAGTATAGGAAATAGCAGAAAAATACACCAAATAAGTATATGAAAAAGGACTATTAAGTTTCTGTCTTTGAACATAGAAAGTCAAAAGTATAGATTTTGAAACAGTTTAAAAATTTTATCGCTACATATACCAAATGAGTCGGAGTTTAAACTAGTAGGCCTAAACTATTTTGAGTAAGAACCTATTGTTTAATTTTGCATTACTCATAAATTTTATGATATCGAACGTTTTATTGTTTTATACCAGGAGTTAGCGAAGTTACCAAAAATTGAATTTATAAACAAACTAAATTCACAACCCAAAAGCCTTGGCACAACAATTGTCTAATTACTGTAGAAGTTAGCAAATGAATAATTACAACTAATTGACAATCAATTAAATAATAATACATTTATTACTTCTTAAAATTTGATATAAAAGTTTAAATGTCAACTTGACAGATATATATACTATGAGTAACGCTAAAATAATAGGTTTAGACAGTTTGTCGCTTCACAATATGCTAGATGAAGATTCGGAATTAATTCCGTTAATGACGCCAGAAGATGAAGAGATTATTAATAAAGAAGAAATTCCAAGAGTTTTATCAATTTTGCCTTTAAGAAATACGGTGTTATTTCCAGGTGTTGTAATTCCGATTACAGCTGGTAGAGATGCATCAATCCAATTAATTAAAGATGCAAATGCTGGTGATAAAATATTAGGAGTTGTAGCACAGAAAAACCCTGATGTAGAAAATCCTACAGAAAAAGATATTTATAAAATTGGAGTAGTCGCTCAGATTTTACGTGTGTTGAAAATGCCTGACGGAAATACAACAGTCATTATTCAAGGTAAAAAACGCTTCGAAATTGATCAAGTAATTCAGAACGAGCCGTATTTAAAAGCAACAACCAAAGAAGCTATAGAAGATAAAAGCTTAGAAGACACCAAAGAATTTGATGCCATTATAGATTCTGTTAAAGAACAAGCACTGCAGATTATTAAGGCAAATCCGATGTTACCATCAGAAGCTTCTTTTGCTATTAAAAATATTCAATCAAATTCGTTTTTGGTGAATTTTATTTCATCTAACATGGATTTAGATGTCAAAGAAAAGCAAGAATTATTAAAGCAAGATAATTTAAAAGAACGTGCGTTATTAACTTTAAAAAGGTTAAACAAAGAACTGCAACGTTTAGAGTTGAAGAATGATATTCAGTCGAAAACGCGCACTGATATGGATCAACAACAGCGCGAGTATTATTTACATCAACAATTAAAAACCATTCAAGAAGAATTAGGTGGTGTTTCTAACGATGAAGAATTGGAAGAAATGCGACTAAAATCGCAAGAAAAAAAATGGACAAAAGAAATTGCTAAAACGTTCGATAAAGAGTTAAGTCGTTTACATAGAATGAATCCGCAAATGGCAGAATATGGTATTCAAAGAAGCTATTTAGAATTGCTGTTAGAATTGCCTTGGGGAGAATATTCTAAAGATAAATTTGATTTAAAAAATGCGCAGAAAGTATTAGATAGAGATCATTTCGGTTTAGAAAAAGTAAAGGAAAGAATCATAGAACATTTAGCAGTTTTAAAGCTGAGAAATGATATGAAATCTCCAATTATCTGTTTATATGGTCCTCCAGGAGTTGGAAAAACTTCGTTAGGAAAATCGGTAGCAGAATCGTTAGGAAGAAAATATGTACGTATGTCTTTAGGTGGTTTACGTGATGAAGCAGAAATTAGAGGACACAGAAAAACATACATTGGCGCAATGCCAGGAAGAGTGATTCAGAATTTGAAAAAAGCAGGAACTGCAAATCCAGTTTTTGTCTTAGATGAAATCGATAAATTAACAAATAGTCATCAAGGAGATCCGTCTTCAGCAATGTTAGAAGTCTTAGATCCAGAGCAAAACACTGAGTTTTATGATAACTATTTAGAAGTTGGTTTCGATTTGTCAAAAGTATTATTTATTGCAACGGCAAATAACTTACGAGAAATTCCTTGGGCGTTGCGTGATAGAATGGAAATAATTAATGTTTCTGGTTATACCATTGAAGAAAAAATTGAAATTGCTAAAAGACATTTATTGCCAAAACAATTAAAAGAACATGGTCTAACGAAAGAACATTTAAAAGTAGGAAAAGCTCAAATTGAAAAAATTGTAGAAGGGTATACCAGAGAATCAGGAGTTCGTGGATTAGAAAAGAAAATAGCTAAAGTAGTTCGTTTTGCTGCGAAATCGATTGCAATGGAAGAGACTTATGATATTGCTCTAACGAATGCTGATATTGAAAAAATATTAGGACCAGCAAGATTAGAACGAGATAAATACGAAACTAATGATGTTGCTGGAGTTGTTACAGGTTTAGCTTGGACAAGTGTTGGCGGAGATATTTTATTTATTGAATCAATTCTATCAAAAGGAAAAGGTGGTTTAACGATTACTGGAAACTTAGGGAAAGTAATGAAAGAATCTGCAACCATTGCAATGGAATACATCAAAGCAAATGCAGAAGATTTTGGAATAAACCCTGAAGTATTAGAAAAGTACAATGTGCATATTCACGTTCCTGAAGGCGCAACACCGAAAGATGGTCCAAGTGCTGGAGTTACAATGTTAACGTCGTTGGGTTCTGTATATACACAGCGCAAAGTAAAAAACAGATTGGCAATGACAGGAGAAATTACTTTACGTGGAAAAGTGTTGCCAGTTGGAGGTATTAAAGAAAAGATATTGGCTGCTAAAAGAGCAAATATTAAAGAAATTATTTTGTGTGATGAAAACGAAAAAGACATTTTAGAAATTAAAGAATCATATTTAAAAGGATTAACGTTTCATTATGTTTCTGAGATGAGCGAAGTAATAGAACTCGCGCTCACAAAACAAAAAGTAAAAAATGCTAAGAAATTAGT
>JBDNGO010000039.1:0-7019 GCA_041689245.1 Flavobacteriaceae bacterium | reverse complement strand
TAAACATGATTACTCTAATTATTTTAAGTAGATTTGCAATCACAAAATTACAAAAAAATAGATGCTTAACGTACATAATTTATCAGTCTCTTTTATGGGGACAGATTTGTTTTCTGGAATTACTTTTAAATTAAATAAAGGAGATAGAATTGGATTGATTGGAAAAAATGGAGCTGGAAAATCTACGCTGTTAAAAGTATTGTCTAAAGATACTGAAACCAACGGCGGAACAATGGCTTTTGATAAAGATGTGCGCATTGGATTTCTACGTCAAGATATAGATTTTGTAGCAGGAAGAACTATTTTAGAAGAAGCATATCAAGCTTTTGAAGAGATTAAAGAAATTGAGCTAAAGCTCGATGAAATTAATAATTTACTAGCAACAAGAACAGATTATGAAAGTGAAAGTTATCATCAATTAATTGTCGATTTAACAGAAAATACAGAACGTTACGAATTACTAGGCGGATATAATTATCAAGGTAATACAGAAAAAATATTACAAGGGTTAGGTTTTAAAAGAGAAGATTTTGATAAACTTACCGACACTTTTTCTGGTGGATGGAGAATGAGAATTGAGTTGGCAAAATTATTATTGCAAAACAATGATATTTTGTTACTAGATGAGCCTACAAATCATTTAGATATCGAATCTATTATTTGGTTGGAGAATTTCTTAAAAGGATATTCTGGCGCTATTGTGTTGGTTTCGCATGATAAAATGTTCTTAGATAATGTTACAAATCGTACTATAGAAATTTCTCTTGGACAGATTTACGATTATAAAAAGCCCTATTCAGAATTCTTATTATTAAGAGGAGAAATTAAAGAAAAACAACTACAAGCTCAGAAAAATCAGGATAGAGAAATAAAGCAAAAACAACATTTAATAGACAAGTTTAAAGCAAAAGCGAGTAAAGCTTCTATGGCGCAATCGTTAATGAAGCAGCTAGATAAAGTTGAGCGTATAGAAGTAGACCAAGATGATAATGCAACGATGAACATTCGTTTTGCAAAATCTAAAGAACCAGGAAAAATTATTGTTGAAGCAGAAGATTTGTGTAAAAGTTATGGTGATAATCATGTGTTAGAACATGTTGATTTATTGATTGAGCGTAACAGCAGAATTGCTTTTGTTGGTCAAAACGGACAAGGAAAATCTACTTTAGCAAAAATGTTGGTTGGGGATATTCGTTTTAAAGGGCATTTAAAGTTGGGGCATAATGTAGAAATCGGATATTTTGCACAAAATCAATCTGAACATTTACCGCCAGAAAAAACGGTATTACAAATTATGGAAGATGCAGCAACAGATTCTAACAGAGCAAGAGTTAGAGACATGTTAGGTTCATTTTTATTTAGTGGTGATACAGTTGATAAAAAAGCAAAAGTACTTTCTGGAGGAGAGCGTAATCGTTTGGCTTTGTGTAAGTTATTGCTGTCTCCGTTTAACGTTTTAATAATGGATGAGCCAACAAACCATTTAGATATTGCCTCTAAAAATGTATTAAAAGAAGCCTTAAAAAGTTTTACAGGAACATTGATTTTAGTATCGCATGATAGAGATTTCTTACAAGGGTTAACATCAACTGTTTACGGGTTTAAAGACAAAGTAATTAAAGAATATTTAGGTGATATAGATTATTTCTTAGAGCAACACAAAATGGAAAATTTACGTGAAGCCGAAAAAAGAACTGTTGTGAAAGAAGTAAAAGAAACTGCAAAAAAAGAAACTTCACAGTTTAGTAGAGAAGAAGAAAAAGAGTTGAAGAAATTAAAAAATAAATTATCTAAAATTGAATCTGAAATTGCTGATTTAGAAACTCAAATAGAGAATATAGATTTTGAATTGGCTCAGAATTACGACGAGGTTTCTTCTAAACCAAATTACTTTAAAAACTACGAAGCTAAAAAAGCTAAATTAGATACTTTGTTAGAAGAATGGGAGCAAGTAGAGGAACAGGTTTCTAGTTTTTCTTAACGCTTTGTCATTCCTGCGAAAGCAGGAATCCATAATAGGTAAAAAAATATGACGAATTATAGTAAATTTTTTTTATTTAATTTATAAAATTTTATCATTCTAACAAGCCAAGTCTAGATTCCTGCTTTCGAAGGAATGACAAAAAATGAACTTAATCTCAAAAATAATAACCCAAAACCAACAAATATTTCTTCCAATAGTAGAAGAAAAAAAAGTGGAGCTCTTTATAAAAAGAGAAGATAAAATTCATCCGTTTGTTTCTGGAAATAAATTCAGAAAACTTAAATATAATATTCAAGAAGCTAAAAATTTAAATCAAAACACACTATTAACGTTTGGAGGTGCTTTTTCTAATCATATTTTAGCAACTGCAGTAGTAGGAAATTTATCGGGTTTACAAAGTATTGGTGTAATTCGTGGAGATGAATTAGGCTCTAATTTACAAAAAACAGTAGCAAAAAATACAACATTAAAACAAGCTCACGAAAACGGAATGCAATTTCATTTTGTGTCTAGAGAAGTGTATCGAAAAAAAACAACGGAATTGTTTATGAATTCGTTAAAAAAAAAGTTTGGAGATTTCTATTTAGTGCCTGAAGGAGGAACCAACGATTTGGCAATTAAAGGGTGTACAGAAATTTTAACAAAGGAAGATGATTATTTCGATTATATTTGCGTGGCTGTTGGAACAGGAGGAACTATTTCTGGATTGATAAAATCTGCTAAAAGTCATCAAAAAGTACTTGGTTTTCCTGCTTTAAAAGGTAATTTTTTGCAAAATGAAATTAAAAATTTTGTTGATAAAAGCGATAAATGGAAATTAATACACGAGTATCATTTTGGTGGTTATGCAAAATATAATACATCATTAATTTCATTTATCAATCAGTTTTATTCAGAAGCAAAAATTCCGTTAGATCCAATTTACACTGGTAAAATGGTGTTTGGAATTGTAGATTTAATCAAAAATAACTATTTTTCAGAAAATAGCAAGATTTTAATAATTCATACCGGAGGTTTACAAGGAATTGAAGGCGTAAATAACAAATTGGCAAAGAAAAATTTAGAATTAATTACAATTAAATGAAACTCAACTCATACATAATTATAGCATTTCTTAGTTTTTTTATTGTAAGCTGTGGTTCTAAAAAAAGTGTAGTTAGTTCTAAAAATAGAGTTTCGGAAGAGACCTCTACTATCAAAAGACTGCCTTCTGTTCATCAAAATGAACATATAAAAAATCTTACAAAGAAAAATAAAAACTTAAATGAATATACACTTACCTATATTCAAAAATATGCGCCGCTAGCAGTTATAAAAATGCATGAATTTAAAATTCCTGCAAGTATTACATTGGCGCAAGGAATTTTAGAATCTGGAAATGGTAGAAGTATATTGGCATTAAAATCTAATAATCATTTCGGAATAAAATGCCATAAAGGTTGGGAAGGTAAAAGTGTGTATCATGATGATGATGAAAAGGATGATTGTTTTAGAAAATATGCATATGTAGAAAATTCTTATAACGATCATTCTGAATTTTTAACTGGAAGAAAACGCTATGCTTTTTTGTTTAAAATAAGTATTACAAATTATCAAGCTTGGGCAAAAGGATTAAAAAAAGCGGGTTATGCAACTGATATAGAATACCCTACAAAACTAATTAATATAATTGAAGATTATAAATTATATGAATTTGATACGGTTAAAAAAAGTGATTTAAAAAAGTATAAAAAAGAAGTTGAAGAAATAAAACCAATTAGTGTTTCTGTAGCAACAACTACAGAATTATCTTCAGGAAAAATACATACCGTTAAAAAAGGAGAAACCTTATATTCTATTTCTAGAAAATATAACATTACGGTTCTACAATTAACGGAAGGCAATAATTTAACTGACAATAGCATTAGTATTGGTCAAAAATTAATAATTAAATAAAATATTTAATGAAAATCATTAAAGCAGTAAGAGGTAAATTTCCGCAAATCCCAGAAGATTGTTTTGTGGCAGAAAATGCAACTATTGTAGGCGAAGTTTCTATGGGGAAAAATTGTAGTGTTTGGTATAATGCTGTTATTCGTGGCGATGTTCATTTTATAAAAATGGGTGATAAAGTAAATGTGCAAGATGGTGCGGTGATTCATGCAACCTATCAAAAATCGCCAACAACAATTGGTAATAATGTTTCAATTGGTCATAATGCAATTGTGCACGGATGTACAATTCATGATAATGTATTGATTGGTATGGGAAGTATTATTATGGATGATTGTGTTATCGGAAGTAATTCTATAATTGCTGCTGGGGCAGTTCTTTCTAAAAACACAAGAGTAGAAAGCGGAAGTATTTATGCAGGAATTCCGGCTAAAAAAATAAAAGATATTTCTAAAGAATTAATTTCTGGAGAAATAAATAGGATTGCCAATAATTATGTAGAGTATGCTAGTTGGTTTAAAGAATAATAAAATAAAAACCCAATGAACTCTCACAGAACATCGGGCTTTTTGTATTAATAAATCAAACAAATACATTTATTTTTGACGCTTTCCTTTTTCGCGTTTTCTCATCTTATTTTTCATTTTATTTTTTGAGCCCATTTTCTTTTTTGCATTAATAACTTTACGTTTTTGTAATTTTGTAAACTTTTTATACTGTTCAGGAGTCAAGACTTTTTTCATTTTAGACTGAAACTCAATTCTATTGTCTAAAGCATCATTTGCTGTATCAAAATCTACTTTTCGTCTCATTCTATTAACATCTTCTTTTTTTAACTCTCCAGATTTAATAGCTTTTCCTACTCTTTCTTTAAAATCAGCATTGTCTTTACTTTCTTTTTTAATATTTGCTAATTTACCTCTAGATGCTATAGCATCATTTCTCATTTTATCTCCTTTTACTTTTCTTTGTTTTGCGGTGTCTGTGTACAAAGCAGTAATTTTTTGAGTTTGGTCTTTAGATAAATCTAATTGAAGCGCCATTTTTTTTACAGACAATGTTACGCGTTGTTCTGGGGTCATATTATCAGCTTTGTCCATTCTTTTTCTTTGTTGAGAAAATCCTGCCGAAACTATAAATATAAATACGAATACAAATGCTACTTTTTTCATGGTTTAAAATTTTAATTGTTATTTATTATGCTTCTTTGACGTTAAAAATTTCAAAAGGTTTAACTTTGTGTGTTCTTTTAACATTCGATTAACAAATAAGATATTTTTAAAAATGAAAAAATTACTACTGATTTTTTTACTATGTACAGCAGTGGTGTCTGCACAAGATTCTACAAAAGTAAACCTCAAAAACCCTAATGCTACTATACACACACATTTGTATTTTTTACAATCAGATTCATATCAGCCAGAAAAAGCTGCCCAAACGATATATCCAAATTCCACTAAAAAACCTGAAAATGCTGCGATTAAATTAAAGAAAATTTTAGATGGTAAAGGATTGTTAGTAGATTTTAAACAAGTGTCAACAAACGCAGATTATAAAGATTCTTTATTGCAAGGTAATTCGAATACCTATGTGTTGTTTCCAAATAAGATGCCTTTAATTTATGTTGAAAAAGTGGGAGATAATTGGTATTACTCTCAAGAAACAATAGCGAATCTAGACGAAATTTATAACAATATTTTTCCTTGGTATGTTTCAAAAATTGAAGATTTAATGCCAGATTTTGGGCATAAAAAAGTTTTTGACATTGAGGTTTGGAAATATATTGGATTGCTAATTATGTTAATCATAGCATTTTTATTACATGCTATTTTTAAACGAATTACTTATTTTATTCTTCGTAAAATACACAGTCGCTTTGTGCATAATGATGGTTTAGCCTTGGCTAAATTTTTAAAAAAATTAGCACATCCAATAAGTTTATTAATTGCATTGAGTTTTGTAGATAAAGTATTTCCTTCTTTACAATTTGGATTAGCAATTAACAAATGGGTTTTTATTAGTTTAAACATTGCACAAACTGTTTTTTGGATTTATGTATTCTTAAAATTAGTGCAAGTAACGATGCATGTATATTCAGAGTTTACTGCAAAAACACAAAGTAAATTAGACGATCAATTAGTGCCAATTCTAAATAATTTTTTAACTGGAATTGTAATTGTTGTTGGGATTTTAAAAATGTTAACCGTTCTAGGATTTGATGCCACAACTTTAATTGCAGGAGCATCAATTGGTGCTTTGGCTGTTGCATTAGCTTCTCAAGATACGGTGAAGAATTTAATAGGAACTTTTATGATTTTCCTAGATAAACCTTTTCATATTGGAGATTGGATTGAAGCTGGAGGCGTAGAAGGTTCTGTAGAAGAAGTAGGATTTAGATCTTCAAGAATTAGAGCTGCAGATACTTCCATTTTTCAAATTCCAAACAGTAAATTATCGGAAATTGTAATCAATAATAAAGGATTGCGTTTGTACAGAAGATATAATACCAATGTAGGTATTCGTTACGATACACCGCCAGAACTAATTGAAGCTTTTGTAAAAGGAGTAAGAGAAATAATTCTTGCGCATCCAGAAACACGTTCTGAACCAGATTCGTACAATGTTGAATTTACTGGTTTTGGAGATTCTTCGTTATTAATTTTAATAAACGTTTATTTTAAAAGTTTGGCTTGGGGCGTAGAGCAATCTTCTAAGCATAAACTACATATTGCTGTTGTAAAATTAGCAAAAGCTTTAGGAATTGATTTTGCATTCCCGTCTTCTACGGTAATGATTGAGCAATTTCCAGAAAAGAAGACTCTAGATTTGAAATACAATATAGATCAAAAACGAATAGATGCCGTTATTAAAAACCAACTAGATGATTTTAATAAAAATCATTAAATAAAAATTCATCAACATCATTGGTCATGATTTGAGGAATCACTTCTAACTCCGTATTATTTCCTGGAAGGATGTCTTTTTGATACGAGTTTTTAATGATATACTTTCCATTTAATCTAATATATGGTGCATAAAAAGTGTTAATTCCACCAAAAAAATAGTTGAAAGCATTTCTAAACTTCTAATTCTGTAAAACCTT
>JBDNGO010000038.1:0-1479 GCA_041689245.1 Flavobacteriaceae bacterium | reverse complement strand
CCTCCAATTTCTGGTGAAATCATTATGGAAACATTTAATTTAGAACCTTGTAGAGAAATTGGTCAATTAAAAGAAGCGATAAAGGAAGCTATTTTAGAAGGTGTAATTCCGAATGAATACGAAGCTTCATATCAGTTTATGTTAGAGAAAGGAAAAGATTTAGGAATGGTTAAAGTTGCTGATTAGTCGCTTTAAAATACTGTTCCAATATTTTTAACGAAAGTGTTTTTTCTAATTTCTCATCTCTAAACATCTCAACCCAGTTTTGAGCATTTTTAATAATATCTAAAGCTTCTTCTTCATGTGTAGCATAATACTCCATTTTTTCTAACATATCTGAGTAGTCATCTTTTAAATGTACGTAATGTACATTTGGTGTCAGTTTCCCTTCCATAAACCATGTTTCAAATTTTGGAGTTGGCATAAAACATAAAGAATTTGAATGCATAATCCATTTTAAATTTGTTGCTACATCATTTCCTTCAATAGATAAAATAAATTTATATTGTAATTGTTCTTCAATAGAAATAAAAGGTTTTTCCCAATCTGGATTCTCGTTATGTAATCTTATATTACCAATATTACATTTTGGATGATTGTAGAATTTATCTACGAGACTTCTTCGGTTTTCTTTATGAATAAAACCACGCCAAACTATTTCATTTTTCTTTTCTGAATAGGAAATTTTATCGTTGACAAAATAATAATGCCTTAACACATCTAGCTTCATTAAAACCGAGTTTCCTGTGTGGTCAATTGGTCTGCTTTTTACAATGGTTAATGTATCTTGGTTGTCTTGAATATCTCCAAACTTGAATTTAATTTTTAATTTGTTACTAAAATACCGTGTGTATTGAACCAAGTCAAAATAATACATTGTTCCTTTTTTTGGACGTTTAAAATCCTTTAAAAGAATAGCATCTTTACTTAATTCTCCTTTGTTTCTTGTAATGTAGTAATTCAGTCTTTCATTAACTTCTTCTGAGGGGTAATTTTCTGCATTAGAAAGCCAAAAAATTAATTTTTTTTGATAAAAATAGTTAGGAACAAAAGATTTAAAAATATTAGTAACATAGAAAGAAAAGTTCTTCATCAACTTAAGTTTTGCATGGTTACTAATTTAAAGTAATCACCTTTAGCATCCATTAAATCGTCGTGTTTTCCTTGTTCAATTATAACTCCCTTTCTTAAGACAACTATACTATCTGCTTTTTGGATTGTTGATAAACGGTGTGCAATTACTAAAGAAGTTCTGTTTTTCATCATTTTTTCTAGTGCCTGTTGCACTAGTTGTTCAGATTCTGTATCTAACGCAGAAGTTGCCTCGTCTAACACCATTATTGGCGGGTTTTTTAGAACGGCTCTTGCAATACTTAATCGTTGTTTTTGTCCACCAGAAAGCATGTTTCCGCTATCACCAATATTAGAATTATATTTGTTTGGTAAGTCTTTGATAAACTCGTGTGCGTTGGCAATTTT
>JBDNGO010000037.1:0-25022 GCA_041689245.1 Flavobacteriaceae bacterium | reverse complement strand
TAATTTTGATACAGGAAATGACGTAAATACTAATGGAACATTTTCGAATCCACAAGATCGTTGGGGTGGAATTATGCGACCATTAACAACAAATAATTTTGATCAAGCAAATGTAGAATATATTCAGTTTTGGATTAAAGATCCGTATCAAGATTATTCAATTACAAACGCAGAGGGTTTACCAACAGGAGTTGATCCAAAAAACCCGATAAATCAAGTTGGAAAATTATATTTTAATTTAGGAAATATTTCTGAAGACATCTTAAAAGACAACAGAAAGATGTATGAAAACGGAATGCCAGCTGATGGTTCTAATTCAAACACTACGGTATCAACTTGGGGAAATGTCCCTACAAATCAATCAATTTTATATGCTTTTGATGTTGATGATGCAGCCAGGAAAAATCAAGATATTGGTTTAGATGGATTGAAAAATTCAGATGAATTAAGTTTTTATCAATCAAAAATTTTTAACATCAATAAGTTAAATTCAAACGATATTTCTTCAGATAACTTTCAGTATTTTAGAAGTACAAATTTTGACAATACAAACGCGTCGGTTTTAACTAGATATAAAAACTTTAACAATACAGAAGGAAACTCGCCAACGGCAAATCAATCTACAGAATCCTATCCAACTTCATCAACATCGTATCCAGATGTAGAAGATATAAATAAAGATCAAACCATGAATACGGTTGAAAGTTACTTTGAATATAAAGTGTCTTTAAACAAAAATGATTTGGTAAAAGGGACTAATAATGTTGTTGATGAAAAAGAAACTTCTGTAACGCTACCAGACGGAACTTCTAGAAAAACAAAATGGTACCAATTTAGAATTCCTGTTAGAAGTGGAACGCCAGTAAACGGAATTACAGATTTTAATAGCATTCGATTTATTAGAATGTTTATGACCAAATTTAAAATGCCAGTTGTATTGCGTTTTGGTCAATTAGAATTGGTTCGAGGAGATTATAGACGCTATACAAAAACATTGAGTCCAACAGTAAATCCACCACAAGATTTAACAAATCAGCAATTAACCAATTTTGAAGTTGGTGTTGTTAATATTGAACAAAATGAAGGAAGATATGTGTTGCCTCCAGGAATTGTTAGAGAACAATTACAAGGAAGTTCTACCATACAACAACAAAATGAGCAATCGGTTTCTTTAAAAGTAAAAGATCTTTTAGAAAACGAAACCAGAGCGATTTACAAAAACATTAGTATAGATTTAAGAATGTATAATAACTTAAAAATGTTTATACATGCAGAACCTATTTTAACCGGATCTGTTGCTGATAATGATTTGGTTGCTATAATTAGATTAGGAACCGATCTAGATGATAACTTTTATCAAATAGAAGTACCATTAAAGATAACTGCAAGCGGAAGTTTAGAACCAACAAATGTGTGGCCAGAAGCAAATAATTTAGATGTTATTTTAGAAGAATTAGGAAGGTTAAAATTAAAAAGAGATGGAGAAATTCCAAATTCTGGAGGAACATTATCTATCAATAAAATCTATCCATTTCCAACAAATTCACGTCCAAGTTCTTTAGTATTGAGAGTAAAAGGGAATCCTACTTTAGGAGCTATTAGAACCTTAATGTTAGGAGTAAAAAACACAAGTGCAACTCAACAAAGTGCAGAAATTTGGTTTAACGAATTACGTTCATCAGGATTTGATAATAAAGGCGGTTGGGCTGCGGTTGTAAATGCGGATGCAAATTTTGCCGATTTAGCAGATATTTCTGTTACTGGAAGAATGCAAACGATTGGTTTTGGAAATGTTGAAGATAGAGTGAATCAGAGAAGTTTGGAAGAAACAAGACAATACGATATTTCTACAAATATCAATTTAGGAAAAATGATGCCTAAACATTGGGGAGTTCAATTGCCAATGAGTTATAGTATTGGTGAAGAATTTAGAGATCCAAAATACGATCCACAATACCAAGATGTGAGATTTTCTGAGGCAAAAGAAGTAAATCCAAATAATATCAACTCACAAGATTACACATTAAGAAAAAGTATTAGTTTTAATAATGTAAAGAAAAATAGAAATCCAGAATCTACAAAAAAACCAAAACCGTACGATGTAGAAAACTTTTCTGTAACCTATGCTTTTTCAGAAGAGTATCATAAAGATTATAATGTCGAAAAATATTTGAATCAGAATTTAAAAGCAGGAGCGAGTTATAATTTTACATTTCAACCAAAATTTATAGAGCCTTTTAAAGAGTCAGAATTTTTAGGTAAAAAACATTGGCAAATAATTAGAGATATAAATATTAATTTATTACCAAAATCTATTGGATTAAATTCTAGAATTACAAGAAACTTTATTCAGCAAAAATCTAGAAATTTAATTACAGGATTAAGTCCACAACCAACATTAACCCAACGCAGATTTTTGTTTGATTGGGATTATACAATTGGATTTGACTTAACTAAATCATTGAGTTTAAACTTTAATGCAAACAATAGTTATTTGTATGATAATTTTGGTAATGGAGAAGAAATAGAAATTTTTGATCAATTCTTTAATATAGGAAGGCCAGATCATTACAATCAAAAACTAACAGCAAATTATAAACTACCAATTAGCAAACTACCCTACTTAGGTTTTGTTTCTGCAGATTACGGATATACAGCAAATTTTGATTGGAAAGCAGCTTCTAAAAGTTATGTAGATAAAATTGGGAATCTATTACAAAACTCAAACACACATAATTTTAACACAACATTTAGTTTTTCTAAACTATATCAAGATACAGGATTTAAAAATTTATTTATTAAGAACCCAAATGCAAATCCTAAAAAAAGTTCAAATCCATTTCAAGCACCCCAATTACCAAAAGCTAGCAATATCAAAACCCAAAAAGTAACGCTAAAAGATAAAATTTTGGTAGGTGTTTATGATTTTGTAACGTCAGTAAAAACAGCAAAAATAGGTTATGCATCAAATAACGGAACGATGTTACCAGGTTATTTGGGTAGTTCAGGGTTTTTAGGAAGAGATCAAGTAAATGGAAGTTTTGCGCCAACATTAGGGTTTGTTTTTGGAAGTCAAATCGACATCAGAAATAAAGCATTTGAAAAAGGTTGGCTAGTTGATAGGGCAATTGGTTCTGAATATTATAGCAAAACGTATAGCAGAACACATTACAACAAACTAGATTATATAATTTCATTAAACCCTTTTAAAGATTTAATTATTGAATTAACCGGTAATAAAATTGAAACAAATAATATAGCACAACAATTAGATGTTGAAGGGGGAGTTCTAAACACAACAACACCAATCATAGAAACTGGAAACTTTAGCACAAGTTTTTCTATGTTGGCCACTGTTTTTAAAAATTCTGATAAGTTGTTTGATTCATTTTTAGCCAACAGATCAGTTCTTTCGCAAAGATTATCTTCAGAAGCGGGTTTACCAAATACAGCAAATGCTGCGTTTAAGGAAGCAGGGCAACAAGTTTTATTGCCAGCATTTATTGCTGCATATTCAGGCGATAATGCAAATTATGTTGACTTAGGATTGTTTAAAAATATTCCAATTCCGAATTGGACATTACGCTACAACGGATTAATGAAAATCGGTTGGTTTAAAGAAAATTTTTCTAGTTTTACAATTACAAACGGATATAAATCATCGTACACAATTTCTAATTACACAAATAACTTACAATACGATCAATCAGATCTATCTAAAGTAAATGCAACAGGAAATTATCAATCAAAACTATTAATAGCTTCAGCGAGCTTAATTGATGAATTTTCTCCGCTAATTAAAATTGATATGAAAATGAAAAATTCATTTTCTTTTAAAGGAGAAATTAGAAAAGACAGAACACTTACCTTAAATTTTGACAATAGCACATTAACAGATATTAAAGGAACAGAATATATCTTTGGTGTTGGTTACATATTAAAAAATGTAGCTTTTAAAACTCGTTTTTCAGGAAAACAACAAAGGTTAAAAGGCGATATAAACATGAGAGCAGATATCTCTTTAAGAGATAATTTAACGATGATTAGATCTGTAGATATAGAAAATAATCAAATAAGTGGAGGTCAAAAATTTTTATCTATTAAATTTGCAGCAGATTATAAATTAAGTAGTAATATAACAACATCGTTTTATTACAATCATAATATGTCTAAATATGCAATCTCAACCACATTTCCGAGAAAATCTATTAATGCTGGTTTCAATTTAATTTATAACTTAGGCAACTAAAAATTAATCAACAATAAAAAATAATTACAATGAACATTCCATCAGAATTAAAGTACACAAAAGACCACGAATGGATTAAAATAGATGGCAATACAGCTACAATTGGTATTACAGATTTTGCACAAAGCGAATTGGGCGATATTGTTTATGTAGATGTAGATACACTAGATGATACAGTAGAAAAAGATGAAGTTTTTGGATCTGTAGAAGCTGTAAAAACAGTTTCAGATTTATTTATGCCGTTAACAGGAGAAGTTACAGAATTTAACGAAAGCTTAGAAGACGAACCAGAATTAGTAAACAAAGATCCTTATGGTAAAGGTTGGATGATTAAAGTAACAATTGCAGACACTTCTCAATTAGATGATTTATTAGATGCGCAAGCTTATCAAGATCTTATTAAAGGATAAAATTATTTTTATAGCAATTAGTGTTGCAATAGGAATTAGTGTTTTGAGCTTAATACGGGTACCGGAATCGCCAATTAAAATTTCTTGTCAAGATAAGATATATCATGCAATTGCATATTTTATGTTAGCTATAACATGGTTACTTAGTTTTCCTGTTTCAAGAGAAAAAAATAGCGCAAAATATGCAATTGCTTTAGGTTGCGTTATTTATGGCATAATTATTGAAGTTTTACAAACAACTCTTACAACTTATAGAACAGCAAGTTTTTTTGATGTTGTTGCAAATACCGTTGGAGTTTTTATGGCATTGTTAATTTTTAACTCAATTTATAAAAAAATTAATGCTATTTAACTTTAATATTTGCATAAGTCATAAGAATTTAATTAAATTAGCGAACTATTAAAAAAAACATTAGGATGGAAATTAAGAAAAATCCAAAATCAAATTTAGAGAATTACTCAAAGTTGTTTATTCAACTAGGGTTGGTTTTATCACTTTTTGTTACGTATGTAGCAATGGAGAACAAAACCTATGATAGAGCAATTGGCGCATTTGGGGATGCAAACATGAAAAACTTAATGGAAGAAGAGATTCCAATTACAGAACGTCCAGAGGTAGAGAAGAAAGCACCACCACCACCGGCGCCAGAAAAAATAGAGATTGTAAAAGATGATAAAAAAGTTGAAGAAACTATAATTAAAACTACAGAAACTGATGAAACTGAAGCAGTTAAGGTAGATGATATTATTGAGGTAGATGAAGGTGATACAATTATAGAAGATGTTGCTTTTGCAATTATTGAAGAAGTTCCTATTTTTCCGGGTTGTACTGGTACTAGACAGGAAAAGAGTGATTGCCTTAATGAAAAAATTCAAAAACATGTAAGTAGAAAATTCAATGGCGATTTAGCTGGAGAATTAGGATTATCTCCTGGGAAAAAGAAAATCTGGGTAGTTTTTAGAATTGATCCAAAAGGAAATGTTACAGACATTCAAGCAAGAGCTCCACATCCAAGACTTAGTGATGAAGCGATTAGAGTAACAAAGACATTACCTAGAATGACTCCTGGAAAACAAAGAGGAGTTCCGGTTGGGATGAAATATACGTTACCAATTTCATTTAATGTTGAATAACATTTAGCTGAAAATAAAATTAAAAAAGAGCAATCAATTCGATTGCTCTTTTTTAATGCGCTTAATATTTACTATTTTTGTTCTATAAGTCAGCATCAAATGAAACTAGCACAATATTTAGATTCAACATATTTAAAAACTGCAACACAGGCAAATCTATCTGAAGAGGAAACAAAAGCAAATGTTGTTAAACTAGTTGAAGAAGCAATTGCTTTTAACTTTAAATTAGTAATGATAAGAGCTAAGTATATTTCTTTTGCTAAAGAAATGATTCTAAAAGCAAAATCTAATGTTTTGGTAGGAACTGTAATTGGATTTCATGAAGGAACAGCATCTATAGAAGAAAAACTTATTGAAGCACAAAAAGCCGTAGATTTAGGAGTTGATGAACTAGATTTTGTCGTGAATTATGAAGCTTTTAAAAAAGGAGAAATACCTTTAATTAGAGAAGAAATAATTAAAGGAACTGCTTTAGGTTTAAAAAACAACAAAGTTGTAAAATGGATAATTGAAGTTGCAGCTTTAAATAATGAAGCAATAGCTGCTATTTCTAAACTAATAAAAATCATTGTTATTGATAACTTTGGATTAGAAAACACAAAAAAAGTATTTGTAAAGTCATCAACAGGGTTTTATAAAACAGAAAACAATATCCCTAATGGAGCAACATTCGAGACAATAAAAATAATGCATGATAATGCAAAGCCGGTAAAAATAAAAGCCGCTGGAGGAGTAAAAACAAAGAATGATGCTTTAAAAATGATTACTTTAGGAGTTGAAAGAATAGGAACTTCTTCGGCAAAAGCAATAATTGAAGAAACAAAAGTAAAATATTAAATGAATTTATACAAAGCACACGAAACAGCTGTGATTGACGAAGGTTGTGATATTGGAGAAGGAACAAGTATTTGGCATTTTAGTCATATTATGCCTAATTGTAAGATAGGAAAAAATTGTAATATTGGTCAAAATGTGGTTATTTCACCACAAGTAGTTTTAGGAAATAATGTTAAGGTACAGAATAACGTTTCTATTTATACAGGGGTTACCTGCGAAGATGATGTTTTTTTAGGGCCATCAATGGTTTTTACAAATGTTATCAATCCAAGAAGTGCGGTTAGCAGAAAAAATAAATATTTAAAAACGGTTGTTAAAAAAGGAGCAACTATTGGTGCTAATGCAACAATAGTTTGTGGAAATGATATTGGAGAATTTTCATTTATTGGTGCAGGATCTGTTGTGGTAAAAGAAATTATTCCGTACGCTTTGGTTGTTGGAAATCCTTCAAAACAAATCGGCTGGGTCAGTGAGTTTGGATATCGATTAAATTTTAATGAAGAAGGAATTGCTGAATGCTCAGAAAGTAAAGAAAAATACCAATTAAAAAACAATAGAGTTATTAAACTGTAATCATCAACAATAAAAAAATAGTTACTTTTTTATTTATTTTTAAGTCCTTTGTTCTTATTTTCACAGTCAGAAAGACATCCAGTATTTAAAAGCTGTGAAAATCAAAACATAGAGCAAATAGAATGGTGTTTTTATAAAAACAAAAATATTTTTTTAATGAGGATATTAAATAAAAACTGTATATTTGTAACGTGGTGTAAAAACCACTTTCTTTTTCATAGCAATTTTCCCACTCTAATTTAGAGTGGGTTTTTTATTTTCTGAAGTTTTCTAATTATTTTACATAAAAAAAGTCCTAACAAATTAATGTTAAGACTTTAGTTGTACTCAAGATGGGACTTGAACCCATACGGACATTACTGCCCACTGGATTTTAAGTCCAGCGTGTCTACCAATTCCACCACTTGAGCATTGGTAAATATCATAGAATAGAGCGAAAGACGGGATTTGAACCCGCGACCCCCACCTTGGCAAGGTGATGCTCTACCCCTGAGCTACTTTCGCGCAGTATATTTTTAATGAACTTACTCATCTTTCAATGCGGGTGCAAAGTTAAAACAAAAAAGGAAATAGCAAAGATATTTTTCAACTATTTTAATTAGAAATCTAAGCCATTTTTTATAGGATAAAATGCAAGAAATTAGCATAGAATAAAATACCTTTGCAAAAGATTTGAAAAAAATAAATGAGCTCAATTTCTAGCATAGAGAATAAATCAATAATTAAAAACTTTGTATCAGATTTCAAGCAACTCACAAAAGTTGGTTTGTCTTTAAGTGTGGTTTTTTCTTCTATTGCGGGTTATTTATTAGCAGTAGAAGTTGTAGATACTTTTATTATTATTCAATTAGCAATTGGAGGTTATTTTATGGTTGGCGCATCAAACGCATTCAATCAGGTAATTGAAAAAGACACAGATTCTTTAATGAAAAGAACCATGAACAGACCTTTGCCAACAGGTAGAATGACTGTTTCTACTGCGTTAACAATAGCGTTTTCATTTACAATTCTAGGAATCGCAATTCTATATAATATCAATGCAAAGTCTGCATTGTTTGGAGCAATTTCTATTTTCTTATATACAAGTGTTTATACACCATTAAAATCTGTAACGCCATTAGCGGTTTTTATAGGGGCAATTCCAGGAGCAATTCCTTTTATGTTAGGCTGGGTTGCAGCAACAAATCAATTTGGAATTGAAGCTGGATTTTTGTTTTTAATTCAATTTTTTTGGCAATTTCCACACTTTTGGGCAATTGGTTGGTTGCAATTTGAAGAATATCAAAAGGCAGGATTTAATATGTTGCCAATGAATAAAAAAGATAAAGGGGCTATTAAGCAAATTATCTTTTATACTTTAATAATGATTTTAGTTTCTATTGCGCCAGTTTTAAAAGTAACAGGAGCGTTTTATATTTATCCTGCAACAGCAGTAATTATTGCTTTAGTTGGCGGCTCTATGTTGTATTACGGTATTCAGTTATACAAAACAGAATCTAATATTGAAGCAAGAAAATTAATGTTATCAAGTGTAATTTATATAACATTGATTCAAATAATATACGTAATTGATAAATTTTTACATTAAATCAAATGAGTCAAGAAAGTTTAAAAACTGAATTAAAAGTAGCGAAGAAAAAATCAGCGAAACCTATGTTATGGGTTTCAATGATTAGTATGACCATGTTTTTTGCAGGATTAACAAGTGCTTATGTGGTAAGTAGAAAAAGGGAAGATTGGGTTTCGTTTGATTTGCCAACATCATTTTATATGAGTACAGCTTTAATAGTTTTTAGTAGTTTAACATTTATGTTAGCACAAAGATTACTTAAAAGAGACAATACAAAAGGAAGTTTTTTACTGCTTATTATTACATTAGTTTTAGGCGTAGGATTTATTTATTATCAATATGAAGGATTTGTTCAATTAAGAAATGTTGGGCTATTTTTTACTGGACCAAACAGTACGGTATCAACCTCTTTTATTATTGGGATCACTTTTATGCACGTTTTACACCTAATAGCAGGGCTAATTGTGCTATTAGTTGTAATTTATAATCATTTTAAATCTAAGTATAATTCCGCAGAAATGCTTGGTTTTGAGCTTGGTGCAATTTTTTGGCACTTCGTTGGAGTACTTTGGATTTATCTATTTTTCTTTTTCTATTTTATTAGATGATGAAAATTATGTAATTTTGACAAACTATTAAAAAACAATTAACATAGACATTTATGGGAGCAACTATTGCTGTAAATCTTGAAGATAAAACTACTTGGAACGGTGGTGGAAATAGACCTTTTGGAGCTAGTTACGGAAAACTGATGATGTGGTTTTTTATCGTATCGGATGCATTAACTTTTTCCGGATTTTTAGCCGCTTACGGTTTAATAAGATTTAAATTTATAAATTCTTGGCCAATTGCCGATGAAGTTTTTACTCACTTTCCCTTTTTACATGGAGTACATGCACCAATGTACTATGTAGCATTAATGACATTTATCTTAATCTTTTCTTCAGTAACAATGGTGTTAGCTGTTGATGCTGGTCATCAAATGAAGAAAAAGAAAGTAGCCTGGTATATGTTGTTTACCATTATTGGAGGTTTAATATTTTTAGGCTCTCAAGCTTGGGAATGGAAAAACTTTATTGGAGGTTCTTACGGAGGAGTTCAAACAACAGACGGTAAAATCTTACAATTTGTTAAAGATGGTCATCAAATTGCATTGTCAGATTTTGTGGTTGATGAACACGAAGAAAGAGTAGAACATACAAGAAAAAATGGTTTATGGTTTGAAGGCGGAGAAACGCTACCAAGTTATTCTGTAAATGAAGTTGTAAATTCTTATAATAATAATCCTGATGTTTTAATAAGAGTTGAAAAAATTGACCTTGCCACAAAACACAAAACAATACTTTCTAGAGAAGAAGGAGCGCGTTATTTATTAAATGCAAAGCAAGTTGTTGAAGGAGCAAATCTTCATGTAAATGAATATGGAAACCCAATTTTTGCAAATTTCTTTTTCTTTATTACAGGATTTCACGGGTTTCACGTATTTACAGGAGTACTTATAAATATTATCATATTTTTTAATGTTCTTGTAGGTACTTACGAGCGTAGAGGACATTATGAAATGGTGGAAAAAGTTGGATTGTATTGGCACTTTGTAGATTTAGTTTGGGTATTTGTATTTACATTCTTCTACTTAGTTTAATAAGTATAAAAAAATTATAAAAATGGCACACGCACACGAATCTAATACAAAAAGAATATGGATTGTTTTTGGAATACTGTCTGTAATAACAATTGTAGAAGTTATTTTTGGTATTCTTAAGCCTGAAGTTTTATATTTAACAAGTTTTTTAGGAACCAGCCCATTAAATTGGACGTTTGTCATTTTAACATTAGCTAAAGCTTACGGAATTACTTGGGCATTTATGCACATGGAAGGTGAAAAAAAATGGTTTAGAAGAGCTGTAGTTTGGACCGCAGTATTTTTAATTTGTTTTCTAGTTACCTTATTACTTATAGAAGGTGGATATATATTTGAGGTATTGTCTCCTTTAACAAAATGGAATTACTAATTTGTTTTAAAATATTTTAAGGTTGTTTTTACCGCCTTTTTTTTTGCAACATGAAGAAAAATAAAATTAAAAAAGCACTTGTATTATCGTCTCTATTTTTAGGACCGTTACTCTTTTATCTTTTCCTTTCGTTAGGGATTTATCATCATGCAAACTTACCTATCTTAACAAAAAAAGTAGAAAATGTAGAAGGAAATATTACGTTTAAAGATCATTTTTCTGTGGTTAGTTTTTTAGGAACTGATATAGAAAAAAATAAAGGAGGACTTTTTAATTTAAACGAAGTTATTTATAAAAGATATCGTAAAAGTCTTTACTTTCAATCTGTTTTAATTGCTCCAAAAGGAGTTGAAACACAAGTAGAATCTCTTAAAAAGAAACTAAGTACGTATACAGATATTGAAAATTGGAAGTTTGTTTTTTTGAATGATGAAGAAATTAAGAATTTATTTAATAGTTTTGATTCTCCTTATACAATCAATCAAGATTTAAGTTCAGAATATGTGTTTATTGTTGATAGAGAATTGCGCTTACGTGGAAGAAAAGATGATGAAGATACAGAAAATGGTAGGTTATATGGATACAATATGAACTCTGTAAATGATCTTAAGAATAAGATGAAAAAAGATATTGAAATCATTTACTATCAATTAAAAAAATCGTTAGAAAAGGAGAAACGCTTTAAACGAGAAATATAATTTAAAATGAAAAAAAAGTATTCTTACGTTGGGATCTCATTTATCATATTAATTTTTGGAATTTATGTTGTACCAAAAGTCGTACATAAATTTCAAAAATCAGATTTGGTTACTTTTAACAAAGTACCAGATTTTGAATTTATCAATCAAAACGGAAATACAATTACCGACAAAAATTTTGAAGGAAAAGTATATGTTGTAGAATTTTTCTTTACAACGTGTCCATCTATTTGCCCAATTATGAATAGAAAAATGATGGACGTACAAAATGAGTTTTACGGAAATACAAACTTCGGAATTGCATCTTTTTCAATAACGCCAGAGATAGATATTCCAGAAATTTTAACTCAGTATAGAAAAGAACATAATATCACAAGCAATAATTGGCAAATGTTAACAGGTAAAAATCAAGAATACGTATATGATTTATCTAATAAAGGGTTTAAATTATATGCAGGAAATGGCGATGGAGAACATGGAGGATTTGAACATTCAGGGTTATTTGCATTAATAGACAAAGAAGGTAATATTCGCTCTAGAAGAGATACACATGGTAACCCAATAATGTATTACAGAGCATTAGAAGAAACCGGTTTCCCTGATCAAATTAAAGAATTAAAAGAAGATATTAATATATTATTAAATGAGTAAAAACAGTTCAAATCAAGAAAAAAAGTACAACAAAATAATTACTCTTTTATCTATAATTATTCCTTTAACAGTAGCACTTTTGTTTGGCGTAAATTTAAAAGAATTAGGTTTTGATATAGAGCCTTTATCTTTTTTACCGCCAATTTATGCAACAATAAATGGAGTTACAGCGTTGCTTTTAATTTTCGCAGTAATAGCAATTAAAAAAGGAAACAGAAAATTACATGAACTATTAAATACGACTGCAATTTTTTGTTCAGTACTATTTTTGTTTATGTATATAGCATATCATATGACTTCAGAATCAACTAAATTTGGTGGAGAAGGAGTCATAAAATATGTGTATTATTTTATTTTGATCACCCATATTTTATTGTCAATAGTAGTAATTCCTTTTGTGTTAATTACCTTTGTTAGAGCAAGATTAGGAAAATTTCATGAGCATAAAAAAATTGCAAAAATTACATTTCCATTATGGTTGTATGTTGCAATTACAGGTGTAATAGTTTATGTAATGATTTCTCCATATTATAGTTAATTATGAAAAAAGGTATTGTTTTATTAGGTCTCTTTTTTGTGATTGATGCAAAAGCTCAATGCGCAATGTGTAAAGCGGTTGTAGAAAATGGCGGACAAGACATGGCTGAAGGAATTAACTCAGGAATTACATATTTAATGGTCTTTCCATACCTTCTAGTTGCTATTTTAGCGTATGTTTTATTTAGGTATAAAAAGAGAATAAAAAATTAACACATCAATAAGATAAAAAATCTGTAACATATTCTACTTTGGCTCGTCATATATGCAGCGTAAAAATTGCAGAATATTTCTCTCTTGTTACCAAACTTTAATCTAAAACTTAGTATATAAAATATATGAAAACTAAATTTTCAATACTTATTGCATTAATAGCATTTTCATTCTCAGGATTTTCACAAAAAAAATGGGACTTAAAAGAAGCCGTTGAACATGCAATAAAAAATAACATTAGTATAAAACAACAAGCATTAAATTTAGAATCTTTTAAAGAAGATGTTGTTGGAGCAAAAGGTAATTTTTTACCAAATTTAAATGCATCTTCTGGAGCAAATTTAAATTTTGGTTCAACTATTGATCCAGTTAGTAATGGTAGAATATCTTCAACTAGTTTTAGTTCTTCTTATAGTTTAAGAAGTGGTATAACTGTATTTAACGGATTTAGTTTGTTAAATTCTTATAAAAACTCTCAACTAAATGTATTAGGTAGTAAGCTAGATCTTCAAATTATTAAAGACGATGTTTCTTTAAATGTTATCAATTCATATTTAAACATATTGTTTGCTAAAGAAAACCTAGCTGTAGCAAGAGTACAAGCGGAGATTAGTAAAAAACAAATTGAGGTTGCTAAAAACCAAGTAGAAGCAGGTTCTAAACCAAAGGGTGAATTATTAAATGCACAATCTGCATATGCAAACGATTTACAGACAGTTGTTTCTTTAGAGAATACATTAAATATTGCATTATTAGGTCTTGCTCAATTATTGCAAGTAGATACAAATAATTTTGATGTTGCAAGAATAGATGTTGGAGCACCTTCAGCTTCATTATTATTTAAAAGCCCAGATGCCGTATATAAAAATGCAGTTGCAAATAGACCAGAAATTTTAAAAGCAAAAATAGGGATTCAACAATCTAAATTAAATTTAGAAATTGCTAAAAGTGGTTTTTTACCAACGGTAACAGCCTCTGCAAGTGCGGGAACTAATTTTAGTCATAGATTTACTATTTTTCAAGGGCAACGAAATGATTATTTCTTTAAACAGTTAAATGATAACTTTGGGTATGGCGTTGGATTATCATTAAGTATTCCAATTTTTAACAGATATCAAAATAAAGTAAATGTTAATAAATCTAAAATTGGTATAGAACGAAGTGAGTTGTCTTTAGAAAGCGCAAAATTAAGTATACAGCAAACAATTCAAAGAGCTTTTTTAGATGCTAAGGCCGCATTAAAAAGCTATGAAGCAGCTAAATTATCTTTAACAGCTCAGCAAGAGGCATTTAAGAATGCGCAACAAAGATATACTTTTGAGGCAATAACATCATTTGAATTTGATCAAGTTAGAAATAGATTGGTTAATGCAGAATCTACATTAATTAGAGCAAAGTACGATTATGTATTTAAAACTAAAGTTTTAAAATTTTATAACGGAGAATCTATTTTAGATTAAGCATTTTAAAAAATATATAAAAGGCCAGAGAAAATTTCTCTGGCTTTTTATTAAATGACTTATAGAAGTTAAGAATCGAAATTTTTATCAACAATACTCTTTATCTGTTTATTTAAATAATCAATAGATCTATAACTTGTGTGTTCTAAAACGATAACAACTAAATCATCATCTTTATATTGGGTAATTCCTGTGCTAAATCCATTCCATTTTCCATAATGATACACCACTTTTTTATCATTTATGGCATCAATTCTAAAGCCAAAACCATAAGGTATTTTTCTTCCATATTTGTTTTTTCCTTTAGTGTACATCAATTCTAAAGATTTTTTAGAAATAATTTTTCCGCTATTAAGTCCGTTTACCCATTTTAATAAATCTTCATTTGTGGCATAAATATTTTTATCGCCAACAATAGCGTCATTAATGGTGTTTGGGATTTTAAGATGTCTCCAACCTTTATATAATCTATATCCCATCAGTTGATTTGCTCTTATGGTGTCGTTTTCAAAACTGTAAGCAAAAGAGTGATTCATTTGAAGTGGTTTAAAAATGGTAGTATCCACGAAGTTTGAATAACTCATGTTAGATATTTTTTCTACGATAGAAGCTAAAATAAAATAACCAGTATTTGAATAATCAAATTTTCTACCTGGTCTAAAAAATGTTGATACTTTAGTTGTTTCAAAGAACTTCATCAACTCATTATTACTAGGAGCTTTCTCTTTTTTCCACTCATTTTCTGTAACCCAAAAATATTTTGGTAAACCAGAAGTATGATTAAGTAAATGTTGAATAGTAATATTTTTAAAAGGAAACTTTGGGAAATATTTGGTAATTGTATCAGTTAATTTTAATTGATTTCTTTCCTTTAAAATCATGATTGAAGTAGCTGTGAACTGCTTGCTTACAGAAGCTAATTGATATATAGATTTTTCATTTAGCTTCGTTTTATTTCTAAAATCTGCATATCCAATTTGATTTTCATACACTAATTTTCCTTTTTTAGCAACGAGAATTGAACCATTAAAATCATGTATCTTATTAATCTTTTTCAGTAAAGAATCTAATTTGTGGCTAACCTTTTTAGTTTTATATTTTGAATATCGTTCTAAAAGAATAGTTGATTCTTTGACAATAGTGGAATCTATTGTAGCTTCTTTAAGAAGAACTTTAGGTTTTACAACATTTGTGCTAAGAACAAAACTGCTCAATAGGATAATGAAGAGACCAATGAAGTATTTTAAATTAATTTTCAAAAGTGTATTTTATTTAAACATTAAAAGTAGCAATACTTATTGTTCTTTCAAAATAGTTCTTTCATTTTAACGATTAATAATAAACTATATGTGTTTTTTTGGAGCTTAATGTATCTTTGCAGAAAATTATTCTATTGGCTTATATCTTAAACATAGAGACTTCTACAAAAAATTGTTCTGTTAGTATTTCTAAAAGCGGAGAATTGGTTGCGATTAAAGAATTAAACAATGGCAATTATTCTCACGCAGAGGTTTTACACCCATTTATAAGTGATGTACTTAAAAAGGCAAAGATTCCTTTTAAAAAACTAAATGCTATTGCAGTCAGTAAAGGTCCGGGCTCCTATACAGGATTACGAATTGGTGTTTCAGCAGCTAAAGGGCTGTGTTTTGCACTTAATATCCCGCTAATTTCAATTAATACGTTGCAATCTCTTGCTTTATCTATTTCAATTGAAAAAGGGGTTCTTGTGCCAATGTTAGACGCACGTAGAATGGAGGTGTATTCTGCTATTTTTGATTCAGAATATAATCAAATCAGAGAAATTAAAGCAGAAATTATTAAAGAAACGTCATTTAGTAATTATTTAAAAACAGCTAACGTTTATTTTTTTGGGGATGGAGCAGAAAAATGTAAAGCCTTAATAACACACCCTAATGCCATATTTGTAGATTCTAAATTCCCATCATCAAAAGAAATGAGTTTTTTGGCGTTTGATAAATACAAAAAAAACAACATCGAAGATATTGCTTATTTTGAACCTTTTTATCTAAAAAATTTTATTGTTGTTCCTCAAAAAAAGAAAGTATAACTATTTTAGTGAAGCATAAAAATTAAAGACTTTAATTAAATCTTCTTCTTTTTTAATATCCAATCTTTCCTTTTTAAGGAAATTTTTAATAGCATTATATTTAGAATTAAAAACGTCTAAAAATTTACTTTTTCTAGTTGGTAATTCAACGATAATATCTTGATTACTAAGCTTTATATAATGTATGTCTTTTTTTCTTTCAAACTGCGCAGGTTTAAGAATATCAAAATTACTTTTTGGCTTTACTTCAGGGTTAAACTTTATGAATTGCTTACTAAGTAAAAAAGCTTTCTCATTTTTGGCTAAAATTTTAAAAAAACCAAATTTTAATTCTTCATATTCAAATGCTCTATAAGTTACATCTTCATCTGTAAATACAACATCATAACGATTCTCCATAGAAGGCATAAAGAAAATAACCTCTCCTTTGTTATCTACTTCAATATAATCTGAATTGGCATTGTATTTTCCTTTCATTACAACACCTTTAATTTGAATGTTTTTATATTCTGTATGAATAAAAGGAGATCCTTTTACATCTGGATCATTTTGACGAGAATATATATCAATATCACTTTTTAAAGTATAAACATCTCTTAAATTGTTTATTTCATTTACTTGTGAAAAAGCAACTGTAGAAATAAAAAGGAATACTATTAGAATACATTTCATATTTTCTTTTTTAATGTTAGTAGTAACAAATTTTTTATTTTTAATGTATTATTGAGTATCGTATAGTTTTAATAACTGTACAAAATCTTTTTCTTTTTTAACATTTAGATTATTCTTTTTAATTAAAGAAGAAATGATTTCAGAGTCATTACCAAAAAAATTAATAACATCTTTTTTTCTAAGGCTAATTTCACTTAAAGCATCAGATCCTTTTATTTTTAAATAATAGGTATCTTTTGTTCTTTTTAATTCAGGGTTTTTATATTTTTCATAAGGAGTTTTTGGTTTTTGTTCCTCTACAAAAATAACTTTCTCTTTGAGTACAAGTGAATAATTTTCTCCTTCACTAACAACTACAAAAAAACCTTTTTTTGTTTTTCCATTATCAATATAAAGATAGGTTTTATATAGTTTGTTGCTACTAATAAATTTAACTTGTGTGTTATCTTCTTTTGTAATAACAATATATTTAACTTTCCCTTTATGTTGGACTTCAAAATTATCTGAATACGCATTATAACGGGTTGGATATTGAATATTCACATCATTTATTTGTGCTGATTCAAAACCGTCATTAGTAAATAAACTACCCTTTATTTTTCCGTCATATTTTTGCTTTATGCTTAAAAAAGAATTTCCTCCTTCCAAAGCAAAATTTGCTTCGTTTTGTGCATTTACCAACAATCCTATTGATAAAAAGAAAAGTGTTACTGAGTATTTTAAATTTTTCATTTTGTTATATGGTTTTTTTATTTTTACGTTATGTGTGTGGGTACGATATTTCAATTCCTGCTTTGTTATGAGTTTCTTTAGGTTTTGTCCATGAAAATATTTCTAACACTAAAAAATGAAAAAGCTCAAAGGCTACTAATGCTATAAAAAATGTAATTAGCGTATTCATAGCTGTACCTTTTTTGTTTGATTAATTGCTTCGTTGGTGTTTTCAGTAGGTAAGTTACACGTTTTATTTACACAAACATAGATTAATGTTTTACCATCAACAAAACGATTTTCTAACAAAGGTAAATCGCTTTTTAAATTACTACCGCAAATTAATTTGTTTGGTAAATACTGTTTATTTAGTTCTTTTATTTTTTCTAAGGCTAATTTTCCAGAAACAGCAATTTCATAATAATTTTCTGTAAAGTTACTATATAAATCTAGCCAGTTTGAGTAGGCAGATCCGTAATTTTGCATATCCTTTATCATGTTATTTAACATTTGTGTACTTGTTTTTAAATAATATTCATTATCGAAATAATGACTTAATTTAAATAAATTTTTTGCCATCATAGAGTTAGATGAAGGGATTACATTATCTTCAATCTCCATTTTTCTAGCAATTAATTTCACATCTTTTTCAGAGGTGAAATAGAACATACTGGTTGCAGAATTATAAAAATTATCAAAACAAATGTCTGTTAGATTTTTTGAAAGCATTAACCATTTTTCATCTAAAGTTACTTCGTATAATGATACAAGTGCATCAATAACTGTTCCATAATCTTCAAGGTAACCGTTTATTGTTGCTTGCCCATTTTTAAAATTACGAAATAAAGTTCCATCTTCTTTTATCATTTTCAGCTCGATAAAACGTGCATTTTTTAGGGCTATTTCTAAAAAAAGAGAGTCATTAAAAACACGGTAAGCATCAACATATCCTTTTAGCATAATTCCGTTCCAAGAAGTTAATATTTTATCATCTAATCTTGGATATTTCCTTTTAGCCCTCCTTTTTAATAAAATTGATTTCCATTTAGCTACTGTATTTTTTACTTCTGAAATTGAAATTTTGTGTTTTTTAGCAAATTCTTTATCAGATATTTTTCTTATTAATTGGTAGTTGTTGTGTTCCCAAAAACCATAAGAATTTATATTGTAAAAATCAGAAAACAAATCGAAATCTTCTTTTAGAAGCTCTTGTAATTCTTCTTTTTTCCAAACATAATAGGCACCTTCTTCAAGTTCATTTTTATCAGTTAAACTATCTGCATCTAACGCAGCATAAAACCCTCCAGAAACATCTAACATTTCACGCTCAATAAACTCAAGGGTATTGTAAACGGTTTCTTTATATAATTCATTTTTTGTAATTAAATAGGCATCGGCGAATAAACTAACTAACTGACCGTTATCGTACAGCATTTTTTCAAAATGAGGAATATGCCATTTCGTATCTACAGAATATCTAGAAAATCCACCTCCGATTTGATCAAAAATTCCGCCTAAAGCAATGTTATTTAGGGTGGTATTTACATATTTTTTTAAGGATGTATCATTGTTTTGATAAGCATATTTTAATAAAAAATGATAGTTATTTGGCATCGGAAATTTTGGTGCTCTATTTAGTCCACCTTTTTTGTCATCAAAATAAACTTCCCATTTTTTGATGGTTTTAGAAAGATACTCTTTGGTAAATGAAGGTTTTTCTTTGTTTGTTACCACCAAACTTGATTGTTGAATACCGGTTGTCAGTTTCTCTGCATATTCTAGTACTTTTTCTGGTTTTTTAGCGTATAAATCTCCAATTTGATTTAAAACTTTTAACCAATCATCTTTTTTAAAATAAGTCCCACCCCAAACGGGTCTTCCATCAAGTAATGCAATACAGTTTAACGGCCAACCACCAGCTCCAGTCATTAATTGAACAGCATTCATGTAAATTTGATCTACATCTGGTCTTTCTTCTCTATCAACTTTTACATTGATAAAATAATGATTCATTACTTGAGCTACTTCCTCTTTTTCAAAACTTTCCTCCTCCATTACATGACACCAATGGCAAGAAGAATATCCAATAGAAATTAGTAATAATTTATTTTCTTTTTTTGCTAAGGCTAAAGTTTCATCATTCCAAGCATACCAATTTACTGGGTTATGAGCATGTTGTAGTAAATAAGGACTTGTTTCTGTAATTAATTTATTGGTAAATTTATAATTCATTTTTTCTTTTTTTTGAGCCTTACAACTCATAAAAACAAGTGTGAGTATTAGCAGAAAAGGCAAACGAAAATTCATACTATTTTTGTCAAAGATAAAAAAAGCTATTTGATAAAAATTAAATCGCTAAGAATTATAATTATATAACTTTGATTAAAAATCGATTTGAAAACGGAATTGAAAAATATTAGCATTTCCTTTATTTTTTATGTCAGCAAAAACATTGTTTACCATAAATCGTGTAGATGGGTTTAAATACCAATTTAATCCAAGAATAATATCGGTTTGTTCCCCTCCAAAAATATCACTATCATTTAAATCAGAGTTAGAATACCTTAACGCAACTTCCCAAGCACCATAACTATTATCTCCATAATTATTTTTTGGGCTTACTCTATCAAAACCAGAATAAGAATTTTTAAAAACTTTGCTTTCTCCAGTTAAAAAATAACTTATTTCTCCATAATAACTATAAAATTTATAAGAATCTATTGGAGTTGCTATTCCTGTATTTATTTTAGAGGTTAAATATTCTGCCTGAAAAGCAAAAGATTTTTTCACATAAGCGGTTTCAAAATTCACCATACTTATATTTTTAACCCCACTTATTGGCCCAGTAAAAAGATATTTAAGTCGGCTTAAATGACTTTCTGGTTTTGATGCAATTTTATATCCTTTAGAGCTCGATTCTCTATATGTATAGGCTAAACCAGCATGTAGTAATTCTTTTTTTTCTTTATTATTGATAAATAAACTCGTTGCTCTGGTGGTTATTGCATAACCGTTATTTGAAGCTTTATCATCAGAAGAATTGTCTTCGTTTAAAAAATATCCAGCTTGAATCGATAATTTGTTATCAAAATAATCATTAAAAAACACAATTCCGTTGTTTCTTTCTTGCATAAAATCTACCACAAAAGAACGTTCCATAAAAGTGATGTATTTACTGCTTGTTAGTACATCTAACCTAAAGGGTTCTTTTACATGACCAACTCTTAGGTTGCCAATTATAGGTAGCTTTCTTAATCCAATATAAGCATCTTTAATTGTTGATTGATTGCCAGAGAAATCTACAGAGAATTTATAATCTATATTTCCGTATAAAGTTCCTGAAGTAAATATTCTTGCGCGCCTTAGTTCTGTTCCTGAAGTTGTTGTTAAAGGATTAAATGCCGCGTCTAAATCACTGTTTTGTGAAAAAAAAAGCGTGGTCAATCATAATTCTACCTCCAAATTTTAACTTAAATTGTTTGTCTTTACTCTCTATTTGAATTCCTTTATCCCATTTAGAATTAAATGAGTTTTCTTGAGAGAACAAAGAAATACCTGTTAACATAAAAATAAAGAAAAAATAACTTTTAGATAATCTCATTATTAAATATTTAATGAATGACAAATGTTATAAAATATAAGTTAAATTAACATTATGAAGTCGATTTAATAACACTTTGATAACATTAAGATAACATATTGTCAGGGTGCTGTATTTAATATTGTGGAATATTAATTTAAGTAAATAACATGGAGAATCCATATATTTTAATGCTTATCGCATTAACAGTTTTAGCAATCATTGACTTAGTAGTTGGTGTTAGTAATGATGCAGTAAATTTTTTAAATTCTGCAATAGGCTCTAAAGCTCTATCTGTAAAGAAAATTTTAATTATTGCAAGTCTAGGTGTTTTTATAGGTTCAGTTACTTCAAGTGGAATGATGGAAGTTGCGCGTAAAGGAATTTTTGTTCCGAGCGAATTCTACTTTAATGAAATTATGTACATATTTATGGCTGTAATGATTACAGACATTTTATTATTAGATGTTTTTAATTCATTAGGAATGCCAACTTCTACAACAGTTTCTATTGTATTTGAATTGTTAGGTGCAGCAGTTGCAATGGCATTGATTAAAATTTACACTTCTAATAGTGGAGAAACAGTAGCAAATCTTGGAAAGTACATCAACACAGAAACAGCAATGTTTATCATCTTTGGTATTTTACTTTCGGTAGTCGTCGCATTTTCTGTTGGAGCAATTGTGCAATTTATTTCGAGAATCATTTATTCTTTTCATATAGAAAGTAGACCTAGTTATGTTAATGCATTATTTGGCGGATTTGCTATTACTGCAATTACCTATTTTATAATTATCAAAGGATTAAAAGGAACTCCTTATTACAATGATATTAAACAGATTATTGATGGGAATATTTATATAATTATTGCCATTGGTTTTTTGTTTTGGACACTAATTTCCCAATTATTAATAAAACTATTTAAAGTAAATGTTTTAAAATTAATTATTGGAATTGGTACATTCTCATTAGCCTTAGCTTTTGCAGGAAATGATTTGGTAAACTTTATTGGTGTGCCAATTGCGGCATGGAATTCTTACGAAGCATGGCAAGCGTCTGGTCTTGCAGCTGATGCTTTTTCTATGGGAGTTTTAGGTAAAGAAGTGCCTTCTAATATTTGGATGCTATTAATTGCTGGAGCAGTAATGGTAGTAACAATTTGGACCTCTAAAAAAGCAAAAACAGTTATTGAAACAGGGATTAATTTATCTCGTCAAGGAGATGGACATGAAAAGTTTCAACCAAACTCAATGTCTAGAATTGTAGTTAGAGGCGCAATGGGATTAAATACTGGAATTAGTTATTTATTTCCAAAGAAAATGTTAGCGTTTGTAGATTCTAAATTTCAAAAACCGGTTATAGAATTATCAAAAGATAAAACGTACGAAATGCCAGCTTTTGATATGATTAGAGCCTCTGTAAACTTAATTGTAGCAGGAATATTAATTTCTATGGGTACTTCATTAAAATTACCATTATCTACAACTTATGTAACATTTATGGTTGCTATGGGTACATCATTAGCAGATAGAGCTTGGGGTAGAGAAAGTGCTGTTTATAGAGTTGCTGGGGTATTAAATGTAATTGGTGGTTGGTTTATTACGGCTTTAGTAGCTTTTCTTGCTGCTGCTACCATAGCATATTTAATTAACTTAGGTGGAATTGTAATGGTTGGAGTTTTATTATTATTAGTTTTTGGATTGATAGCAAGAAACTCTATTAGATTTACCAAAAGAAATCAAGAAGTAAAAAAGAAAATGTATATTGAAAGAGCTGAATTAATTACTATTAATGGTGTAATTGAAGAAAGTTCTGACCACATTGCAGAAGTTGCTAACAGAATAAATATATTATATTCAAACGTAGTTAATGATTTAACTACACATGATTTAGTTAAACTAAGAAAGACAGATAAACACGTTGGTAAATTAAATGAGGAAATTGATGATTTAAAAGATGGCGTATTTTATTTTATTAAATCTTTAGATGATACATCTGTACAGGCTAGTAGATTTTATATTTTGGTTTTAGGACATTTACAAGATGTTGCTCAGTCTATTGGGTTTATTTCAAAAGCGAGCTTTAAACACGTTAATAATCATCATAAAAACCTTAAAAAAGGTCAAATTAAAGAGTTAACGATTATTGACAAAGAACTAAGTAAATTACTAGAGAAAGTAAGTCATGTGTTTGAAAAGAGAACATTTAATAAATTAGATAAAATTCTTGAAGCTAAACAAGAGTTATTAGATGATGTGTCTAAATCTATCGACAATCAGGTAGCTAGAATTAGAACGGATGAAACAAGTCCTAAAAACACAACATTATACTTTAGTATTCTATTAGAAACAAAAGATTTAATTGCTGCATTAATGAATCTGTTGCAGACATATCAAGAGTTTTATTTATCTACGAAAGAAGTAAAAAAACGATAAAACGTATTTGGACTTCATAAAAAAAACCGGGCAACTGCTCGGTTTTTTTATTTAATAAAGTTAAATATCTCTAGACAGTAAAACCATTCGTAATTCCATAAAAGTAAAACTTTTATTTACTTTTTCTTTGAGCTCTGTGAGGTTTTTAAATTCTGTATTTTCAATTGCTTTTATAATATTTTTATACTTTTTTAGCTCAATTAATTCTAAAATATCAACTTCACCAGACGGAATAAAACTTGCCAAATGACTTCCAATAGTTCCAAGAGTTAAACTACGCTCTTTAGCAATTTCTTTAACTGATAATCCGCTTTTAAACAATTCAAAAGAAATTTGTTTTGTTGGTTTTTTGTCTTTTTTTTTTTGCTGATTCAAGTGATTGATGCCATTTTTAGAGCAATACTCTTCAACGGTCTCTAAGATTTCCTCTCCGTGTTTTTTAACTCTAATTTTTCCCATTCCATTTATTCTTAACAGCTCTTTTTCTGTTCTAGGCAAGGCATCACAAATTGCATACAACGTTTCTTGTGTAAAAATTTGAAAATGAGGAATGCTTTCTGCCTTAGCAATATCATCTCTTAATTCACGTAGTTTTAGCGCTAAAATTGGATCTCGTTTTGAAGATAATTTTTCCTTTTTTGTAGGTTCAGTTTTTTGTAAAACAGCGTTTGCTCTTACGTGTAAATATGTTTTTGTTTTAAAACCATTCGTCATTTTTTTTAATGCAAATATCTTTTCACTTAGTGTTTCTTGAAGTTTATCAAACTGTTTGTCAAAATCTTTTTTCACAGCTTTGTTATCCGAAGAAAAAGAAATTTTTGATAAAGGTTGAACGATGTTTTTAATAGTCTCTGTTAAAAAATAATCAACCGCTTTTGTAAATCGTTCTTGAATAGCAGAACTATTTTCTGGGAGGATACTGTCTTCTGAGAGTACATTTAATTGATTTTTAAATCCGTTTGCAACTTTCATTAAAGCCACAATTCCAGTATCTTTTATAGTTTGTAAATGCTCAATAATTTCACCTTTTATACTCGTTCTATTTTTATAAAAAATGTCAATTAAACGCGTGTATGTAGTCAAATAAAAATGAACTTTTTCGCTCAAAATTTAAGAGAGGTTTCTGCTAATTTAGTTAAAAATTTTGATACTGTTTTTTTCTAGCTTTCAAAGTGCTATTTTTTGTCATTTTTCGTTTTCTTAATTTTC
>JBDNGO010000036.1:0-10914 GCA_041689245.1 Flavobacteriaceae bacterium | reverse complement strand
ACAACGAGAAGTACACTGTAAAAAAGTTTAATAAAATCTCAATTGGATTATCATCTCCAGAATCTATTTTAGAAATTTCTAAAGGAGAGGTGTTAAAACCAGAAACAATTAATTACCGTACACACAAACCAGAAAGAGATGGTTTATTTTGTGAGCGTATTTTTGGTCCTGTAAAAGACTTTGAATGTGCATGTGGTAAATATAAAAGAATTCGCTACAAAGGAATCGTTTGTGACCGATGTGGTGTAGAAGTTACAGAAAAGAAAGTACGTAGAGATAGAGTAGGACATATTAACTTGGTAGTTCCTGTTGCTCATATCTGGTACTTTAGATCATTACCTAACAAAATGGGATACCTTTTAGGGTTACCTTCTAAAAAGTTAGATATGATTATCTATTACGAGCGTTACGTTGTAATTGCTCCTGGTATTGCAAAAAATGTTGAAGGAGAACCATTGCGAAAAATGGATTTCTTAACAGAAGAAGAATACTTAGATATTTTAGAAACACTTCCGCAAGAAAATCAATATTTAGATGATACTGACCCAAATAAGTTTATCGCTAAAATGGGAGCTGAATGTTTAATTGATTTATTAGCTCGTATCGATTTAGATGCGCTTTCTTATGAATTAAGACATAAAGCAAATACAGAAACTTCTAAACAACGTAAAACTGAAGCGTTAAAACGTTTAAATGTTGTTGAAGCATTTAGAGACTCTAATAAAACTAGAGAAAACAAACCTCAGTGGATGATTATGAAAGTAGTTCCGGTGATTCCACCAGAATTACGTCCATTAGTTCCATTAGATGGTGGTCGTTTTGCAACGTCAGATTTAAATGATTTATACAGAAGAGTTATTATCAGAAACAACCGTTTAAAAAGGTTAGTTGAGATAAAAGCACCTGAAGTTATTTTGCGTAATGAAAAACGTATGTTACAAGAATCGGTAGATTCATTATTTGATAATACACGTAAATCATCAGCAGTTAAAACAGAATCTAATAGACCTTTAAAATCTTTATCAGATTCATTAAAAGGAAAACAAGGACGTTTCCGTCAAAACTTACTAGGAAAACGTGTTGATTATTCTGCACGTTCTGTAATTGTTGTAGGACCAGAATTAAAACTTTCAGAATGTGGTATCCCAAAAGAGATGGCAGCTGAACTTTACAAACCTTTTGTGATTCGTAAATTAATTGAAAGAGGAATTGTAAAAACTGTAAAATCTGCAAAGAAAATAATCGATAGAAAAGAGCCAGTAGTATGGGATATTTTAGAGAATGTTTTAAAAGGACATCCTGTTTTATTAAACCGTGCTCCAACGCTTCACCGTTTAGGTATCCAAGCTTTTCAACCAAAATTAATTGAAGGAAAAGCAATTCAATTACACCCATTAGTGTGTACAGCATTTAACGCCGATTTTGATGGAGATCAAATGGCGGTACATTTACCGTTAGGACCAGAAGCTATTTTAGAAGCACAATTATTAATGTTAGCTTCTCACAATATCTTAAATCCTGCAAATGGTGCTCCAGTAACAGTTCCTTCACAAGATATGGTGCTTGGATTGTATTATATGACAAAAGAAAGAATCTCTACTCCAGAAGTTTCAATTAAAGGAGAAGGATTAACTTTTTACTCTCCAGAAGAAGTAAACATTGCTTTTAACGAAGAAAAGGTTGACTTAAATGCTGGAATTAAAGTAAGAACTTTTGATGTTGATGAAAATGGAGAGCAAGTTCGAAAAATTATTAAAACAACAGTTGGTAGAGTATTATTTAACGAAGTAGTACCTGCAAAAGCTGGATATATTAATGACGTATTAACTAAAAAATCTTTACGTGGTATTATTGGTAATATTTTAAAAGTTACTGATATTCCTACAACAGGAGAGTTTTTAGATAATATCAAAAATATGGGATATAAGTTTGCATTCCAAGGAGGATTATCATTTAGTTTAGGGGATATTATTATTCCTGAGGAAAAAGCACAAATGATTGCAGAAGCCAATGAAGAAGTGGATGGAATTATAGCAAACTATAACATGGGAATGTTAACAAACAAAGAACGTTACAATCAGGTAATTGACATTTGGGGTTCTACGAACAACAGATTAACAGAATTATCTATGAAACGTTTGCGTGAAGACCAACAAGGGTTTAACTCAGTTTATATGATGTTAGATTCTGGAGCTCGTGGATCTAAAGAACAAATTCGTCAGTTAACAGGTATGCGTGGATTAATGGCGAAGCCTAAAAAATCTACAGCTGGCGGTGGAGAAATTATTGAAAATCCAATTCTTTCTAACTTTAAGGAAGGATTATCGATTTTAGAATATTTTATCTCAACACATGGTGCTCGTAAAGGATTAGCCGATACAGCATTAAAAACTGCGGATGCAGGTTATTTAACGCGTCGTTTGGTAGATGTTTCTCAAGATGTAATTATCAACGAAGATGATTGTGGTACTTTAAGAGGTTTAGAAGTAATGCCATTAAAGAAAAATGATGAAATCGTTGAGTCATTATCAGAAAGAATTGATGGACGTGTTTCTTTACAAACAGTATATCATCCATTAACAGATGAAGAATTGGTTACTGCTGGACAAGAGATATCTTCATTAGTTGCAGATAAAATTCAAGAATCAGGAATTGATAGAGTTCAAGTACGTTCAGCATTAACGTGTGAATCAGATAAAGGTATTTGTGCTAAATGTTACGGACAAAGTTTATCTACTCGAAATAAAGTACAAATTGGTGAAGCCGTTGGTGTAATAGCAGCGCAATCTATTGGAGAACCTGGTACACAGTTAACATTAAGAACTTTCCACGTTGGTGGTGTTGCAGGAAACATTTCTGAAGAAAATAAATTAACAGCTAGTTTTGGTGGTGACGTTGTAATAGAAGATTTACGTACAGTAAAAGGAAAAGATGCAAACGGTGAAGTAATAGATATTGTTATTTCTAGAACAGGAGAAATTAAAGTTATCGATAAGAAAACAGGAATTATCTTAAGTACTAATAACATTCCTTATGGTTCTACTATCTTTGATATGGGTAGAAAAATAATTAAAAAAGGGGATATAGTATGTCAATGGGATCCATTTAACGGTGTTATTATTTCTGAGTTTGGTGGTAAAGTTCGTTTTGATGATTTAAAACAAGGAATTAACTTCCAAGTAGAAATTGATGAACAAACAGGTTTCCAGGAAAAAGTAATTACAGATTCTAAGAATAAGAAAATTATTCCTTCTTTAATTATTGAAGATAAAGATGGTAATGCATTGCGTTCTTATAGTTTACCTGTTGGAGCTCACTTAATGATTAGTGATGGTGAAGCAGTTGAATCTGGTAAAACATTAGTAAAGATTCCTCGTAAATCAGGAAAAGCTGGTGATATTACTGGAGGTTTACCTCGTGTAACAGAGCTATTTGAAGCTCGTAACCCTTCTAATCCTGCAGTAGTTGCAGAAATTGATGGAGTTGTATCTTTTGGTAAGATTAAGCGTGGTAATAGAGAAATTATTGTTGAGTCTAGAACCGGAGATATTAGAAAATACCTAATCAAGTTATCTAATCAGATTTTAGTACAAGAAAATGATTTTATAAAAGCAGGTATGCCATTATCAGACGGAGCAATTACTCCTATTGATATCTTGAATATTCAAGGTCCATCTGCAGTACAAGAATATTTAGTAAACGAAATACAAGAAGTATATCGTTTACAAGGTGTTAAAATTAACGACAAACATTTTGAAGTTGTAGTACGTCAAATGATGCGTAAAGTTAGAATTATTGATTCTGGAGATACATTATTCTTAGAAAATCAATTAATTCATAAAAACGACTTTATGGAAGAAAATGATGCTATTTACGGAATGAAAGTTATTGAAGATGCAGGAGATTCTGAGAATTTAAAAGCAGGTCAAATCATTACTTCACGTCAGTTAAGAGATGAAAATTCTATTTTACGTAGAAATGATAGTAATTTAGTTACAGCAAGAGATGCTCAGCCATCAACAGCAGAACAAGTATTGCAAGGTATTACAAGAGCTTCGTTACAAACTAAATCGTTTATCTCTGCGGCATCGTTCCAGGAAACTACGAAAGTGTTAAATGAAGCAGCGGTTAGCGGTAAGATAGATACTTTAGAAGGATTAAAAGAAAATGTAATTGTTGGTAAAAGAATTCCAGCAGGTACAGGTATGAGAAAATACGATCATATCATTGTAGGTCCAAAAGAAGAAATAGAAGAAAATCTATAAATAATAAAAAGCCTACAAAATTTATTTTGTAGGCTTTTTAATGTTAGACATATGGAAGATAATAAGAACGAACAAGGACAACAATTAAATATAGAATTGGATGAAACTATTGCTGACGGAACCTATTCTAATTTAGCAATTATCAATCATTCGGTATCAGAATTTATTGTTGATTTTATTAACGTAATGCCTGGTGTACCTAAAGCAAAAGTAAAATCTAGAATCATCTTAACGCCACAACACGCAAAAAGATTAACCAAAGCTTTAGCAGATAATGTTCAAAGATTTGAACAAGCCCATGGCGAAATAAAAGACTATGAACAACCACCAATTCCACTGAATTTTGGACCAACTGGGGAAGCATAAAACAAAAAACCGAAACTAAATTGTTTCGGTTTTTTGTTTTAAAATTTCTAATTGTTATTAGCATTCACTTTCTTAGGCTTCAATTCCTCAAAAAAGAAATCATCATTGGGTATATCAAAATCAAAACCTGTAACTTTTAGATTATTATCTGTGTGTATTTTAATGGTTCCGAAACTGAACCAAGCTTGTGGATAATCCCAATTAATTTTCCAAACATCATAATTCCAATGTGTTAAAGTTGCAGATAATTGTGGAGAATGTGAAAACTCTAATTTTAGTTTTCCGTTTTTTTCTGTAATGGTAATTTTACCATACATATACGAATTATATTCCCCAACAAAATCTTTTTCTAAAATAAAAGGCTTGGTATTTAAGATTCTGCTGTTAATTCTGTCAGAAATACGGGTATCGTTTTTTATGCTTTTATTGGCGTCATTTAAATAATCTTTAGACCAATCTTTGTCTGTTTTTACTCCCATAAATTTATCTAACGCATAATAGGTTGCTGCCATAATTGGACTTTTTGGACCATTTGTTAATACAACAACTCCTAATTTTTCATGAGGAATTAACGTTACTGCGGTTATCATTCCGTCGTAACCTCCAGTATGCCCAACTTTCATTTTTCCTTGGTAATAACTTAATCCCCAACCTAATCCGTATGCATTAAAAGATCTATTAAAATCGTTTTTTGTGGTGTGGTCTACTATATGATTGTTGTGTGGCGTCCAAACTAAATTTCGTGTGTTTTTAGATAATAAAGCTTTGTTGTTATGAACTCCATTATTTAAATTAAAAATCATCCATTTAGAAATATCAGAAACACTAGAAATTAATCCGCCCGTGGCAGCAACATTATCCCATTTTGCCCATGGAATTGCGTAATTTTTTTCATCTTTTCTTGCGTGTGGAGTCGCATAATTTCCTTTAGAATCTAAATCATTGATCGTATAAATAGTTCTATCCATTCCTAAAGGTGTTAAAATGCGTTCTTGTACATTTTCTCCCCAACTTTTTCCGGTAATCGTTTCAATAATTTCTCCAGCAGTAATAAACATCAAATTAGAATATCCGTAGCCGGCTCTAAATTCATAAGCTTGAGGAACGTATTTTATTCTTTTGATAATTTCTTTAGCAGGTAAATCTGATTTATACCAAATATTATCTCCACTAAAAGTTCCTAATCCAATACGATGACTTAAAATATCTCTAATGGTTGCATGATTACTAACCCATTCATCATACACTTCAAAATAAGGTAAGTATTTTTTTACTTTATCGTTCCAATCTAGCTTTCCTTCTTGAACAAGCATTCCAATCATTGCAGAAGTAAATGCTTTTGAATTGGATGCAATTGCATACAAGGTGTTTTCATCTGGTTTTTTGTTTTTTTCTACTTCTAAGATACCATAATTTCCAGTAAAAATCAATTTTCCATCTTTTACAATACCAATAGTTGCACTTGGTACGTCCCAATCTTTAACCATTTTGTTAAAGTATTGATCCATCTTTTTAAGATTGACTTTTGTTTCCGTTTGAGCTTGTAATGCGGTTGCAAAAAATAGCTGTATAACAAGAATGTATATGATTTTTTTCATTGAATGATTTTTTAATGATAGGTAACGAAGTTAACTATTTTAAAATGAAGATTTAAACGAAAAAATAAGTACGAAGAATTTTATGCTTTTCTTGTTCTGTCTAATAAATAAAAATCAGCTAAAACCAACGCCGTTAAAGCTTCTACAATAGGAATTGCTCTTGGAACCACACAAGGATCATGACGACCTTTACCATGAATTTCGGTAAGATTTCCTTCAGAATCTATCGTTTGCTGATTCTGCATAATGGTAGCAACAGGCTTAAAAGCAACACGAAAATAAATATCCATACCGTTGCTAATTCCACCTTGAATTCCGCCAGATAAATTGGTTTCAGTTTTACCATCCGCATTAAAAATATCGTTGTGTTCACTTCCTTTCATTCTAGTACCGCAAAATCCACTACCAAATTCAAAACCTTTTACAGCATTGATCGATAACATCGCTTTACCAAGTTCTGCATGTAATTTGTGAAAAATAGGTTCTCCTAATCCAACAGGAATGTTTTGGGCAACACAGGTTATGGTTCCGCCAATTGTATCGCCTTGTTTTTTAATTTCCTTGATTTTTGAAATCATTTTTTCGGCAGAAATTGCATCAGGACATCGCACAATATTAGAATCGGTTTTAGAAAAATCTAATTCTTGATAGGGTTTGTCAATAAAAATATCACCAACAGAAGATGTAAATGCATTGATGTTTATATGTGCAATTAATTGTTTTGCTAATGCTCCAGCAACTACCCAATTAGCAGTTTCACGTGCAGAAGTTCTTCCGCCACCACGATAATCTCGAGTTCCGTATTTTTTGTCATACGTGAAATCTGCGTGAGAAGGACGATATACATTCGTATTATGAGAATAATCTTTTGATTTCTGATTGGTGTTTTGAATCTGAAACCCAATTGATGCTCCAGTAGTAAATCCTTCAAAAATTCCTGATAAAAACTGAACGGTATCTTCTTCTTTACGCTGCGTAACAATAGCAGATTGCCCTGGTTTACGTCTGTCTAATTCTTTTTGAATGGCATTAAAATCAACTTTCATTCCAGCAGGAAAACCATCAATAATTCCACCAATAGCAATCCCGTGAGATTCGCCAAAAGTTGTAAGTTTTAATAAGTTTCCGAAAGAATTAAACATTGATTTTTTAATTTTAAAGATTTAATAGCGAAGTTACTTTATTTTATTAAAAAAACCACAATTTTACGGCCATAAAACTTACAATTACGACTAAAAATATTTTTATAAATCCATCGCCTTTTTCAACTGAAAACCTGCTTGCAAACCAGCCACCTAAAGAGGTTCCAATAGCCATTATTAATCCCATATACCAGTCAACTTTATCATTTAAAATAAAAATAAACAACGCGCCAGTCATGTAAATAGAAATGACAACAGCTTTTGTTGCATTCGATTTTACTAACGATAAATGGTTGAAATAATGCAAAAATAAAATCAGAATAAATCCTAATCCAGCATTGATAAATCCACCATAAATTCCAAATATAAAAAAAGCTAAACAGCTAATCCAAAGATGTTTTTCAGTAGTTCTTTCTAGTGTTTTTTTTACATTCATTTTGGGTTTAAATACAATAATTAAAACCACAGCAATCATTACAAAAGACAATACTTTATTAAAAGTTTCTCCTTTAATATCTACAGCTATTTGCGCTCCAATGAGTGCTCCAGCTAATGCCGAAATCCCCATATAAATACTAAAAGGAAAGGTAGAAATTCCTTTACTTTTAAATCCTGCTGTACCCGCTAACATTTGTATTACAATTCCTACTCTGTTGGTTCCGTTGGCAACACTTGGTGGTAATCCCATAAAAATTAAAACAGGGAGTGTTAGTAAAGATCCACCACCAGCAATGGTATTGATAAATCCAGCGATAAAACCAACAACAACCAACAAAATTAAATCTAACATATTTTAGAAATTTGATTGTAAAAGTATTATAATTATTAGACAATCATTCGAAAAAAATAATAGTAAAAAAGGTTGAAATTCTTTTACAAACTCGAAAAAGATATTATATTTGCATCCGCATTCAGAGAATATCTGATGAGACTTCTGGAGAAATGGCAGAGTGGTCGAATGCGGCAGTCTTGAAAACTGTTGACTGTAACAGGTCCGGGGGTTCGAATCCCTCTTTCTCCGCAATCAAGCGCAAGACTTGAAAATAAAAAACCACCAAGTTTACTTGAGTGGTTTTTATTTTTTAAGACTATGGCATTTGCAAAATGCCGTAAAAGGAATGTTGGAACAAAATCCCTCTTTCTCCGCATAGAGAATCACAATTCTCTCAAAACCCCACGAACATCAAATAAAAGTATTAAAACATCATTTTAGTTGGTTTTAAATAGAGAAGATAGTAGGCTTCTGTATAAATAAAGCAGATTTAGAGTATCATGAATCAAAAAAGAGCTTGTATTTATCCAAAAGACACCTAACGCATCACCGGAAGAAATGAATGTTATAGACATAAGTTATTAAAAGATATAAAATGTTTTTTAGATAAAGAACCTCATCAATTTATTACTATAAGTTCGTTTTTGGAAGAAATTTAAAAATTAGCATTATTTAAAGGCACAACGGGTGGGATTAAAATAAACCTACGGGACAAAAGGATGTATTGTTTTTTAATGTATACTAAAGAGTATAAATTAATTTGTATATAAGGTATTAAAGATTATATTTACAAGGCTATTGCACTATTTTTAAATTGTATAAAAGCTTTAAAAACTATTTCTATTTATATAATAATGAGCATTTTCATTAGTCATTAGAGAGTATGTAATGCCAAGTGATATGTATTATAAACGAGTATGAGAAATGAAATCAGAAATTTTAAAAAAGTTACATCACGAATAGGCCTCATCATAACACATGGTAATTTAGCCTTTTAAACTAGTTATAGAAGGTGTCTTTTTTATTTTTCTCAACCCTTGAATCACATGAATAATATAAAACCAAGAGTGAAACCAAACGTCCTTATAGTTGATGACGATGACGCTAGTTTATATTTGCTTGAAACCGTTCTGGAGGAACTGGATGTAAATCTCATCCTGGCACAAACGGGGTTAGAGGCATTATCGAAGATTGAGGATCGGGAGATTGCTATAGCCCTGCTTGATATCAACATGCCTGAAATGGAGGGAACTGAGCTTGCAGAGATACTCCAGAATGATAAAAGCAGGGGAAAGGTTCCAATCATTTTTATTACCGCATCTGCAAAAGATGAATTTGAACTGGAAAAATTTTATAAATCGGGAGTGGTCGATATTATCCTTAAGCCCTTCCGGAAAAATATTCTTCTCGGCAAAGTGAATGTTTTTCTGGAATTATACCGGCAAAAACAACAAATTATTGACGATCATCTGAAATTAGAAAAATTAAGACATGACAAAGCTTTACTTTCGGAAGTCGAAAATATATCACATATTGGCAGCTGGCAACAAATACCTAAGACAAACAAGGTTTACTGGTCTGATGAGATGTATAAAATCTATGGCATGGATAAAACCGTACCAGAAAAAAACTTGTGGGATGTATTTGTTCAGGCAATTCATCCAGATGATAAAGAAAAAGTTGGCAATGTCCTATCGAGAACTATTAGAGATAATCTTTTCCGAGTGATGGACTACCGCATTGTTCGGACTGACGGTAGTGTTAGATGGGTGCATGCGCAATGGGGGCCAGAATATGATGACTCAGGTCGGTTAATAAAGAATTTCGGTTTCCTTCAGGATCTTACGGAGCAAAAGAAAACTGAAAATGCACTTAAGGAGTCAGAAAAAATGTACCGTACCTTATTAAATGCCTCGCCAGAAGGCATTTTCATCATGGATCTGAAGGGTAATATTACAGAAATTTCGGATATTATCCTCGAAATATTTGGTGCTGGGGATAAAAACGAATTTATAGGAGTCCCTTTTTTTCATTTTATTCCCAGTACAGAGGTGAAAAAAATGAAAGATATCATGAGTAATGCAAAATCGGAAGGATTAATTCAAAATATCGAATTTATCCTGACCAGGAAAAATCAGTCTCAGTTTATCTGTGAACTAAGCATCACACTGATTCAGGAGGCTGATGGCAAACCAGATGCTTACATGATCATTCTTCGCGATATTTCGCAACGGAAGAAGATTGAACAGCAACTAATACGGTCTGAACGTATGGTTAGCCTTGGCGAAATGGCTTCAGGCATGGCCCATGAAATCAACCAACCTCTACTTTCCATTACGCTGGGCATTGAAAACCTGCTCATGAAAATACAGCAGGTAAAGTCTGTAGATGAATCGTATTTTCATAACAAATCGGAGAAAATATTCGAAGATATTTTAAGAATAGGGAGAATCATTGATCACGTCAGGGCTTTTTCACGAGATCATGACGAGTATATTTCTACCTCCTTTGATATCAATGACAGCATTAACAATGCCATTTCCATGATTTCGGAGCAATTTAAACATCATGGGATTAACTTGACCCTCCAACTTGACAAAAAAGTCCATCCCATCATTGGCAATACCTATAGATGTATGTAGTCAAATAAAAATGAACTTTTTCGCTCAAAATTTAAGAGAGGTTTCTGCTAATTTAGTTAAAAATTTTGATACTGTTTTTTTCTAGCTTTCAAAGTGCTATTTTTTGTCATTTTTCGTTTTCTTAATTTT
>JBDNGO010000035.1:0-13059 GCA_041689245.1 Flavobacteriaceae bacterium | reverse complement strand
TAATTGCCTTTTTCTACTTCGGATACAACAGCTAATTTAAAGCCTAAATTATAATCGCATTGGGTACGCTTTGCTCCTTTGTTCTCTCTGATTTTCATAATAAGTCCTTGTTGTGTCAACTTATTTTAGGACGGGACAAAATGAATAAGATTATAATCTGTAAGATAACCCAATAATTATTTGATTAACTCTTGTATCAAAATCTACATTTCCAGTATTCCCTAAAAACGTACTCTCTACACCAGAAAAAGCTCTTTCCCAACGAACATCAAGACCTATTTTCCCTAATTCAATTCCTCCTCCAAATTGCAAACCAACACTAAATCCTTTAGAATTTACTTCTTTTAAATCAGAAAACCCAAAATTTGATTTTAAAATATATTGAAAGGAAGGGCCAATAAATACATTTGCAACACCAAATAATTTTGTTCCCACTAAAACAGGAACATCAATTTTTTGAAAACTATAAGTAGTTTTTGTAGTTATTATACCACCAACTCCACCAACTACCTGTGTGTAGTTAACATCATTTTTTAAGTTAGTGTATACCAATTCTGGTCTAATATATAACCCAACTACTGGAGCTTTAAAACGCAACCAAATTCCTGCATGATATCCAGTTTTACTTTCAGCTCCTGAAAACACATCATTCTTAACATCCGAAAAAGAGTTAGAGTTATAGTTAATTCCTGCTTTTAGACCAAATTGAAATTGTGCATTTGTAGTTTGACTTAATCCGAAAGTCAAACACATAATTAAGAGTGTTTTTTTCATAATAATATTTTTAGTTTCTATATAGACGCTAAAAAAAGTGGTATTAGTTATTTTCTAGCGATGACTTTTTTAACAGCAGCAACAATAGATATGTCATTTAAGCCGTATTTTTGCATTAATTGCGCTGGAGTTCCAGATTCTCCGAAACTATCATTTACAGCGACAAATTCTTGTGGAGTAGGATTATTGGTGGCCAAACATCTTGCAACACTCTCTCCCAAACCACCATATTTATTATGCTCTTCTGCAGTTACAATACAACCTGTTTTTGCAACAGATTTTAATATTGCTTCTTCATCTAAAGGTTTAATAGTATGAATATTTATTACTTCTGCACTAATTCCCATTGCTTCTAATTGTTCAGATGCTTGTAGCGCTTCCCAAACTAAATGACCGGTTGCAACAATGGTTACATCTGTCCCTTCAGTTAGCTGAATAGCTTTACCAATTACAAATTTTTCATCTTTATAATCTGGCATAAAAATAGGCACAGACGGACGACCGAAACGTAAATAAACTGGACCTTTGTGCTCAGCAATTGCAAGAGTTGCAGCTTTAGTTTGATTGTAATCACACGTATTGATTACAGTCATTCCTGGAAGCATTTTCATTAATCCGATGTCTTCTAAAATTTGGTGTGTTGCACCATCTTCACCCAAAGTTAAACCTGCGTGAGAAGCACATATTTTTACATTTTTATCTGAATATGCAATAGATTGACGAATTTGATCGTACACTCTTCCGGTAGAAAAGTTTGCAAATGTTCCGGTAAAAGGAATTTTACCTCCAATAGTTAATCCTGCTGCAATTCCCATCATATTTGCTTCTGCAATACCAATTTGAAAAAATCTTTCTGGATGATTTTCCGCAAACTCATTCATTTTTAAAGAACCAATTAAATCGGCACACAAGGCAACAACATTAGGGTTTGTCTTTCCTAATTCTGTTAAACCATCTCCAAATCCAGATCTGGTATCTTTTTTTTCTGTAAAAGTGTATTTTTTCATCAAAATCTATTTGTTGTGTTTAGGCAAAAATAATAATATTATAGCAGCAAATGCTTACAATTTCATCAATTCTTTATATAACTTTTGAACAGGTAATCCCATCACATTAAAATAACTACCTTCAATTCTTTCTATACCAATAAAACCAATCCATTCTTGAATTCCGTAGCTTCCAGCTTTATCAAATGGCTGGTGGTTGTCTAAATAATATTCAATTTCATCAACAGTTAATTCTTTAAAATATACGTTTGTTATATCATTAAAAATTTTTTGAAAATGTATTGATTTAATACTTACAGATGTAATTACTTGATGCCTTTTTCCAGACAGTTCCTGTAAAATTCTAATTGCATCATTCTTGTCTTTTGGTTTTCCTAATGCTTTATTATCTAGCCAAACAATAGTATCTGAAGTGATTAATAGATCATCTTTTTTTAATGAATTGGTAAATGGTTGTGATTTTAAATCTGCTAAATAATCAGTAATTTCTGTTCCTTGGAATTCTTTTGGATACACTTCCTCAACTTCTTTTAATTGAACAGTAAACGGAATCTCTAAATCCTTTAAAAACTGTTGTCTTCTTGGAGATTTTGAAGCTAAAATGATATTGTATTTTGATAGTTTTTCCTTTAGCATTTATTAGAATTTTATGAGTAACATTGATAAAATTCCAAAAAACATAATGAATTTAATTAAGCTGCTTAGCAAATGAAAATCTTTTGTGGTTTTTGAAGTAAATAATTTAAATAGAAACCAAGAAAATGGAATAATTATAAAAAGAATTACATACCAAAACAACAAAGGCAAATGCCATATTTCTTCTTTTAAAATTAAAAGAAGAAATAGAAATACTAAGGAAGAAATTACAAGTACAACATTCTTTGTTCTATTAACACCAATAATAATTGGTAATGTTTTCATTTTTAAAGCATAATCTCCTTTCATGTCTTCAATATCTTTAATTATTTCTCTAATTAAAGTCATAAAAAAAGAGAAAATAATATAGATAAAAACAGATATAGTTACTGAAATTGAAGTAAAGAAATTAGAAATTTCTTCTGCAATATTTAAAGATGAATTTGTGTTTTTAACCTCAAAAATAAAAACAATAAATATAGTAAGTGCGGTTAAAAATGAGATTACTAAATTCCCGATAACCGCAATTTTTTTCAACGATTTTGAATACCAATATAGTAAAGCAATTGTACTTATAAATAAAATTGAATAGGAGATGTTTCCTTTAATATATGCAGAATAAACACCAAAAACTAATCCTAAAATTAGTAGTATAAAATATGCTTGTAGAGCATTTTTTTTGGAAATAGTATTACCAATAAAGACCTTAGTTGGTTTGTTTATTTTGTCAGCTTCAACATCAAAAACGTCATTAATAATATATCCGCTTGCAGTAATGCAAAGAATACTTATTGCCAATAAAATAAATTGAATATCTGAAATTGTTGAAGTAAATAAATTAATGATTGCATATTTAGTTAAAATCATCGTCAACAAAACCATAAGTAGGTTTTTATATCGGATCAATTTTAAGAAAGAAATCATTAGTTGAAGTCTTTTTTAATTCTATCTAAATCACGTTTATTGTCTCGATCTTTTAACGTGTCTCTTTTGTCATGCAGTTTCTTTCCTTTTGCCAACGCAATATCTAATTTAGCCCAACCTTTATCAGTTAAAAAGAGCTTAAGAGGAATAATGGTAAGTCCAGTATTTTTAACTTCTTTTTCTAATTTTTTAAGCTCACGTTTGTTTAATAACAATCTTCGCTCGCTTTTTGGATTGTGATTGTAAAAATTACCATGCGAATATTCTTCAATAAACATATTTATCACAAACAATTCTCCTAGATCGTTAAACTCACAAAAGCTCTCCGTTATTCTAGCTTTACTTTCTCTGATTGACTTTATTTCTGTTCCAGTTAGCTGAATTCCTGCAGTATAGGTGTCTAAAAACTCGTATTCGAATTTTGCTTTTTTATTTTGTATGTTTATTTTTTTCTGCATTTAATAGTCAATAAAAACATTATGATTATATTAGCAAAGATACATTTTTGATTCAGAAGAAGAAGTGTATTTTTGATTTGTAAAGAGGTTCTATTTTTATCGACCTAGAAAAACAAAAACCATGCGCAACTTTTTATTTTTAGTACTTATTGTATTTGCTTCTTGTAAGCAAAATAACACAACGTTAACAGCACAACAAATTATTGATAAAGCTATTATTGCTACTGGTTCAGATAAAGTATCTAATTCAATAATTGAATTTGATTTTAGAGATAAAAACTATAAAGCAAATCGAAATAATGGTAAATTCAGTTTGTTTAGAACATTTAAAGAAGATTCCGTTTTAATGGTAGATGAATTTTCGAATACGGGCTTCAAACGATTAGAAAATGGTATTCAAAGTGCTGTTTTAGATTCTATGGTTTTTAAATATTCAAACTCTATAAACTCAGTTCATTACTTTTCTATATTACCTTTTGGTTTAAATGACCCTGCAGTTCATAAAAAATTATTAGAGAATGTTGTTATTAATGGTGAGTTGTATTATAAAGTTGAGATTCGTTTTTCTGAAGATGGTGGTGGAAAAGATTTTGAAGACGTTTTTATGTATTGGATAGGAAAAGAAGATTTTAAAATGGATTATTTAGCGTACACTTATCTAACTGATGGAGGAGGAATGCGTTTTAGAGAATCTAAAAATGAACGTTTTGTAAACGGAATTCGTTTTGTAGATTACAACAATTATAAACCCAAAAACACTTCAACTAAATTAGAAAATTTAGACAAAGCATTTAAAAATAAGGAGTTAGAAAAGCTTTCTGAAATCAATCTAAAACACGTTAAAGTAGTGTTGTCAAACTAATCATCAATTTTTAAAAATACACTTGTTGCTCCTTTTTTAGACACAGTAACAATATATAAATTACTGTTGTTACCATCATCAATTTCGCTGTATTTATTTTCACCAAGTATCTTATTTGCAAAAGTATTTGTTGTGTTACTATGACCAACAATTAATACATTCTTCCCTTTTGTATTAAACTTAAAGTCTTCATCGTACATATTGCTAGGATCATATATATATAATTTTAATCCATTTTTATTTGCAGTTGGCTGTGCAGTTTCCTTTGTTCTATTATAGTTAGTTGTATACACCATATTTATATTTGCAGTAGAGAATACTTCAGCCCAATGTTTTGCGCGTTCTACACCTTTAATAGTTAAAAAAGGGTCTTTATTATTTTTATCAGCCCTATTTTTTTCTGCATGACGGATTAAATAATACGTGGTAACTTCTTTCTCTTTTTCTTGAGAAAAACTTGCGACTGTACTAAACACAAAGACAACAAGTAATAAGTATTTTTTCATAAAATATAATTTTAATACACGAATATAAAAAAATAAAAGCGATGTTTATAAAAACACCGCTTTTTAACTAACTAAAAAACTGAAATATTAATTTTTTATCAAATCAGATTGATTTCTAAACACTAATTGATCATCAAAAGCATCTAACAAAACGATACTATCTGTTGTTACTTTGCCTGCTAAAATATCTTTAGACAATTGATTTAATACTTCTTTTTGAATAACACGCTTTACAGGTCTCGCACCAAATTCTGGTTGATATCCTTTTTTTGCCAAATACACAATTGCTTCATCTGTTGCATCTAATGTTATTTCTTGTTTTGCAATTGTTTTCTTTACTAAATCTAGTTGTAATTTTACAATGGAAATAATGTCTTTTTTAGTTAAAGGCGTAAACATAACAATATCATCAATTCTATTAATAAACTCGGGTCTTACAGTTTGTTTTAATAAGCCTAAAACTTCAATTTTAGCCAATTCTGTAACCGATTCTATATCAGCTTTAGAAGCACTAAACTTATCTAGAATGATTTGACTACCCATATTAGATGTCATAATAATAATGGTGTTTTTAAAATCAGCAATCCTCCCTTTATTATCTGTTAACCTTCCTTCATCTAATACTTGTAATAAAATATTAAATGTATCTGGATGCGCTTTCTCTATTTCGTCCAATAAAACTACTGAATACGGTTTTCTACGAACAGCTTCCGTTAACTGTCCACCTTCATCATAACCCACATAACCTGGAGGAGCGCCAATTAATCTACTCACCGCATGACGTTCTTGGTATTCGCTCATATCAATCCGAGTCATAGCGTTTTCATCATCAAACAAGTAACTAGCCAATGCTTTTGCTAATTCTGTTTTTCCGACTCCAGTTGTGCCTAGAAACAAGAACGATCCAATTGGTTTATTAGGGTTTTGTAATCCAGCTCTAGAACGTCTAACGGCATCAGATACGGCTTCGATAGCTTCTTCTTGTCCAACTACACGTTTGTGTAATTCTGCTTCTAAACGCAATAGTTTTTCGCGTTCAGATTGTAGCATTTTTGCAACAGGAATTCCTGTCCATTTTGCAACCACTTCAGCAATATCATCATAGGTTACTTCCTCTTTTATTAAAGTAGCATCTCCTTTTTCTGCAAGTAACGCTTGTTGTTGTTCTAATTTCTCTTGTAACTCTTTAATTTTTCCGTATCTAATTTCTGCTACTTTACCATAATCTCCATTTCGCTCTGCGATATCGGCTTCTAATTTTGCGTTTTCAATTCCTGTTTTAGCAGTTTGAATACCTTCTACAATGTTTTTTTCGCTTTGCCATTTTGCATTGATTTCGTTACGTTCTTCTTTAAGATTTGCTAAGTCTGCATGTAGAGATTTTAATTTTGCTTTATCATTTTCTCTTTTGATAGCTTCAACCTCTATTTCTAACTGCATTACTTTTCTGTCTAACACATCTAGTTCTTCTGGTTTCGAATTAATTTCCATACGCATTTTAGCAGCAGCTTCATCTATAAAATCAATGGCTTTATCTGGTAAAAATCGATTGGTAATATAACGCTGCGATAATTCTACTGCGCCAATAATGGCATCATCTTTAATTCTAACTTTATGATGTGTTTCGTATTTCTCTTTAATTCCTCTTAAAATGGAGATGGCACTTTCTGTATCTGGTTCATTTACTACTACTTTTTGAAAACGACGTTCCAGCGCTTTATCTTTTTCAAAGTATTTCTGATATTCATCTAACGTAGTTGCTCCAATTGCTCGTAATTCTCCACGAGCCAATGCAGGTTTTAAAATATTAGCTGCATCCATTGCACCTTGACCACCACCAGCACCAACCAACGTATGGATTTCATCAATAAATAAAACAATATCTCCATCAGATTCGGTTACTTCTTTAATCACTGCTTTTAAGCGTTCTTCAAATTCTCCTTTGTATTTTGCTCCAGCAATTAATGCACCCATATCTAAAGCGAATATCTGCTTGTCTTTTAAATCATCAGGAATGTCACCGTCAATAATTCTGTGTGCCAAACCTTCTGCGATTGCTGTTTTACCTGTTCCTGGTTCACCCACTAATATTGGATTGTTTTTGGTTCTACGAGACAAGATTTGTAATAAACGTCTAATTTCTTCATCACGCCCAATAACAGGATCTAACTTTCCATCACGAGCTAACTGATTTAAATTTTTAGCATATTTATTTAAAGAATTATAGGTTTCTTCTGCATTTTGGGAAGTAACTCGATCTCCTTTTCGAAGTTCATTAATTGCTTCTTTTAATTCTTTTTCTGTAACGCCTTGATCTTTTAAAATTTGTGCAATGGTACTCTTAGATGTAAAAATTGCTAAGATGATATGTTCTATTGAAACATACTCGTCTTTCATTTTTTTAGCGATGATAGACGCTTCTGTTAACGTTTTACTAGCTTCTCTAGAAAAAGTAAGTTCTGCTCCAGTAACTTTAGCAAAGCTTTCTATTTGCTTTTCTAACAATTGCTTAAGTACATCAACATTACAGTTGAGCTTTTTTAATAGGAAAGGCAACACGTTTTCATCAACTTCAAAAAGCGCTTTAAATAGGTGTTCGTTTTCTATTTGACTGTGTCCATAACTTTGTGCAACCTGTTGCGCTAACTGTATGGTTTCTTGTGATTTTATGGTATAATTATTAAAATTCATAGTATATACGTTTTACTTTTTCATTTACTTTGTGGCAAATTCAATACCAATTGATTTAAAACACATAAAGAAGTCATTTTGTCTTGTAAGGTGCTGTTTTTGCTGCCTTTTTGACTGATGAAAGTTTTTTGTTTTATTTCGACTTAGTATAAAAATCCATTAAATGAGTTTTCTAAAAAATATCTTTTCTACTACAACTAAACAAAAAAAAGAAGTTGTTTCAACAATCAATTGGATTCCGTTAACTGCTATATCTCAATTAGAAAAAATTAAAGAAGTTTCTAACACAGAAACTGTGCTAATTTTTAAACATTCTACACGATGTGTAATTAGCCGTATGGTAATAAAGCAATTTGAAAAGTCTTTTGATAGCGATTTAAAAAAGACACAAATCTATTACTTAGATTTATTAAATTACAGAGATATTTCTAGCAAAGTAGCTTCTGAGTTTCAGGTGTTACATCAATCTCCACAATTGTTAGTGCTTAAAAATGGAGTAGTGTTTGCACATGCATCACATTATGCTATTTTAGAATTGGAGTATTCATCCTGAATTTAGTTCAGGATCTTTCTAAATTGAACCTGAATTTAGTTCAGGATCTTTCTAAATTGAACCTCTCTGTCATTGCGAGGAGGAACGACAAAGCAATCTCATGAATAAAAAACGCAATCAATTAACAGATTGCTTCGGCAAGAAAAGCCTCGCAATGACGGCTGAATTTTGTCATTCCGAAGAATGAGGAATCTCACATAGTAACAGAGGGAACATAATTGGGTTGAAATTGCTTTTGTATTGGCTTATTATGACTACTGCCTTACTGAATCACTGAAATAAATTCAGCGTAAACAAGTTTAGCACAGGTTTCATCAAAAATCTAGATTTCTCTTTAACGTCATTGCGAGGAGAAACGACAAAGCAATCTTATAATAACGCTGTTGTCATTCCTGCGTAGGCAGGAATCTATAAGAACCTTAATGAAACAAGAGGTTTTAAACTTCGCTTAGATTTTTTTCTTTTCAGGTTCGCTTCAAATAATTGACGCGCGTTTGCAAATTCTATGATGGTGGTGTACTGTAAAAAAAAAGTCCTACCGAAGCAGGACTCAAGATTTTCATCTACGGCATATAGCCTTATTGTGATAAGATTAAAGATTAGAAATTTTAATCTGTTTCAAATATAATAAAATAATTTGTTGTTTGTTGTATTTATGCTTAATTTTAAAGCACTTAATTAAAATTGCTATATAATTATGACAAAAATACTTGGATTAGATTTAGGGACTAACTCAATTGGTTGGGCTTTGATAGAAAATGATATTATATTAGGTATTGGAAGTAGAATTTTTCCAGAAGGAGTTGTTAACCTAGGAGAAGGAGAAGGAAGAGAAACTTCAAAAAACGCAAGTAGAACAGGTGCAAGAGGAACTAGAAGACAATTTTTTAGAAGACGGTTACGAAAAAGATATTTGTTAAAAGAATTAGCCAAACATAGTTTATGCCCTATTTCTTCTACTCTTATAAAAGATTGGAATGGTTCTGAAATTTTTAAAAATGAACAACTTCAAGAATGGCTTAAACTAAACCCATATGAACTTAGAGCTAAATCAATAAAAGAAGAAATTTCCTTGACAGAATTAGGTAGGGTTTTTTATCATATGATTCAAAGGAGAGGTTTTTTAAGTAATAGTAGAAGTGCAGGAGCAGATATAAATGAAAAAAGCACTATTTATAAAGGAGATTCTAAAATAGGTAAAATAGGTATTAGTAAAACTTTAGAGAGCATTTCTCAAAGTAAAACATTAGGCTCTTATTTAGATTCTATTCAGCCAAAAATAAATGAACCGTATATAGGAGAATTAGAACGGATAAGAAATAGATATACAACCCGACAAATGTATATTGATGAGTTTGAGTTGATTTGGGAATTTCAAAAAAAATTTCACTCTGAGCTAACACTTCATCTTAAAACAATTATTGGTGGAAGAAAAAAAGAGGGTTATAAGGAAGATGGCGTTTTATTTCATCAAAGACCTTTGCGCTCTCAAAAGCATTTGGTAGGCTATTGTTCTTTTGAACCTAAAAAACCCAAGTGCGCAATTAGTACTATTCCTTTTGAATTATTTAGAATGTACCAATGGTTAAATACATTATCGTATGATGTAAATGGGGTAAAACAACAAATCACAAAAGAAGAAAGAGAGAAAATAGTAGCTTTATTGTTATCTAAAGAAAAACCTAGTTTTAAAGAAATTAGAAAAGCAATTAATAAGCTAGATGGTTCTTATCAATTTAATTATAAAGATGAAGATAATATAGTAGGTTCATATACTATAAGCAACTTATCAAATAAAAAATTCTTTGGAAAACAATGGTTTGATTTTTCTGACGAAGAACAAGAAAAAATTTGGCATGTACTTTCCTTTTTTGATGATAGAGATAAATTAAAAGAATATGCTATTAAAAATTGGAGTTTTGACAAAGAGAAAGCAAGTAAGATTTCTAAATTTAATTTAAAAGAAGGCTACTCTAATTTAAGTAGAAAAGCAATCAATAATATTTTGCCTTTTTTACAAAAAGGGTTTATGTATGATATTGCTGTTGGTTTGGCAGGAGTTAGAAATGTTTTAGGTAACGACTGGGAAAAACAAGAGCAATTTGTTTTAGATAATGTACCAGAAATCGTCCGTTCTAATTTAAAAGGAGGTTACATAGAACCCTTAAAAAGTATGATGAAGAACGAATTTAATTGTACAGATAAACAATTAGAGAAATTATATCATCACAGTAGTGCCATTGAAATAGAAAAACTTTTAGATAAACTTCCTGTAAATATAAACGCAGATAGAGAAATACAAAAAATTAAAAATCCTGTTGTAATTACAGCACTATTTGAAATAAGAAAATTAGTTAATGAAATTATTGATACTTATGGTAAGCCAAATGAAATAAAAGTAGAGTTAGCAAGAGATTTAAAAGCTTCTAAAAAGAATCGTTTAGAAACGAGAAGACAACAACAAACCTTAGAAAAAGAAAATGATAGAGTAAAAGATGAGTTAGAAAAATTAAATCAGAGAATAAACCACACTACTATTTTAAAATACAAACTTTGGGAAGAATGTAATCATACATGTCCGTTTACAGGGCAAACAATTACTATAAGTCAACTATTTACTGGTGAAGTTCAAATAGAACATATTTTTCCTTGGAGTCGTTCTTTAAACGATAGTTTTAATAATAAAACATTATGTTTTGCTGATGAAAATAGAGCTAAAGGAAATAAAACTCCCTATGAATTTTATAGTACACAAGGTGATAAAAAGTGGGAAGAAATAAAATTACAAGCTTTAAGTTGTTTTAAAACAAAAGCTAATTATCCTAATTGCTATAATAAGTTTAAGCATTTTGTAAAAATAAAGCACGATGAAGATTTTATTAGTCGTCAATTAAATGATACCAGATATATTAGTAAAGAAGCTAAAAATTATCTTTCTAAAATATGTTCAGATGTATTGGTTGCTCCAGGGCAAATGACAGCAACATTAAGACATCATTGGGGTTTAAATACTATTTTAAACACAGAAGATGATACTAAAACTAGAGATGACCATAGACATCATGCAGTAGATGCTTTGGTTATGGCATGCTCTAAGAGAAGCCACTTACAAGAGTTAAGTAAAAGAAACAGATATCATAAGAATCATGAATTAAAAGATTTTCCAGACCCTTGGCTACATTTTAGACAAGATGCTGAAAAGGCAGTTGAACAAATTTTAGTCTCTCATAAAAAACAAAAAAACTTATTAACTGTTAGAACTCATACTACTAAAAAAAATGGAGTTATACATAAAAATGTTGGTGTTGCAGCTAGAGGTCAATTACATTTAGATACTGTTTATGGTAAAAGAAAAGATGTTTTTACAAATGAACAGAATTACCATGTTAGAAAACCAATTACTTCTCTTACCGCTGCTGAAATCCCTAAAATTGTTGACATTGCTATAAAAATTATAATTTATAAAGCCATTGAAGAATTTGGACTTAATATTAATTCTAAAGATAGAAAACCAATAGTTAAAACAAAAGAAGAGAAAGTGTTATTTGACCAATTATTAAATAAACCTTTCTTTTTACCTAATAAAAATGGGAATCCTGTGCCAATAAAAAAAATAAGAATAAAAAAGAATTTTAGTAATGCAGAACCTTTAAAGGAAAACATGAATCAATGGGTTGATTTGGGTAAAAATCATCATGTACTTATTTATAAAGATTTTGATGGAAATTTAAAAGAAGATGTAGTTACGTTTTGGACTGCAGTAGAACGTAAAAGACAAGGACAAGATGTTTTTCAGTTGCCAAAAGATGGAGAAGAAATTATAAGTACACTACAAATTAATGATTTGTTTTTGTTGGATTTATCTGAAGCTGATATTAATTGGAATGAACTTGACTATCATTTCTTAAATCAACATTTATTTAGGGTACAAAAATTATCATCAAAATTCTATGTGTTTAGGTTAGTTTCAGAATCAAAAATTGATAAAAAAGTAATGCCTTTTTATTGTAGAATTCAAAGTTTTAGTGAGGGTAAAACAGGTTGGCTAACTTTTAACCCAATAAAAGTGAAAGTAAATAGTATTGGGAAAATTGAAAAAATATAGTTTTTTTAAAATAAGAAAGTTCATTGACATTTTAAGAATAGTCTTAAACGACTCAAACCACAACAAAAAATTATATCGTTTTTAACGATTTTATGTTGTGGTTTGATTAAAAATTAGAAAACACGATATTAAAATAGTACCATTTAATACCTCATAGTTGGTTGTGGTTTGATTAAAGATTAGAAAACACGATATTTCCATTGAAAAGAATATTTTGTGCTTTTTAGTTGTGGTTTGATTAAAGATTAGAAAACACGATATTAATGGCTTTTATTTTGTAGATTCGTATAAGGTTGTGGTTTGATTAAAGATTAGAAAACACGATATTAGAAGCCTTAGACTGGTTAAACAGATACAGGTTGTGGTTTGATTAAAGATTAGAAAACACGATATTAAACGTGATGGTGCTAACTCACCCCATTCTGTTGTGGTTTGATTAAAGATTAGAAAACACGATATTATAAATTGCTTTTATTCGCTTAATTATGTAGTTGTGGTTTGATTAAAGATTAGAAAACACGATATTTACCAACTTGATTTATC
>JBDNGO010000034.1:0-10966 GCA_041689245.1 Flavobacteriaceae bacterium | reverse complement strand
GTGTGATGAAAACGAAAAAGACATTTTAGAAATTAAAGAATCATATTTAAAAGGATTAACGTTTCATTATGTTTCTGAGATGAGCGAAGTAATAGAACTCGCGCTCACAAAACAAAAAGTAAAAAATGCTAAGAAATTAGTGTAAACAAAAAGCCACTCTATTACTGAAATAAATTCAGCATAAATGAGTGGCTTTTTTTGTTATTTCATTTTCGTTCGGTGTAAAATGAGTTTTAATGTATTTTAACATTTGATATATAATCCTCTCTCTTTTCTACTAAAATCATGTTCAGTTCTTTGTTATGTACTGAATTTTCAAATATTTCGGTATGAATTTTTTCTTTTACTGTGTAGGAAGATTGCTTCCAACTTTCACGATTAAAAATGCTCATCTATGTTGTATGATTAAATTTAAATTAATCACTTTTTGCTTGTGCGTAACTTTAATGATATCGAAGTTTTAATACTGGCTCAAGTTAAGTCCAGTGTTTTTATATCAGACGCTAACGAAGTTACGTAAAAATACATTTAAAAGGAAACTAAAATTTCCTGACATCAATAATATCTCCATTTTGTAATGCATTTGAAATATCTAGTTGATATATTTTATCTGCAACAAATTCTGGAGAATACAATTCGTTATTTTCTTTTAATTCGATAAAACGCTGTACGTTTTTAAATTCAGACTCAGAAGTTTTTCTGATTGCAGTTTGCATATTGGTGTCTACAACGCCAGGATAAATTGCAACACATTTTACGCCATTTTTTAACTCGATTTGTTCGGTTGCAATTGCTCTCGTTGTCATGTCTAATGCTGCTTTAGAAGTACAATATATAGACCAACCAGAATACGGATTCGTTGCTGCACCAGAAGAAATATTAATGATTTGTTTTTTACAATTCAATGTTTTTGTCAACTTGATAAACTCATTTGCCAACACTAACGGGGTAGTAGTATTTAACTGAATGGTTTGCTGAATTTTTTCTGAATCTAAATTCCCGACAGTGTTTACTTCTCCTAAACCTCCAGCATTGTTCAATAAGGTAATTGAAGAAATTATTTTTGTGTTTATTTCAGAGAATATCGAATTTATAGCTTTTACTGCTTCAGAAGAATTGCTTAAATCGGCAGTAATTTGTTGGTAATTTAGGTTTGATGTTTTGCTTCTAGAAATTGAAAAAACGGTAAAACTCTCTGAGGTGTATTTTTGAGCAATGGCTTTTCCAATTCCGTTACTTCCACCAGTAATAATAAGTATATTCATAGAAGTAAATATACAAAATGAAATGTCATTCCGCACTTGATGCGGAATCCATTTTTTTACTAAAAGTAATTGGATTCCCGATTTCTCGGGAATGACAGAAAGGTGTTATTTAAAGAAACGTCATTACGAGGATTATTGAAATTAAAATATATTTTAATTGAAAATACCCAAACGAAGTTTGTGACGAAGTAATCTTTTAAAGAGATTGCTTCATTACATTCGCAATGACGATTGCACTTACTTAAAAAACTCTTTCGCCTTTTTCCAATGCACATCCATTTCAGTAAGAGACATGTCAGAAAGTACTTTGCCTTCTTTTTTCGCGGCTTTTTCTAAAAACTGAAAACGGTTGATAAATTTCTTATTGGTTTTTTCTAGTGCATTTTCTGGATTTACATCAATAAAACGAGCATAATTAATCATAGAAAATAAGACATCACCAAATTCAGATTCAATGTTTTCTTTATTTCCTTTTTTTACTTCTTCGTTTAATTCAGATAATTCTTCTTGTACCTTCTCCCAAACTTGTTGAGGTTCTTCCCAATCAAAACCAACACCAGCAACTTTATCTTGAATTCGGTTTGCTTTTACAAGCGCTGGTAAACTTTTTGGAACACCTTCTAAAACCGAGTTTTTACCCTCTTTTAGTTTTAGTTGTTCCCAATTTCGTTGTACGTCTTCTTCATTTTTTACGATAACATCTCCGTAAATATGAGGATGACGATGAACTAATTTATCAGAAATTGTATTGGCAACATCAGCAATATCAAAAGCTTTTTTCTCACTTCCAATTTTTGCATAAAATACGATGTGTAATAATACATCGCCCAATTCTTTTTTTATCTCTTCTAAGTCGTTGTCTAAAATTGCATCAGCCAATTCGTAGGTTTCTTCAATCGTTAAATGTCGTAACGATTCTAAAGTTTGTTTTTGATCCCATGGACATTTCTCTCGAAGTTCGTCCATGATATCTAACAATCTACTAAACGCTTCTAATTGCTGAGCTCTAGAATTCATTTATGCTTTTTCAGTTGCTTCGGCTGATAATTTTGCGGTAGAAAAATCAAAGTCAGCTGCAATTAACATATTATACCATTGCACAATTTTTTTAATGTTTGATGTGTACACACGTTCTTGATCAAAATCTGGAAGTATTTCAGCAAAAAAGGATGTTAGTTTTACACCACTTTCTTTGTGATTAATGGTTTCTTTTCCTTCTTCTTTTTCAAAGATTGATTTAAAAACTGTTAATAAAGGCACTTCTTCTTCATACGTAAAAATGGCAATATTTTCTAGTAAACTCACATTTTGAGTAGATAGAATCGGAAAACGTTTTTTGTCTGATAAAGACTCTACAACAATTCCTGTTTTAGTTTGTGAAACTACATTATACAAACCTGGTTTACCTGTAACGGCAATAATTTTATTAAAGTCCATTGATGTTTTTTTAGGTGTCGATGTTCGACTTATTTCTTTTTTAAATTTGGAAAACGCATTCTGTAATCTGTATGTATTTTTCCTTTTGAGATGTTTTCTAATTTCTTTTTAAGCAATCTTTTCTTTAGTGAAGATAATTTATCGGTAAATAAAATTCCTTCTATATGATCGTATTCGTGTTGAAAAACTCTTGCAGCCAAACCATTTAAAGTTCTGGTCTGTTTTTCGAAATTTTCATCAAGATATTCAATGGTTATTTCTCCTTGTCTAAACACATCTTCTCTAATATCTGGGATGCTTAAACAACCTTCGTTAAATGACCATTCATCACCATTTTGCTCAATAATTTTCGGGTTGATAAATACGTGTTTAAAATCTGTTAAAATTGCTCTTTCTTCTTCTTCTAAGTCTTCATCTTCAGCAAAAGGAGAAGTATCTACCATAAATAATCTGATTGCTTTACCAACTTGTGGTGCAGCCAATCCAACTCCATTAGCATTATACATGGTTTCTTTCATGTTGGCAATTAAAGTATCTAAATTTAGATACTCTTTATTAATTTCTTTTCCTACTTTTCTTAAAACAGGATCACCGTAAGCTACTATTGGTAATATCATTTATTGTAAAATTTGGTTGCAAAAATACGAAGAATGAATACGTTGAAAAACTTATTTGTTATATAAATAAGATTGTAAAATAATTGTGGCGCTTATTTCGTCTATCAATTCTTTATTTTGACGTTGTTTTTTCTTCATTCCACCATCTAACATTGTTTGAAAAGCCATTTTAGAAGTAAAACGTTCATCTACTCTTTGTACTGGTATTAGTGGAAATTGTTTCTTCAGTTTTTCTAAAAAAGGAGCAATTAAGACTTCGCTCTCACTTTCAGAATTATCCATTTGCTTGGGTAATCCAACTAAAAATAAGGTTACATTTTCTTTTTGGGTATATGCTGTTAAAAACGGAATCAAATCAGAAGTAGCAACGGTTGTTAACCCAGAAGCAATAATTTGCAGTTCGTCTGTAACTGCAATCCCTGTTCTTACTTTGCCATAATCAATTGCTAAAACTCTACTCATTAAATTCCTTTTTGGCAAAAATACGGAATTTAAACAAGCAAGAAATATCTGTTTAAAAAATGTATCTTCGCTTAGATTTTTACAGATAAATTTATATTTGCAGAAAGATACTTTATAGAATGGAAAACGTAAGAGAAATAATAGAAAATGCTTGGAATAATAGAGCATTATTAAAAGAAGAAAAAACAATTCTTGCAATACGAAAAGTAATAGATTTATTAGATGTTGGAATGTTAAGAGTTGCTGAACCAACACCAAATGGTTGGCAAGTAAATGAATGGGTGAAAAAAGGCGTTGTTTTGTATTTTCCAATTCAGAAAATGGAAACCTTAGAAGCTGGTATTTTTGAATATCACGATAAAATTCCACTGAAAAGAAATTACGCAGAAAAAGGAATTAGAGTTGTACCAAATGCAGTTGCTCGTTATGGAGCATATATTTCTTCAGGAACTATTTTAATGCCAAGTTATGTAAATATTGGTGCCTATGTTGATGAAGGTACCATGGTAGATACTTGGGCAACAGTTGGTAGTTGCGCACAAATTGGAAAAAATGTACATTTATCTGGTGGCGTTGGAATTGGTGGGGTTTTAGAGCCGTTGCAAGCTGCACCAGTGATTATTGAAGATGGCGCTTTTATAGGTTCTCGTTGTATTGTTGTAGAGGGAGTTAAAATAGAAACTGAAGCTGTTTTAGGAGCAAATGTTGTATTAACTGCATCCACAAAAATTATAGATGTTACAGGAAATGAACCAATAGAAATGAAAGGAATTGTTCCCGCTCGTTCTGTGGTAATTCCTGGAAGTTATATAAAGAAATTTGCAGCAGGTGAATATAGTGTTCCGTGTGCATTAATTATTGGGAAACGAAAAGAGAGTACAGATAAAAAAACATCATTAAATGATGCCTTGCGCGAATATGATGTAGCCTTTTAGTTTTATGACAAAAATTACAGCAATTATTCCAACTTTTAATGAAGAATCTAATATCCAAAGAGCATTAGATTCGGTTGATTTTGCTGATGAAATTATTGTAATCGATTCTTTTAGTACAGATAAAACTGTTGACATTATAAAAGAATCTAGAGCTATTTTACTTCAAAGAACATTTGATGATTTCTCAAATCAAAAGAATTTTGCGATTAGCAAAGCTTCTAATGATTGGGTTTTTCTATTAGATGCAGATGAAATAATTCCAGAAAAATTAAAAGGAGAAATACTACAAACTGCAAATTCAAATTCTGATTTTACTGCATTTCACGTGTATAGAAGGTTTTTCTTTAAAAGAAAAAAATTAAATTTTAGTGGTTGGAAAAGAGATAAGGTTATTCGATTATTTAGAAAAGATTCGTGTAAATATGTTGGAAAAGTTCACGAAAAAATTTATACCAAAGGCAATATTGGTTTCTTAAAAGAAAGAATAAATCATTATTCGTATAAAAACTACAGCCAATATAAAAATAAGCTTAAAAATTACGCAAAATTACAAGCACAAGAGCTTTTAGAAAAAGGGCAGATTGTTACGCCATATCATCTATTTTTAAAACCTTTTGTTCGGTTTTTTATTCAGTTTATCATCCAGTTTGGATTTCTTGATGGAACTAAAGGATTTGTAATTTCTTGGGTTCATGCATTTGGAGTTTGGATAAGATATGTTGAAGTGTTAAACTTAAAATATAGAACGACTAAAACAGTAAAAAATCCAATTGAAAACTTTGATGTAAATAGTATAGAAAAAGATGTTTCTATCATTATTGTAAATTATAAAAGTTGGAAACAGTTAAAAAACTGCTTGGATTCGTTAACTGATATAACTCAAGAAAACTTCACTTTTGAGGTCGTTATTATTGATAATAATTCTAATGATGGAAAATTAAAAGAATTTTCAGAAAAATACTCGAATTTTAGATTTATTGAAAACTCAGGAAACAATGGTTTTGCAAATGGATGTAATTTAGGAGCAATACATTCTGTCGGAAAAAATATGTTGTTTTTAAATCCGGATACGATTGCAGATGAAAGCGCAATTCATAAAATGTTAGCATCTTTAAATGCTAATAAAAACTACGGAATTGTTTCTTGTAATCAACTAAATAATAATGGTTCTTTTGAAGATGTAAACAGAGTTTTCCCTGGACCATTAACTTTATTCGGAATCACTAGAGCTATCTATAAATTAATAGCAAAAAAAACAAAACAAGATGATAAAAAGGTCTTTCCTGATTGGGTTTCTGGTTCTGTAGTTTTTATTTCTAGAAAATGGTTTCAAAAGATAAATGGCTGGAACGAAGATTATTGGATGTATTTTGAAGATGTAGATTTAAGTAAAAAAGTAAGAGATACTAAAGGAGAAGTTGTACTGCTTAAAAATGTAAATATCATTCACAATCATGGTGGAGCATCGAGAATAAATATAAATACATCGAAAATTACTAAGTCAGAAGTGTTAATTTCTAAACACGTTTACATTCGTAATCATTTTAAAGGATTGACACGGTTTTTACTATTGCGCATCCTTATTTTTATGAGTTTGGTTTCTAAATTTCTTTTAGCAGTCATCGGAATTTGTTTCTTTTTTATTCCGAAACTAAAATTAAATCTATATTTGTTTTTTGAATTGATGAAGTATTATGCTCATTCACTTAAAAAAGGAACTTTGTTAAGTAAAAGATCTACGAATTTGCCTTTTAAAATTGAGCAATAAAATAAAACATTATGGATATTAAAGACACAGAATATTATAAAAAGGTAAGATCAGAAATGTTAGTTTTTATCCCGGAATCTGCAAAAACTATTTTAGAAATTGGTTGTGGATCAGGTAATTTTCCTGCTCAATTGGTAAAAGAAGGAGTAGAAACTTGGGGAGTAGAACCATTTGAAGAATCAGCAAAAGAAGCTAAACAAAAACTAACAAAAGTACTATTTGGGACGTTAGATGAAACTCTAAAAGATTTGCCAGATAATTATTTTGATGTCATTGTAATGAATGATGTTATTGAGCATTTGTTAGAACCTTGGGATGATATTGTAAATCTAAAAGCGAAACTAAAAAAAGAAGGTGTTTTGGTAACTTCAATTCCAAATGTTAGATATTCTAAAAATCTTTTTAAAATGATTTTTAAAAGAGATTGGAAATATACAGATGACTTAATTTTAGACAGAACTCATTATCGTTTTTTTACGAAAAGAAGTATCAAAAGAATGTATAAAGATTGTGGTTATAACATCCAGAGTATAGAAGGAATTAATACCACAAAATCATTTTTATATTTTCCTTTTGCAGTGTTATTTAACATTGTTTTATTAGGGTCTCAGCTTGATATGTTTTTTATGCAACATGCAACTGTAGCAAAGAAAAACGAATAAATTCTATCAGTTTTGAACACGGAAGAAATTGAACGTTTAGTAAAAGCTTTAAAAGAAGGGAAAACACTTTTATACCCAACAGATACAGTTTGGGGAATTGGTTGCGACGCGACAAATTCTAAAGCAGTTTCAGAAGTTTTTAGAATTAAACAACGCTCAGAAAGTAAGAGTTTAATAATTCTAGTTGATTCTTTAAAAATGCTTTCTAAGTATGTAGAAAATATTCCCAAAAGAGCGATAGAAGAACTTGAAGCAGCAACAAAACCAACAACGATTATTTATAACAACCCAAAAGGATTGGCTAAGAATTGTATTGCGGCTGACAATACTATTGCGATTAGAATAGTACAAAACGATTTTTGCAAAGCATTCATTAAAGAATTTGGGAAACCAATTGTTTCTACATCAGCAAATAATAGTGGAGAACCAACACCAAAATCATTTTCAGAAATTAGTGCTACTATTTTGAATAGCGTTGATTATATAGTAAATTTACAGCTTGAAGAATTTTCAAAATCACCATCAAGAATTTTAAAGATTGATGTAGATGGTGCTATTGTAATTCTTAGAGAATAGCAGATACACAATAAGGATGAAGAAAATTTTTAAAAAAGAATTATTTATAGGTTTTTTATTAAACTTGGTCATTGTATTTTATATTGCTAAAACGTATGTGAAATATATAGAAAGTTCAGATTATTTCTTAGCAAATTTATATAGTGTTTTCTCTACAATAAGTCATTTTATTTTACTGTTTCTGCCAACACTTTTTATTAGTTATTTTATTTATTTTTTAACTAAAAGTGAAAAAATTTCAAAAATATTTTTTATCGTTTTGTCATTATTATCCCTGTTGACATTAGCACTTGATAGTATCGTTTTTAGTCAGTTCAGAGTTCATTTATCTCCTTTTATTTTTAAACTAGCTATAGGTAAAAACCCGATTGATGTATTTCCGGTTTCTAGTACGACAATTTTTTTAGCGGTTTTAAAAATTATTGGACTTGCGCTTTTACAGGTTTTTATTTTATATGTAGCCAAAAAAATTGTTGCAAAAAACTGGAACCTAAGGGTAAAGCTACTTTCATATACGTTTATAGTTACTCTTTTGTTTACACATTTTGTGTATGCTTGGGCAGATGCAAGTTATTACAGACCAATTACTCAAATTACTCATGTATATCCTTTGTTTCATCCACTAACAGCAAAAAGATTTTTAACAGATAATGGTTTTGTTGATATTGAAAAAGCTAGAAAAAATAGAGATTTATATAAAATCAGTTATACAAATGCTATAAAATATCCTTTAACAGAAATCATTTCTGAGAAACCTAAGAATCAAAAAAACATACTGCTTTTAAATATAGACTCATGGAGATTTGATTGTATGGATAGTATCGTTACACCAAATATTTATAAATTATCTAAAAAAGCACAATATTTTACAAATCATTATAGCGGCTCAAATGGAACTGATGGAGGTGTTTTTTCTATGTTTTATGGCATTTCTGGATTGTACTGGGAGCAATTTACACAAATAGAAAAGACTCCTGTTCTTATAGATGAAATGCAAAAACAAGACTATTCTTTTGATATTTTAGGAAGCGCAACGATTCAGAACCCTCCTTTTGATAAAAACGCATTTGCTTCAATTCCAAATTTAAGATTATCGTCTAAATCAGAAACAGTAATTGGAAGGGATATTGAAATTACGGATGAATTTTTGAATTCAATAAAAACGTCAAATAAAAATCCATTCTTTAGCTACTTATTTTATGATGCAGCGCATGCATATGAATACCCTGAAGATTATAATTTGCCTTTTAAACCGTCATTAGAAGTTGTAAATTATTTTGAATTAGATGATGATTATGACCCAACCTTGTTTTTTAATCGATATAAAAATGCAGTTCATTTTATTGATAGTCAAATAGGGAGAATTTTAAATAAACTAGAAAGTGAAAATTTACTAGAATCAACAATAATCATAATTACTGGAGATCATGGACAAGAATTTAACGACAATAAAAAAGGATATTGGCAACACGGAGGAAATTATTCAAAATATCAAATAAAAGTGCCAATGTTGTTGTTTGATGCTTCTAAAGCACCAAAAAAACACAACGAACTTTCATTGCACTACGATTTAGCACCAACGTTAATGAGTACTTATTTGGGTGTAAAATCGCCAATGGATTCGTATAGTTTTGGTCAAAATTTATTTAACTTAGAACCTAGAGATTGGTTTGTGAGTGGCTATAATAATAATTATGCAATTATAGAGAAAGACCGAATTACAAAAGTGTTTGCAACTGGTTTATATGATATTACCGATTTGCAATTGAATCCAATCAAAGATGCAGAGTTGAACTATGATTTGCTAAAAACTGCTTTAAAAGAAATAAATAAATTCTATATTAAAAAAGAGTAAAAGTACATGCAAGAGCAAATTTATAAAGACGCAATTTCTGCTTCCATTTTTAGCTATATTTCTAAAGCTTCAGAATTATTAGGAATAAAAAGCTATGTGATTGGTGGTTTTGTACGTGATTATTTATTGGAAAGAGGAAATGCAAAAGATGTTGATGTTGTTGCTATAGGAAGCGGAATAGAATTGGCTGAGAAAGTGGCTCAATTATTACCAACAAAACCAAAAGTGCAAGTTTTTAAAACCTACGGAACAGCAATGTTGCGTTATAAAGACATTGAAATTGAGTTTGTTGGCGCTAGAAAAGAATCGTATTCAGAAGAAAGTAGAAACCCTGAAGTTGAAGAAGGAACCTTACAAGACGATCAAAACAGAAGGGATTTTACGATAAACGCCTTGGCGTTAAGTTTAAATAAAGAGGATTTCGGTTTGTTGTTAGATCCGTTTAATGGAGTGGAAGATTTAAAAGCTAAAATTATAAGAACTCCGTTAGAACCAAATATTACCTATTCTGATGATCCTTTACGCATGATGCGTGCAATTAGATTTGCAAGTCAATTACATTTTACAATTGAGTCTAAATCTTTAGAAGCGATTTCTAAAAATGCAGAACGATTAAAAATTATTACCAAAGAGCGAATTGTAGATGAGTTGAACAAAATAATGCTTTCTGCAAAACCATCAGTTGGATTTTTATTATTAGAATCTACTCAGTTATTACCACTTATTTTACCAGAATTAATTGCTTTAAAAGGAGTAGAAGAGGTTGAAGGGCAGAAGCATAAAGATAATTTTTATCACACCTTTGAAGTTGTAGATAATATTTCTGAAAACACAAATGATGTTTGGTTGCGTTGGTCAGCTTTGTTACACGATATAGGAAAAGCACCAACAAAAAAGTTTCATAAAAAAATAGGTTGGACATTTCATGCACACGAATTTGTGGGCTCTAGAATGGTTTTTAAATTGTTTAAACGTTTAAAAATGCCATTAAATAACAAAATGAAATTTGTTCAGAAAATGGTATTGTTGAGTTCAAGACCAATTGTGTTGGCAAGTGAAGTTACAGATTCTGCTGTAAGAAGATTAATTTTTGATGCTGGTGATGATATTGATTCGTTAATGACGTTATGTGAAGCAGATATTACTACTAAAAATTCAAATAAATTTAAAAGGTATCACAAGAATTTCGAATTGGTTAGAAATAAAATAAAAGAAGTTGAAGAGCGTGATCAAGTACGTAATTTTCAGCCTCCAATTTCTGGTGAAATCATTATGGAAACATTTAATTTAGAACCTTGTAGAGAAATTGGTCAATTAAAAGAAGCGATAAAGGAAGCTATTTTAGAAGGTGTAATTCCGAATGAATACGAAGCTTCATATCAGTTTATG
>JBDNGO010000033.1:0-7824 GCA_041689245.1 Flavobacteriaceae bacterium | reverse complement strand
ACTAAAATGTCATTCCCATGAAAATGGGAATCTATACTAAGTTTATTTATATGGATGTATTTATTCTGGATTCCTGCCTACGCAGGAATGACAAAATTAAAACACCTATCAACATGGCGGAATTTCTTTAGAAGAAATGATTATTCCGTGTGCTATTTATGAAGCGAAATAAAAACAGAAAAGAATATTATTCAAAAACAATATTCTTATCAGTTTTTAAAATTTTCACAATATGATATGGTTGAGTTACAACATTAATTAAAGCTCCTTTACTTAAATTCTCTACCTTAATAATTATATTTGATTCATTTTCTGTAATACTTGTAACATCAATTGTATGACCTCCGTTACCATACACTTTATCAAAAATTGCAACAATTATATACTGATTAAAATCAACACTAGTTTCAGTAAATTTATCTGTTTGATTATTTTGCAAATTCATTTTAGCCATAATATTATTCCAAGAGCTAGAGTCTTTTATAATCAAATTAGATTTTGTTATTCCTTCAGTCCCAACACCGTAGAGATTATCTTGACCAATTAAACTAAAACTTAGTTCCATTTGTGATGTTGAATTTTTACTGCATCCCAAAACAAATACAATAATAAATAATGTAAATATTTTTTTCATGATATTTAGTTTTTGTTTACAATAATTTGATGAATTTCATTGAAGTTTCCAGAGATTATTTTTAAAAAATATTTTCTATTTTCTTCTTCAAAAATTTATTGGTATTAAATTTATTAAAACTGTCAGTTATCTTCCCGTTTTGCAACTTAAAAACGATAATACTATCATTATAATTAGACCAAACATAAGATGTGTTTATATAAGTGGATTGAACACTAAAAGCGTTGTTATATTTCACAAAAAGTTCTTCAAAAAGAGTTTTTGTTTTTAAATGATTTCTTTTTATTAGTTGATTTACACTACAATTAATAAAGAAAAACATTAAAATAAGTGTTGTTATTTTTTTAATTAATTGATTCATAGTATTCTGTTAGATTTACTAAATTAATCTTTTATTTTGTTTACAAACTTACTTTTTAAGTATTTTTGTTACATGAACAAAAATTATTCCATTTCTGAACTTAATGAAATTGCAAAAGAAATCATTGCAACTTCAAAAAGTAAGATTCTCCTTTTTTATGGAGAAATGGGTGTAGGTAAAACAACCTTAATTAAAGAAATTTGTAAAGAACTCGAAATTAAAGATGTTGCTAGCTCCCCTACTTTTTCATTGGTAAATGAATATCATACAGCAAGTTCTGAGATTGTGTATCATTTTGATTTCTATAGAATTGAAGACGAAAACGAAGCCTATGATATCGGAATTGAAGATTATTTGTATGCTGATGCTTGGTGTTTAATTGAATGGCCACAGAATATCGAAAATTTACTACCTTTAGAGGCAACTGAAATACATCTTTCTGTTTTAGAAAATGGAAATCGAACTATTCAATTAAAAAATAAGATATGAGCCTATATTCTCCGTTTAGCAAAGAAGAATTACTTCCACAAGAAGAAATGCTAGAAATTAAAAAACATAAAGGAGAATTATTTATTGGTTTACCCAAAGAAACCCATTTTGAAGAAAAACGCATTTGTTTAACTCCAGATGCTGTTGCTGCATTAACAGCTCACGGACATAGAATTGTTGTAGAAACTGGTGCCGGAAATGCTGCCAATTATAGCGATAAAGAATATTCTGAAGCTGGTGCAAAAATATCGTACAACGTAGAAGAAGCTTTTGGTTGTAATATTATCTTAAAAGTTGCTCCGCCAACATTACAAGAAATAGACTATATAAAGCCACAAAGTGTGTTGTTATCTGCATTGCAGCTAAAAACACAAACAAAGAAGTATTTCGAAACACTTGCTAAAAAAAGAATTACTGCATTTGCTTTTGATTATATAAAAGATGAACACGGATTTTATCCGATTGTAAAATCTTTAAGTGAAATTGCTGGAACAGCTTCTATGCTAATTGCAGCAGAATTACTAAGTAATAGCAATAACGGAAACGGATTGTTGGTTGGTAATATTAGTGGCGTTCCTCCTACTGATGTTGTCATTATTGGAGCAGGAACTGTTGGCGAATTTGCTGCGCGTTCTGCATTGGGATTAGGTGCTCGCATAAAAGTATTTGACAATTCGATAACCAAATTAAGAAGATTACAACATTGTTTAAATACACCTATTTATACATCAACCATACAACCAAAAACCTTATTAAAAGCGTTAATGCGTTGCGATATTGCTATCGGAGCCATTAGAGGAAAAAATCGTTCGCCAATTATGGTAACGGAAGATATGGTTCAGCAAATGAAAGATGGTGCTTTAATTGTTGATGTTAGTATTGATTGTGGTGGATGTTTTGAAACATCTAGAGTAACAACTCATAGCGAACCCACTTTTGTTGAACATGGCGTAACACATTATTGTGTACCGAATATTCCGTCTAGATATGCAAGAACGGCATCGGTTTCTATAAGTAATATATTTACACCTTATTTATTAAGTATTGCTGAAGAAGGAGGATTTGAAAATGCTGCTCGTTTTGATAAAAGTTTACGAAACGGAATGTATTTTTATCACGGAATATTAACAAGCAAAACTGTAGCTAATTGGTTTAATTTACCTTTTAGAGATATTAATTTATTGATTATTTAATCCGTTTATTTCCCTACTTTTGCAATCCTAAATACTTATTGATGGATTGGCCAAAACGTGTTTTATATTATTTAATTGGATTTTCTATTGGAGGTGTCTTTGTGTACTTTATTTGGACTGGAAAAGATGTTTCTTTTGATTACGGAATGGACGCAAGAACCTTAAAAACAATACGAATTAGAGAAAAAGTGTATACACCAGAAGCACAAGCTGTTTTAACACAAAACAATTTAGATTCTATTATTGTGAATGAGATTCTTAAAAATGGAGATGTCAATTTTAGCGAAAGTAAACCAAGAATAGAGCCTTGTCCAGAATATTTAATTAGTGGAAAAGGTAGTTTATCTAACATTCAATTGTATATTAAACGTTGTGATTCTGTTGCTACAATTCAGAAAGTTTTTATCAAGTAATTTAAATTTAGCTTTATACTATTTTTTAAAATAAAAAAAGCCTCATTTAATGAGGCTTTTTAAATTGTTTTTAACACTTGTAATCGTTTTTTTCAATATTATTTTACCAAAACGTATTTTTACTACTTGAGTTATTTATCACATTTACAAAAAAAACAACTTGTTTTATGGATTGAATATAGATACATTTGTGCTGTATGAAAGAAATTCACAGTATTCAAAACCCAATTATAAAAAACATTTTAAAACTTCAAGAGAAATCTCGTGAACGTAAAAAATTGGGATTGTTTACTATAGAAGGAAAACGTGAAATTTCTTTAGCCTTAAAAGGTAAGTACACGATAAAAACGATATTGTTTTGTGAAAGTGTTATTACTGTAGATGAAATTGAAGGTTTTATAAACGAGCAAACTGAAATTATTTCCGTTTCAAAAGAAGTCTATCAAAAGATTGCATATAGAGATACAACTGAAGGAATCATTGCTGTTGTACAAACAAAAGATTTTGCCTTAGAAAACATACAATTCAATACTTCTACCCCACTTGTTTTAGTTACTGAATCACTTGAGAAACCTGGAAATATTGGTGCTTTATTGCGCACTGCAGACGCTGCAAATATTGATGCCGTTTTGATAGCAAATCCTAAAACTGATTTGTATAATCCTAATATTATTAGATCTAGTGTAGGTTGTTTGTTTACCAATCAGATTGCCACAGGAACCTCAGAAGAAATTATACAATTCTTACAAGAAAAAAATATTGATATCTACGCAACTACGTTGCAAAATTCGAATGAATATCATAAAGAAGATTATACAAAAGCAACCGCTATTGTAGTTGGTACAGAAGCTACTGGGTTAACGGAAGAATTTAGAGACGCTGCAACACAAAACATTAACATACCAATGCAAGGAGCAATTGACTCTATGAATGTGTCTGTAGCTGCTGCCATTATCATTTTTGAAGCAAAAAGACAACGAGGTTTTTAAGTATAATCTATCTAAATCATTACTAAAATTTCAAATGCAACCTACTACGCTATTTTACATCCTTATCGCAATTCTTGTCATCAATTTTATAATTGATAAAATTTTAGACAGGTTAAATTCAAAACATTTTGATGATGCAATTCCGTCTGAATTAGAAGATGTTTATGATAAAGAAGAATACGAAAAATCGCAAGATTATAAAAAGACAAACGCTAAATTCTCTAATATAACGGGATTCTTTTCTTTGGCACTTACACTTGCCTTTTTCTTTTTTGATGGATTTAAATACATCGATGAAATTGCTAGAAGTTATAGTTCAAACACCATTATTATCACATTAATTTTCTTTGGAATTATACTGATTGGATCCGACATTATAAACACGCCTTTTTCCATTTATAAAACATTTGTGATTGAAGAAAAATTTGGATTTAATAAAACAACTAAGAAGACTTTTATTTTAGATAAAATTAAAGGGATGCTTATGACTGTTGTTCTTGGTGGTGGCCTTTTAGCACTGCTTGTTTGGTTCTATGAATTTGCGGGCACAAACTTCTGGATATATGCTTGGGTTGTCATTGCTCTATTTTCTGTGTTTATGAACCTGTTTTATTCTAAATTAATCGTTCCTATATTTAATACCCAAAAAGCATTAGAAGATGGCGAATTAAAATCTGCTATTGAAGACTATGCTCAAAAAGTAGGATTTACATTAAATAACATATTTGTGATTGATGGCTCTAAAAGATCAACCAAAGCAAATGCGTACTTTTCTGGTTTTGGAAAACAAAAAAGAATCACATTATACGACACCTTAATACATGATTTAGAAACTGAAGAAATTGTTGCTGTTTTAGCACACGAAGTTGGTCATTATAAGTGTAAGCATATCGTATTTAATCTTACTTCTTCCATTTTATTAACCGGTTTCACACTTTGGCTACTATCATTATTTATGAATCTACCTATTTTTTCTGAAGCGTTGGGCGTTACCATTCCGAGTTTTCATATTGGTCTAATAGTATTCGGAATCATCTATTCACCAATTTCTGAAGTTACTGGTTTATGCATGAATGTAATGTCTAGGAAGTTTGAATATCAAGCAGATAATTATGCAAAAGAAACATTTTATGCAACACCATTAATTACTTCATTAAAGAAACTTTCTAAAAATAGCTTGAGTAATTTAACACCACATGCTGCGTATGTTTTTATGCATTATTCACATCCAACACTGTTACAAAGAGTTCAGAATTTAAATAAATAAGTATTCAATCAAAAGTTAAAAAAAGCTTTGCTCAATTCATAATTTATTCTACTTTTAGTATATGATGTATACGGCAACCATCGAAGAAGAAAATAAAGAAATTTCTAAACGATATAAAGACCTTTTAAAAGGCTCATATCAAACTTTATCAGCACAAGATAAAAAACTGATTCGTTCTGCTTTTGATATAGCTGTTGAAGCACATTCTGAGCAACGAAGAAAATCTGGCGAGCCTTATATATTTCATCCAATTGCTGTTGCTAAAATTGTGGCATATGAAATTGGTTTAGGTGCAACTTCTATTGCTGCTGCATTATTACACGATGTTGTAGAAGACACCTACTATACTATAGAAGATATAGAGCGATTATTTGGACAAAACATAGCTCGTATTGTTAACGGATTGACAAAAATATCTCGGTTAAATAAAGGTCAAGATGCCTCTATACAAGCAGAAAATTTTAGAAAAATGCTGCTTACTTTAAACGATGATGTTCGTGTAATTTTAATAAAAATTGCAGACCGTTTGCACAATATGCAAACAATGGATGCTATGCCAGAGCAAAAGCAAGTTAAAATTGCCTCAGAAACATTATACATTTATGCTCCTTTAGCACATCGATTAGGTTTATACAATATTAAAACAGAACTAGAAGATTTAGGTTTAAAATATACAGAACCAGAGGTTTATTTAGATATTTCAAGTAAAATAAAAGAAAGTAAAGAAGAACAACAAAAATATATAGAATCTTTTGAGGCAATTTTAGATGAAGGCCTACAAAAAGAAGATTTTAAGTATCAAATTAAAGGAAGAAGCAAATCCATTTTTTCTATCCGCAGAAAAATGAAAACACAAAATGTTTCTTTTGATGAAGTATATGATAAGTTTGCAATTCGTGTTATTTTTAAGCCAGATTCTAATGATGAAAAATTTGATGCTTGGAAAATATATTCGATCGTCACAGACTTCTTTAAACCTAATCCTTCCCGCTTGCGTGATTGGATTTCGCAACCAAAATCTACAGGGTATGAAGCGTTGCATATTACGGTAATTGGACCAGGTAGCAAATGGGTAGAAGTACAAATTCGTTCAGAACGAATGGATGAAATTGCAGAAAAAGGATATGCTGCACATTTTAAATACAAACAAGGTACAGTAAAAGAAAACGGATTAGATACTTGGTTAAATAAATTAAAAGAAACGTTAGAAAATCAAAGTGCAAATGCAGTAGATTTTGTAGAAGATTTTAAACTAAACTTATATTCTAAAGAGATTTTTGTTTTTACTCCTAAAGGAGATTTAAAATCATTGCCCAAAGGGGCATCAGCTTTAGATTTTGCTTTTTCTGTTCATACTGATGTTGGTTTAAAATGTAGAGGCGCAAAAGTAAACGGAAAACTAGTTCCTTTAAGTTACGAATTAAAAAGCGGCGATCATGTTGAAGTACATACATCTTCTGTTAATAAACCAAATGTAAGATGGCTAGATTTTGTAATGACCGCGAGAGCTAGAACCAAAATTAAAACAGCTCTTAAAGAAGAAGAAAAGAAAATTGCCGAAGAAGGAAAAGCTATTTTAATTAGAAAATTACGTCATTTAAAAATTACGTTAAACGATCGTGTTATCAATGAAATGGTAGCATATTTATCGTTAAAAACAAGTTTCGATTTATTTTACAGAATTGGAAATGGCGCCATAGATAATCAGCAATTAAAAGCCTTTGCTAGTCAAAAAAGCAATGCTTTTATTAGTTTTTTTAAGAACAGATTAAAACGTTCTCCAAGTAAAGAAAACATTGATAAGGAAGAAGTTAACAGCAAATACGATGCGCTTGTTTTCGGTAACGAAGACGAAAAACTAGATTATACGATTTCTAAATGTTGCAACCCAATTCCGGGAGATAAAGTATTTGGATTTTTAACAATAAACGAAGGAATAAAAATTCATAAAAAAGATTGCCCGAATGCAATTTCCTTGCAATCAAATTATGCTTACAGAGTATTAAAAGCAACATGGATAGATTCTTCTAAGCAAGAATTTAAAGCCATTTTAAAAGTAAGTGGAAATGATAAAAAAGGAATTGTAAACAACTTAACACGTATCATTTCTAACACTATGGATGTTTATATACACAACATTAATATTTCTGGAGATTATGGTGTTTTTGAAGGGAAATTATCTATTAGTGTTAAGAATAAAACACAATTAACTAAGCTAATTGCTAGCATAAAAAAAGTTGATGGTGTACAAAAAGTAGAACGTGTTAATACAATGTAGATATCATTTTATAAAAAGATAAATTATATTGATAATTAACCTTAAATTTGTTGCTTCGGTAAATTCAGAAAAATGGGTACAAAAGAAAATCAAGACATTGTAAAAAATGTTTTTACTACATTTTTAGAATCTAAAAAACATAGAAAAACTCCAGAAAGATATGCCATCCTTCAAGAGATTTATGATTTAGAAGAGCATTT